>JBKPRD010000368.1:0-15432 GCA_046734415.1 Actinomycetota bacterium | reverse complement strand
AGGTTGACCAACTTGC
The DNA here is from genome assembly GCA_046734415.1 of Actinomycetota bacterium. Taxonomy (GTDB): domain Bacteria; phylum Actinomycetota; class Thermoleophilia; order Gaiellales; family Gaiellaceae; genus DATBLE01. The sequence goes on along the minus strand of JBKPRD010000368.1, from coordinate 15,416 downwards.
CCGGCACGACGATCGTCTGCCGGATCTCCTTGCCGTCCAGATGCGCCTGGACGCGCTCGGACGCCTTCGCCCGCTCGACCAGCTCGGCCTCGGGCAGGTCGGCCGGAACCTCCATCCGGTCGCGCACCCTGCCGTTCACCTGCACGACGAGCTCGAAGGTCTCGCGCGCGAGCTGCGCCGCGTCCGCGACCGGCCACGGCGTCTCCCAGAGCCGCTCGTTGCCGAGCCGCTGCCACAGCTCCTCGGTCACGTGCGGCGCCCAGGGCTGGAGAAGCGAGACAGCGGTCTCGGCGGCGAAGCGCGCGCCGGGGGCGACAGGGTCGTCGGCGAGGTCGTTGACGAGCTCCATCACGGCCGAGATCGGCGTGTGGAACTGCATGCGGCGGTCGACGTCGTCGGTCACGCGCCGGATCGTCTCGTGCGCCCTCCGCACCAGCCGCCCCTCACCCTCGGCCGGCGCACGCTCGGCCACCTCGTTGACGACGCGCCACAACCGCCGCACGAAGCGGCTCATCCCCTCGATCCCGGCGTCGGTCCACTCCATGTCCTGGTCAGCAGGACCCATGAACAGGATGTAGAGGCGGACGGAATCGGCGCCGTAGTCCTCGACCAGCTCGTCCGGGCCGGCGACGTTGCCCCTCGACTTCGACATCTTCGAGCCGCCCATCTGCACCCAGCCCTGGTGGAAGAGGCGCGCGAACGGCTCGCGGAAGCCGAGCAGGCCCATCTCGTTCATCACCTTGACGAAGAAGCGCGAGTAGAGCAGGTGCCCGGTCGCGTGGTCGATCCCGCCGATGTAGTGCGAGATCGGGCACCAGTAGTCGACCAGCCGCCGCTCGAACGGCGCCTGGTCATCGTGCGCGTCGACGTAGCGCAGGAAGTACCAGGACGAGTCGACGAAGGTGTCCATCGTGTCGGCCTCGCGCGTGGCGGGGCCGCCGCACTGCGGGCAGTCGACGTGCAGCCACTCCTGGTTGCTGGCGAGCGGCGCCACGCCCTTCGGCCGGTAATCCTCGACGTCCGGCAGCAGCACCGGCAGCTGGTCGTCGGGCACGGCGACCGGGCCGCACTGCGGGCAGTGGACGATCGGGATTGGGCAGCCCCAGTACCGCTGCCGGCTCATGCTCCAGTCGCGCAGGCGGTAGGAGACCGCGGGCGCGCCCTTGCCTTCGGCGCGCAGCTCCTCGACGATCGCTCGCTTGGCATCCTCGAAGTGGAGGCCGTCGAACTCGGCCGAGTTGATCAGCCTGCCGTCGTCGTCGATCACCTGGACGATCGGCAGGGCGAACGTCTCGGCGAAGTCGCGGTCGCGCTCGTCGTGCGCGGGCACGGCCATGATCGCGCCGGTGCCGTACTCCATCAGCACGTAGTCGGCGACCCAGATCGGCAGGCGCTCGCCGTTGACCGGATTCGTCACGTAGTAGCCGGTGAAGACGCCCGTTTTCTCCTCCTCGGCCGCGCGCTCCTCGCCGCGCTTGGCCGCCGTGTGGCGGGCGTAGTCGCGCACCTTGTCGGTGCCGAACTCCTCGACGAACGGATGCTCGGGTGCGACGACGAAGAACGTCGCGCCGTAGAGCGTGTCGGGGCGCGTCGTGAAGACCTCGATGTCCCGGTCGAGCTCCTCGACGCGGAAGATGATCTCGGCGCCCTCGCTGCGGCCGATCCAGTTGCGCTGGATCGTCATCGTGCGGTCGGGCCAGTCGGCGCCTTCGAAGCGGAGCAGCTCGTCGGCGTACGCGGTGATCTTGAAGAACCACTGCTCCAGGTTGCGGGCCTCGACGAGCGCGCCGCAGCGCTCGCAGTGGCCGTTGATCACGTACTCGTTCGCGACCACCGTCTGGTCGTTCGGGCACCAGTTCACCGGCGCGGCCTTCCGGTAGACGAGCCCGCGCTCGAAGAAGCGCAGGAACAGCCACTGCGTCCACCGGTAGTACTCCGGCTCGTGCGCGGAGACGCAGCGGTCCCAATCGATCACCCAGCCGATCCGCCTCATCTGCCCGATGATCTCGGCGATGTTCCGCTCGATGATCTCGCGCGGATGACCGCCTTCGCGGATCGCCGCGTTCTCGGCCGGCAGGCCGAACGAGTCGAAGCCCATCGGCCGCAGCACCGTCCAGCCGTGGCGGCGGCGGAAATGCGTCAGCACGTCGCCCATCGTGTAGTTGAGGACGTGCCCCATGTGCAGCGTGCCCGACGGGTACGGCAGCATCTCGAGCTGGTACCAGTGGTTCTCGGGCTCCTCGCCCAGAGGCGGGTTCGGCGTGTAGAAGGCGCGTTCGTCCTCCCAGACCTGCTGCCACTTCGCCTCGATCTTCTTGGGCTCGTATCTGTCCATGGGTACAAAAAAGCCTCTCATGCGAGAGGCCGTGGGGAGTTGGCGCAGCGTCGCCGCGTTGCCTCCTGGTCTATGCGAGCAGCTGCTCCATCGCTCTAATGGTACTCGACGCGCCAAACGAAAGGAGGCTTTCGATGCGGATCTTGGGGGGAATGGCGCTGTTCGTGGCCGGCGCGAGCGCGGCCGTGGTCGTGGCGCTCGTCGCCCTGCCGGCCCACAGCACCGCGACGAGCGTCGGCCTGTGGGGGGTCTACGACCAGACGCTGAGCCGCGCGAAGTACATCGACTTGACGCACTCGATCACGCCGAACATGCCGGTCTGGAAGGGCTTCGGCCCGGCGACGTTCGGCCCGACGGTCGACCCGAAGACGGGCAAGCCGTACACGTACACGAAGGACGGTTTCGAGGCAACGGCCTACCGGCTGTCGACCGACCAGTTCGGGACGCAGCTCGACCCGCCGGCGCACTGGGCGCCCGAGTATCCGGCGATCGACGAGCTGCCGGCGAGCTACGCGGTGCGTCCGCTGGTCGTGATCTCGATCGTCCCGCAGATCGAGAAGAACCCGAAGTATGCGCTGCAGGTCTCGGACGTGGTGGCATTCGAGAAGGCGCACGGCCGGATTCCGGCCGGATCGGTCGTGATGGTGCGCTCGGACTGGTCGAAGAAATGGACGGAGGACGCCGCGAAGGCAAAGGCGCTCGCGGCCGACGCGGTCTTCCCGGGTGTCTCGCTCGCGGCGCTGAAGTTCCTGCATCTCCGGCGGCACATCCTGTTCCATGGCCACGAGCCGCTCGACACGGACACGACGCCGACGCTCGAGGGCGAGTCGTGGCTGATGCACCATGGGTACACGCAGGCCGAGGGCGTGGCCAACCTCGACGGCGTTCCCGCAACGGGCTGCCTCGTCGCGATCGGGTATCCGAAGTTCAAGGGCGGCGTCGGCGGCTACGCGCGGTACGTCGCGATCTGCCCGCCGTCGACGGCGAAGGGCGTCTCGATCTCCGGGCGTGACGCGCCGCTGCCGAAGAGCGGCGGGACGCTGCACTGGAACGCGGCCAAGGGGTACCGGACCCGCTGATGCTCGAGCTGTTCCCGGACACGGCCGAGATTCGGGACGGCGTCCTCTGGATCGGGGGCGTGTCGACGGCCGACCTCGCGGAGGAGTACGGCACGCCCCTGGTCGTCTACTGCGAGGAGACGATCCGCGCCGCGGCGCGCGCGTGGCGGAGCGGCGCCGGCGAGGACGCCGTGGTCGTCTACGGGACGAAGGCGTTCCCGAACGCCGCCCTGATGCGTGTCCTCTGGGAGGAGGGCATCGGCGCGGACGTCTCGACGCTCGGGGAGCTGAAGTACGCCGAGGCGGCGGCAATCCCGCCGTCGTGCTGGGTCATCCACGGCAACAACAAGTCCGACGAGGAGCTGCGGGCCGCCGCCGAGCAGGACGCCTGGCTCGTGGTCATGGACGAGCCCGGCGAGGTCGAGCGCTGCGTCGAGCACGGGGTCACGCGGGTGCTCCTGCGGGTGACGCCGGGAATCGAGGCGGGCGCGCACGCGGCGATCCAGACGGGCCACTTCGGCTCGAAGTTCGGCGTCCCGGCGGAGGAGACGTCGAACGTGATCCGCCGCGCACGGGCGGCGGGGCTCGACTTGCTCGGCCTGCACGTCCACCTGGGCTCGCAGCTCGTGGACGATGGCCCGGCGCGGACGGCGGTAGAGTGGCTCGCCGGCTTCTGCGCCGAGCTGGCCGCGGAGCTCGACTGGGCGCCGCAGATCCTCAACCTCGGCGGCGGCCTCGGCATCCGCTACACGCTGGACGACCCCGCGCCGCCGGTCCCGGAGCAGTACGCGAGCACGCTGGCCGAGCGCGTCGGCCAAGCGTGGTCGGTGCAGGGGCTCCCGCCGCCGCAGCTGATCTTCGAGCCCGGCCGCTCGCTGGTCGGCCGTGCCGGGGTGACGCTGTACCGCGTGGGCGTGGTCAAGCGCAGCGGGCCGACCACGTGGGTCGCGATCGACGGGGGCATGTCCGACAATCCCCGCCCCGCGCTCTACGGCGCTCGCTACTCGGCCCTGCTGGCGAGCCGTGCGGACGAGCCCGCGGCCGGTGTCTTCGCCGTCTGCGGCAAGCACTGCGAGAGCGGCGACGTGCTGATCGAACGGGCGGAGCTCCCGGAGCCGCGGCGCGGCGACCTGCTGGCGGTTCCGGCGACCGGCGCGTACACGCTCGCGATGGCGAGCAACTACAACGCCCTCCCGCGCCCGGGCGCGCTCCTCGTCGGCGCCGAGCGCAGGCTGATCCAGCCGCGCGAGCCGGGGCCGGGCGAGACCGCGGTCGAGAGCCGCGTCCGAAGCTAGCTCGACTCGCCCCTGAGGTACTGGTGGACGAAGGCGATCGCCATGCTGCCCTCGCCGACCGCCGCGGCGACGCGCTTCACCGGCCCGAACCGGACGTCGCCGCAGGCGAAGATGCCCGGAACGCTCGTCTCGAGCAGGTACGGGTCGCGGCCGAGGTCCCAGCGCCCGCTCGCCTTCACGTCCGGCCCGGTCAGGACGTAGCCGGCCGGATCGACCGCGATCTCCGGCGGCAGCCAGGCGGTGTCGGTGTCGGCTCCGATGAAGACGAAGACCCCACCGGAGTCGTGGCGGGTGACCGCACCCGTGTCGTTGTCGACGACGTCGATCGCCGCCAGCGAGGCGTCGCCGTGGACGCCCACGACCTCCGCGCGCAGCAGGACGTCGATGTTCGACTTCCGGTGGACCTGGTCGACCAGGTACCGGGACATCTTGTTCTCGAGCGCTCCGCCCCGGTAGACGATCGTGACGCGCCGCGCATGGCTCGAGAAGTACATCGCCGCCTGCCCGGCGGAGTTGCCCGCCCCGACGACGTGGACGTCGTGGCCGTGGGTGCTCGGCGCGTCGCTGCGCGAGGCGCCGACGTACACGCCCTTGCCCAGCAGGCGGTCGAACCCGTCGATCGGCAAGCGGCGCCAGGCGACCCCGGTCGCGACGATGATCGAGCGCCCGACGAGCACGTCGTCGCCGTCCAGGGTGACGCTGCGGGTCGTTGGGTCGATGCCCGCGATCGACCGGGTGACGAGGATCTCGGCGCCCAGCCGTTGCGCCTGCTCCAGAGCGCGCTGCCCGAGCTCGTAACCCGAGACCCCGCCCGGGAAGCCGAGGTAGTTCTCGATCCGCGATGAGGTCCCCGCCTGTCCGCCGGGCGCCTCGCGCTCGACGACCACCGTACGCAGGCCCTCGGACGCGCCGTAGACGGCCGCGGCGAGACCGGCTGGCCCGCCGCCGACGACGACCACGTCGTAGTCGGCCGACGCCGGCCGCGTCTGGAGCCCGAGGGCCTCCGCGACCTCACGCTGGCTCGGCTCGACCAGCGTCGGCCCGTCGGCGACGCGCAACACGAGCCCGTCGCTCTCGCCGTCCGGCGTCAGCAACTCGAACGAGATCCGGTTCCGGTCGAGGAAGCGGCGCAGCTCTCCACAGCGGCTGTCCCAGGAGTGGCCGACCACGATCGCGCGCGGCGTCGGCCGCTCGGCGGCGACACCCTGCAGCCCCCCGATCCGCTCCTGTGCGAGCGCGCCGAGCTTCTCCGCGACCTCAGGCGACGCGGCCGCCGCCGCGTAGTAGTCACGCGCTTCGATGCGCATCACGCGCGAGGGCTCGGCGGCGCGGAACCCGGCCGGGAAGGTCGTGCCCATGACGATCGGCACCTCTCCGAAGACCGAGAGCGCCGTCCGGACGCCGAGCGTGCGCTCGATCCCGTCGACGTCCTTGACCACTTCGATCCTACCCTCGAGCACCGCGAACAGCGCCCGCTCTTCCCCTTCGTGCGCGGCGTACTCGCCGGCGGCGAGCTGGATGTCGGCAGCCGCCTTCGAGAGCCGCTCGCGGTCGGGCCCCGACAGCGTCTCGAAGAGCGGGATGCGCGCGATCTCGTCAGCCGTGACCACAGGCCCTCAGCATCTCAGAACACCCGGCAGCTAGCGTCTCGCCATGGCGGAGCACGAGGTGCTCGTCTGGTCGGACTACATCTGACCCTTCTGCCGCGTCGGCCAGGGGCTGGCCGAGTGGATGCGCGAGCGGTTCGACGCGGAGATCACCTGGGCACCGTTCGACCTACACCCGGAGTATCCGCCCGAGGGCGTGCCGCGGCCACCGTCCACGGGGCAAGTCGAGCCGATCTTCGAGGCGAATGGCCTCGTCTACAACCCGCCGCCGATCCGCGCGAACTCGCTGAAGGCGCTGCGGCTAGCGGAGCACGCGCGGGCGCACGACCTCTTCGACGCGCTGCACGCCCGGCTCTTCGACGCCTACTGGGCCGAGGCGGAGAACATCGGCGACCCGGACGTGCTGGGCACGCTCGCGCAGGACGTCGGGCTCGAAGGCGCGGACGAGGTGCTGGAGACCGACGCCTACCGCGACGTCGTCCAGACCTCGACCGCGCAGGCCGTCGCCGCGGGCGTCAACGGCGTTCCGGCCTTCGTCCTCGACGGGCGCCTGCTCGTCCTCGGCGCGCACCCGCGTAGCACGTTCGAGCGGGCCTTCGCCCAGTTAGACTCGTAGCTGTCGACATGACTTTCCTTTGTATAGTGATGGCGCACCGAAAGGAGGCGACATGGCACTGACGATCGGCGACGAGGCCCCGAACTTCACCGCCCAGACCACGGAAGGCGAGATCGACTTCCACGACTGGCTTGGCGACTCCTGGGGCGTCCTCTTCTCCCATCCGAAGGACTTCACCCCGGTCTGCACGACCGAGCTCGGCTACATGGCGAAGATCAAGCCCGAGTTCGACAAGCGCAACGTCAAGATCATCGGCCTCTCCGTCGACCCGACCGGCCGGCACGAGGAGTGGGCCAAGGACATTGAGGAGACGCAGGGATCCGCGCCCAACTACCCGATCATCGGCGACGACAACTACACGGTCTCGAAGATCTACGGGATGCTCTCGGCGGACGTCTCCGGCGACGCGGCCGACCGCACGCCGGCCGACAACCAGACCGTCCGCAACGTGTTCGTGATCGGGCCCGACAAGAAGGTCAAGCTCGTGCTCGTCTACCCGATGACGACCGGGCGCAACTTCGACGAGGTGCTCCGGGTGATCGACTCGCTGCAGCTGACGGCCAACCACAAGGTGTCGACGCCGGTGAACTGGCAGCAGGGCGAGGACGTGATCATCGCCGGCTCCGTCTCGAACGACGAGGCAAAGGAGCTCTTCGGCGAGTGGGAGGAGCCGAAGCCCTACATCCGGATCGTCCCGCAGCCGAGCTGAGCCGCGTGCTCGAGGGCGCCCGCCACCGTCGGGCGCCCTGCGCCGGCTCGCCTCACACCCTGAAGTACGGGTCGAGGACGCGGATCTCGGTGATCCTGTCGATGGGCAGCCGGTTGACGGCGGCCGCCCGTCTGATCGACTCGGGAGTCGGCCCGTCGTAGAGACAGAACGTCCGCGTCCCGTCGTCGCTCACGTACGAGTGCAGCCACGTCACGCCCTCGTCCCCGTTGCGCTCGACGACCTCGCCGCAGATTTCGGCGCCGGCTGCGTCGGTGTGCAGCCGTAGCCCGTCCGCGAACGTGCGCTCGACGATGTACCTCGGCATCCGATCAGCCCTTGTTGAACGGCGTCACCAGCGGGTTCGTGCCGGAGTAGATGCCGGAGGGGTTGGGGTACCAGAGCCACACGTGCAGCGTCACGAGGTCCGGGTGCCAGAATCCGAACGCCGCCCCGGACTGCGGGCTCGTCTTCGGGCAGTCGGCCTGAGCCGCCTCCGGTACGAACGTTCCGTCGGCGTAGTGGCAGGCCGCCCCGAAGGCGCCGTACCGCGCGCCGGGAAGCGGCAGCGACGCCGGCTTCGACGTGAACACCCACTCGAGGGCGGCGAGCTGCCACGTCGTGCCGCGCTTTTCGTAGACGAGGATCGCGGGCTTGGTCACGTCGAAGCCCGACACCTTGGGGTTGAGGAAGTGCCACCCCATGTTCGGGATCATCTGCGTGATGATCCCGTAGCCGTCCGCTTTCGCCCGCGCGAGGTTGGTCACGTACTTCGCCGTTGCCAGCCGCGCCGCGGCGAGGGACTGGGCGAGCGGCATCGCGGAGGCGCGGCTGTGCGCCGGTCTGTTCGCCGCTCCCGTCGCGAGCGCGGCCGTTGCCCCGGCCACGACCACGACGAGTGCGAGCGGGATGAGCTTCCGCATTACGTTCACCTCCTGGTCGAGTTGCGTACCAGTCGACGGTAGGGACGCCCCGACCGGGGCGCATGGGCGCGCCTACCCAGCTTTCGCCGGGGCGCTACCTATCTTGGGCGTCGAAGCCGAGCCGCACGGCCTCGGCTGCGGCCTGGCCCCGGTTGGGGACGCCGAGCTTGCGGAGGATCGAGCTGACGTGGTGCGCGACCGTTCGCTTTGAGAGGACGAGCCGGTCGGCGATCTCCGCGTCGCGGAGCCCCTCAGCGACCAGTGCGAGCACCTCGACCTCGCGCGGCGTCAGGCCGGCCGGATTGTCTCGAGTGGCGCGGCGAGGGCCGCGGGGCAGGCCGCGTGCTCCCTGCCGGCGCAGGCGGCCCGCCACGATCGCCGCCGCGGGCCGCGCCTCGAGTCGATGGAGCTCGTCCAGGGCGCGCCGCAGCTCGTCCTCGTCGCCTGAGCCGGCCAGCGCCAGGGCGGCCTCGTAGGGACAGCCGGACTCGTCCCAGTACCGGCTCGCGCTCGCCCAGTCACCCGTCAGCTCGGCGTCATAGGGCCGCGCGACGGCGGCGGGGACGTCGTCGTCGATGCCCGCCCGGCGCCGCCAGACCAGCAGCCGGCCGAGAGCCGTCGGGTTCCCCTCTTCCAGAGCCAGGCGAAGTGCGTACTCGGTGGCCGCGACGACTCCTTCGCGGTCCCCTTCGAGCCAGGCCGCCTCGGCCCTCGCCGTCGCCACCGGCCACACGCGAACGAGCTCGCCCGTCGGCTCGGCCAGCGCCCACGCCTCCTCGAGCAGATCCCGGTAGCCGGGGTCGCCGCGCCGTGCGCGGACGAGCCCGAGCACGACGAGGCCGTAGATGCGCGGCAGGATCGACGCGCGCCGGATGCGCAGAACCGTGGCGGCGGTCTCCGCCGCCTCGCTCCACCGGCCCTGGTCGAGCTCGAAGCGCGCGCGATAGCCGAGCCCGTAGTAGCGGTAGAGCTCGAGACCACGCTCGCTGCAGTAGCCGACCGCCCGGTCGACGTACTCGGCGACGATCGCGTACTGCTGAGTCTGCAGGGCTCCCGAGACCATGTTGATCATGGCTCGGCCGTACGGCTCGACGAGCCCTGCCCCACCTGCCAGCGCCAGCGCCTGCTCGATGTGCTCCTCGCCCGAGTTCGCGAAGTCGTATCCGAGCACGTCGAGGGCGCGCACCTCGAGCTCGACGTCGCCGAGCTGTCGAGCGAGCTCGAGGGCACGAGGCGCCCATGCGGGGCCGAGCTGGGTGTACGCCCAGGCGAGCTCGCGTCCCGGCGGCAGCGTCTCGAGCAGCGCCGCCGCCTGTCGAGCAGCCTCTCCCGACTCCGCGCTGCGCCCCGGGCACCAGAGGATGTCGGCCAGCCACCGCAGCGCCACGCCCTCCTCGAGCCGCTGCCCGAGCGCGCGCCGGAGCTCGAGCTCCTGCTCGGCGGCCTCGATCGCCTCGGCGTTCTGGTCGGTCACGTAGCACTCCCGCGAACGGAGCGCGAGCAGGTCGGCACGCTCCGACGCCGGCAGATCGGCCCCGAAGCGCAGCGCACGAGCGTATTGCGCAGCCGCCTCGCGATGCGCGCCGAGCGCCGCCGCGCGGGCCGCAGCCGCCGGAGCGAACCGCAGGACCGCCTCCCTGTCGTTCGCCGCCTCGGCGTGGTGGGCGAGCCGGGCGAGGTCCGGTGTGCCGACCGGCGGCGCCGCCAGCGCCGTAAGCGCCCGCCGGTGCACGTCGGCCTTCCTCCCCGGCGCCACCGATTCCTCGACGGCGAGCCGCGCGAGCTCGTGCCTGAACGCCACTCCCGCGGGATCGGAGACGATCAGCCCGGAGGCCAGGGACTCGTCGAGGCCCTCGAGGGACGGACCGACGAGCTCCTCCAGCAGCCACAGCTCGGCCTGGGGCGGGACGAGGGCGACCGCCTCGAGCAGCGCCCGTCCGGCGGGGCCGAGGCGCGCGGCGCGCGCGAGGACGACGTCGCGGACCGTCTCGGGAATCCCGTCGGCCCCGGCGGCGAGCGCCTCGACGACGAAGAACGGATTGCCGCCGGTCTTCTCGAAGAGCTCGTCCGGATCGGCGCCGTACGGATCGGCGAGCTCGGCGACCGCGGCCGGCGAGAGAGGGGCGAGCTTCACCCGGCTGACGCCGCCGCTGGTGGCGAGCTCGCCGAGAACGATCCGGAGGGGGTGGGTGACGTCGAGCTCGTCGTCGCGGTAGCTCGCCACGACGAGCGCCGGCACGCTTTCGATGCGCCGTGCGAGGAGCCGGAGCACGTCGAGCGTCGCCTCGTCCCCCCAGTGGACGTCCTCGAGCACGAAGAGTGTCGGCTCCGACCTCCCGAGGTCGTCCGCGAGCGCCGTCGCCACCTCGTACGGCACCGCGCCGCCCTCGACGAGCGCCGACAGCTCGCCGTCGGCCTCACGCGTCACGTCGAGCAGCGGGCCGAGCGGCCGCGGCGTGAAGAGCGGCTCGCAGGCGCCGCGGAGGATCCTCGTGGACTCGAGCCCGTCGCACAGCTCCCGGATCAGCACCGTCTTGCCGACGCCGGCCTCCCCCGCCAGCAGCACGAGGTGGCCGCGCGAGCTCCGGTCGACCGCCTCCAGGCGTTCGACGAGCAGCGAGAGTTGCCTCTCCCGCTCCAGGAGGCCACCGGCAGTGGCCGCGCTGAAGTCCAGCCCAACTCCCGCCATCCGGAACCAATCATGCACCGAAACGTCGCCCCACCACAACTGCCGTGCGCGAGAGGGCGCCGATATCGTCCCGCCCATGCAGGCAACGGGCATCTCGAGCACCGAGCTCGCCGGCCGTCGCGAGCGGCTGCGCGAGCACGCCGATACCACGGTCGTGCTCTTCGACCAGACGTACATCCAGTACTACACGGGCTTCAATTTCCTCTCGAACGAGCGACCGGTCGTGGTCGTCGTCGGCGACGAGCTGACGGCGTTCGTCCCGCGGTTCGAGGTCGAGCGCACCGAGGAGGAAGGGCACTTCGATCGCGTCGAGTCGTACCCGGAGTACCCGGGGCCCGAGCACCCGATGGTCGTGCTCGCGCGGCTCCTCGACGGGCCGCTCGCCGCCGACCGGGACGGCTATCCCGGGATCCTCGGCTACGACGGGCCGGACCTCTCGGAGGTGACTGGAGCGCCGGTGCAGACGCTCCAGCCGTTCATCGAGTCGCAGCTGCGGCGGAAGAGCCCGGCCGAGGTCGAGTTGGTCCGCCAGAGCGCGCGCTGGTGCGAGCACGCGCACCGGCTGCTCCAGGAGTACTCGGTCGCCGGTGCGACCGAGGCCGAGGCCAGCCTGCGCTCGGGCCACGAGGCGACGGTGGCGATGCTCGAGGCGCTCGGGCCGGAGTACGCCGGCCAGCTCGGCTCACAGGACGGGGCGACCGCGGGCTACCGCGGTCAAATCGGCCGCCGCAGCTCCTGGGCGCACGCGGTCGCCCACAACATTGTGTTCCAAAACGGCGACATGTTGATAACGGAGACCGCCGCGCCGGTCTGGGGCTACAACGCCGAGCTCGAGCGTGGGATGGTCGTCGGCGAGCCGACCGACGAGCAGCGCCGCCTGTTCGACCACGTCGTCACAGCGCAGCAGGTCGCCTTCGATGCCTTCCGGCCTGGCGTCACCTGCGCCGACGTCGACCGCGCCGTGCTCGACTACTTCGACGAGGACGGCATCCGCGGCCTCTGGCGCCAGCACACCGGCCACGGCATCGGGCTGCGCAACCACGAGGCGCCGTTCCTCGACGTCGGCGACCACACGCCGGTCGAGCCCGGGATGATCTTCACGATCGAGCCGGGCGTCTACCAGGAGGGCCTCGGCGGCTTCCGCCACTCCGATACCGTCGTCGTCGTCGAGGACGGGATCGAGATCCTCACCGACTACCCGCGCGACCTCGAGAGCCTGACGATCTCCTAGCCAGCGCCCGGCGACGATCTCCTCGCGCGGCGCGGCGGCGTCCCTCGGCCAGCGGGCGGGTCGCGCGTCGATTCTCACGAAATCCTCATTTTCTTGCGCTAGGAATATCGAACGGGCGTTCGCCGTTTGAAGAGATAGCCCCAACTACAAGGAGTTGAAGTACCACTGAACACTGATATCAGCACGATCATCGAGAACGATGCGCTCGCCCAGGAGGAGGGTCTCGACCTGTCCTTCGACGCGGCCGCGGGCGGCGTCGACTCGCTCAACCTGTTCATGAACCAGCTCGGCCGCTACCCGCTGCTGACGGCGGCGGAGGAGGTCGAACTCGCGAAGAAGATCGAGCGCGGCGACCGTGCGGCCAAGGAGCGCATGGTCAACTCGAACCTGCGCCTGGTCGTCCACGTCGCGCGCCGGTACATGGGCCAGGGAGTCGCCCTCGGCGACCTGATCCAGGACGGCGTCATCGGTCTGAACCGCGCGGTCGAGAAGTTCGACTGGCGCAAGGGCTTCAAGTTCTCGACCTACGCGACCTGGTGGATCCGCCAGGCCTGCCAGCGCGCGATCGCGAACCAGTCGAAGACGATTCGCATCCCGGTGCATGTGGACGAGCGCCGCCGGAAGCTGGCCCGCGAGCGCCAGCGGTTCGAGACCGCCCACGGCCGCGAGCCGACCCTCGAGGAACTGGCCGACGCCGCGGGTCTCGATCTCCTCCACGCGCAGGAGGCCCTCGAGGCCGTCGAGGCGAACGTCTCGCTCAACCGCCCCGTCGGTGACGACGGCGACGGGGAGCTGGCCGACCTGCTCGCCGACCGCGAGAGCGTCGACCCGATCGAGGAGGCGGACACGAGCCTGCGCGACCACGGGGTCCGCCGAGCGCTGCACATGCTGTCCGAGCGCGAGCGCCGCGTGATCGAGCTCCGGTTCGGCTTTGACGGTGAGAGCCGGTCGCTGGAGGCGATCGGCAAGGAGCTCGGCATCACGCGGGAGCGCGTGCGCCAGCTCGAGGCGAGTGCATTCGCGAAGCTCGAGAACGAGCTCGAAGGCCTCGTCGAGGCCGCCGGCGACGAGCTGGCGGACGCAGCCTAGACCTCTTTCTGGCAACGGGTGCCGCGGGCCGACGAGAACCCGCGGCACCCGGCCGTCCGCCCCTAAGGGCTCGGGGTCGCCACGAGGTTGGCCGGGACGATCTGCGCCTGGAACGCGAATACGTCACGGCTGTTCGGGTCGACAAGGGCTTTGACCCACTGTGCGTCGCGGTTGCCGTTGGCCTGGTTGTCGCCGAACGTCTCCACGCGCGTGAAGTTCTCGACGCGCTGCCCCGAAGAGTCCTGCAGCGGCTTGTCGACGCGGAAGTAGTGCGAGTCACCGTGGACATAGACGACCGGTTTCCTGAACGCGATCGTCAGGTCCCGCAACTTCTTGAGGAAATCGACGTAGCCGTCCGGAGCGCTGTCGGTCTCGGCAAGCGTCCTCGGGTCACGCGTGGGGGCGCGGGTGGCGTCGGAACCGTCGAAGCCGGGGTCGGCCTGGCCGATGATCATCACGGCGACCGAGCCCTCCGCGTGCGCCTCGTCGAAGGTTTCCTGCAGCCACTGCAGGTCGGCCGCGTTGCGAGCCTGGTACTCGGGCTCGTCACCGGTGGTGTCGCCCTGGCTGCTTCCGCAGCGGTTGTTGCAGGTGCCCTGAACGTTGATTGTGGCGTACGTGACCTTCTTGTACGTCCAGCGCCGGTTCTCGACGCAGGGCGCCGGGACGGTCTTGTTCTGCTCGTAGTCCCACCCGAGGCAGTCCGGGGACGACTGCACGGTCTGCTGCATGATCTGCCGGCCGAGTGAATGGTCCGTGCTGAAGAAGACCTGACGCTCGTGCGTCAGCCGCTCGACGTCGTTGAACGAGCCGTTGGACGAGCGGTCGCAGTCCGTCCAGTCGTTGTCGCCGGGTGTGAACATCGCCGGCTTCCAGAGCGAGTTGAAGTAGCCGAGCGCCTGCGTATAGAGCGCATTCGCGCACGTCGTCGGCGTCGCCGAGCCCGGCGTGCCGCTGCCCGCCTTGAGATCGCCGTCATGGACGGAGAACTCGATCTCCGAGTTGTTCATGTCGGCGATCAGGTTCGGAACGCCGCTCTGGGCCTGCGTGTCCGAGTACGGCAGATCGCCCCACAGCCCGATCGCGTACTCGAAGGTCTTGTTGTTCTGCTTGCCGTTCTCGCCGGTCGCAACAGCGGCAACGAGCACGGCCGACAGTTCGGTGACTGGGGAGTGAACGTCGCGTGAAGGTGCCGCTGCAGCGGGTGTCGGTTTTGCCTAGCTCGAGATCGTCAGCGGCCCGGTGAAGATGCTCCAGTGGGTGCCGGTCCAGCGCTCGAGGGCGACCTGCTGGATCGGGAACCCATCGGTGGGGCTCGTCTGGACGACGATCCCGGGGATCACGAACGGGTTGTTCGCCTCGTTCAGCGAGCGCGCCGCCGCCATGATCCCGGCGCGGGTGAGGTTCTTCCCGGCCTTCCGGAGCGCGTCCACGAACGTGAACGCCGACGCCATCCCGGCGACGTAGTAGCCGTTCCGGACGTCCCTGGCGCCGGCCGCGCGCATGATCCGCTGGAAGAGCGCGATCCCGGGGTCCTTCGCCCAGCGCGGGTCGCTCGGGTCCTTGAAGAAGACGACCGAGACCGCGTCCTTGATCACCGACTTCGCGCCGGTCAGGTCGGCGAGCGTCATCAGGCTGTTCGACGCGGCGACCGCGTTCACGTACGCCTGCGGCCGCCAGCCCAGCTTCGCGGCGTCGATCATCGCCTGGATCGCGAACTTGCCGAAGGCGAAGACCATGAACACCTGCGCCTTCGTCGCCCGCAGCTCGGCGACCTGCGAGTTGACGTCGGCGCCGGTCGGGTCGTAGCCGACCGCCTTCTTGATCCTGTCTCTTATACACATCTCCGAGCCCACGAGACTTAATA
>JBKPRD010000367.1:0-4330 GCA_046734415.1 Actinomycetota bacterium | reverse complement strand
TCTCTCTGCTGCGCGGCGACGACGAGGAGGCGGTGCGCTGGCTCGATCTCGCCGCGCCCGCCCCGGCCGACCTCGACGGATCGATCGACGGGACGCCCTCGAGGGCGTGGCGCTCGCTGATTCTCGCGGCGCTCTGCCGCTCCGGCGTCCAGGCAATGCGCGCGGACGCGGCAGCCGCGCTGGCGGCGCTCGGCGACAGCAGCCCCTGGCGACCTTCGGCGCTGCTGCTGCTCGGCGTCACCCACGTCCTCGCGGGCGAGACGGCCGAGGCGTCAGAGGCGCTGTCCGAAGCTCAGACGACGGCGGCGATCTCGGGAGCGAAGGACACCTTCTGCGTCGCACTCGCCGAACGTTCGCTGCTCGAGGCGGCCCAGGGCCGGTGGGCGACAGCGGAGGCGTTCGCGACGAGTGCGCGAACGGTCGTCCAGGAGTCGCGCCTCGAGGACTACCCGACGAGCGCGCTCACCTACACCGCGAGTGCGCGGTCGGCGGTGCAGCGGAGCGACTGGGTGCGCGCCCGAACCGATGTCGAGCGGGCGAATCGGCTGCTCCCGACGCTGACGTCGGCGCTGCCGTGGCTCAGCGTCCAGGTCCGGCTGCAGATCGCGCGGACGCAGCTCGAAGTCTCCGCGCACGACGCCGCGTCCGCCGTCCTCACCGAGGCGGAGGCGCTGCTTGCCGAGGGCATCGACCTCGGCAGGCTCGGCTCGCACGTCGAGGAGCTGCGCCGCGAGCTCCAGCGGGCACCGCGGGCGGACGACGGCACAGGGCAGCTCACCCCGGCAGAGCTGCGTCTCCTCCCCTTGCTGACGACGCACCTCACGTTCCGGGAGATCGCCGAGATCCTCCACATCTCCCGAAATACCGTGAAGACGCAGGCGATCTGTGTGTACCGCAAGCTCGGCGTGTCGTCGCGCAGCGCCGCGATCGAGCGCGCCAGCGAGCTGGGGCTTGTCGAGAAGCCCGAGGTGCTCGGGCTCCCGCACGAGTACCGCTAGCGCGAAGTCGTACCGATCGGACTATGCGCGAACGTGCGGGGCGGGTCAGAGTGGACGCAGCGACAGTGAGCACCAGGATCCGGATCGTCGTTGGAGACCCCGACTACCTCGCGCGTGAGGGCCTGGTCCGCGCGCTCGAGGCGGTCGAGGGCCTCGACGTGGTGTCGATCTGCTCGACGATCACGAGCCTGCGGTCGGCAGCGCAGCTCGAGAAGCCGGACGTCGTCCTCATGCCCTTGACGTTCCCGCCGAACCGCACGAGCAAGGTGATCCAGTTCATCAACCAGGTCCAGCAGGTGGAGACGACCGGCGTCGTCGTCCTCGGCGACGAGTCGGAGCTGGCGCTCGCCCTTCCGCTCTTCGACTCGGGGATAGCGCGGCGGGCTTTCATCGTTCGGTCGAGGATCCGCAACGCCAGCCAGCTCACGCGGGCGATCCGCGAGGTTGCAGCCGGAAACTCGCTCGTCGACCCGGCCGCAGTCGAGGCGCTGCTGAACGCGGCAAGGCAGCGGTCCGACTATCGGTTCGGCACCTTGACCGAGCGCGAGCGCGAGGTGCTGAGGCTGGTCGCGGAGGCCGATTCCAACCTCGCGATCGCTCGCGAGCTTCGGATCACGACGCGCGCGGTCGAGCGTCACATCAACTCGATCTTCCGGAAACTCGGCCTGGGCGGTTCGCGCGACGTCAACCGCCGCGTACAGGCCGCACTCGCGTTCTCGAGCAGCGTGCAGGGCGATGAGCTGTACGAGCCCGCGAACGGAGGCGGCACCGCCGTTCATCCTGTTAGGGCGAGGCAGTAGCGGGCGATCGCGCGAATCCTGCTCGGCGAGGGGATCTGCGGACATTCGAGGAGGGACTGGTCAGCGCGTCTCGAACGTGCGTTCGTCGCTTGCGACCCACCGGCGAGGGACACCCGGGAGCACGCCGAATAACGCCTCGAACAAAGCCGAAGAACGTAAGGGGGATCAGATGAAGTACACGCCCAGGATCATCGGACCCGCGGCCCTCGTCGTCCTCGGGTCGGTTGTTGCATTGCTCGTCGCACCGGGCGCGACGGGGCTCGCCAAGGCGCCTCCGGAACTCGAGAAGGCGCCTGTGATCGCCAGCCAGAACCCGGTGCAGGTGGGGAGCACGCTCTCCGGCTCCCCGGGCGTCTGGAAGTCGACGAAAGACATCTCGTACACCTACCAGTGGCTGCGATGCAACGAAAACGGTGGGGGCTGCAAGGAGATCTCGGGCGCGACCAAGACGACGTATACGGTCGTGCAGGAGGATGTCGGACACACGATCAGGTTCGAGGTCACGGCGCAGAACAAGGACGGCAAGACAACCGCGAACTCGAATCCGACCGCGATCGTCCAGCAGGGCGGCGGAGGCGGTGGCGGTGGCGGCGGCGGCGGCGGCAGCGTTGTCGACGTGAAGGACGTCGGCCCTGCCGGCGAGCGCCTCGTCGTCGAACAGGTCACGTTCAACCCGAACCCCGTGACGTCGAGGAACGTGCCGATCCGCGTCAAGATCACGGTCAAGGACACGAAGGGAAAGCTGGTCAAGGGAGCGCTGGTCTTCCTGCGCTCGACGCCGGTCGTTGCCTCGATCCCGACCGACGCGCCGACGGGCTCTGACGGGACGGTCTCCTACTCGATTCAGCCGGAAGGAGACTTCCCGATCAAGAACAGCTACAGCGTCCAGTTCTTCGTCAAGGCGTATCGCTCCGGAGATCCGACCCTGGCCGGCATCGCCGGCACCAGGCTCGTCCAGGTCAAGACGCACAAGCCGTAGCGCACCCGCCGGGCCCGGCCGGTCGACCGGCCGGGCCCGGCGCCCTGCGACCCCGTATCGCCCGATCCGGGTGATGCGGCTCCCGCGCCACATGACGACGATCGCACCATGTCCGCGGACCCCGGAGCCGGCCCGCCGACGGCCGGGACTCCCCCGCCGGCTCCAACGAAGAAATTCCGGTTTCCGACCGCGTTCACGGTCCTCGCGATCGTCCTTGTCCTCGTCTGGATCGCCTCCTTCTTCGTTCCCGCCGGGAGGTACGCGACCGACCCGGCGACGGGCGGGCCGAAGCCCGGCACCTACCACAAGGTCCCGGACTGCTCGCCGACGCTCGCGCCCGGGACGATCTGCGTCGACAAGTCGTTCACCGCGAAGTTCAAGCAGCTGTGGAATTCGCCGCCGAACGGCCTCTATGGGATCGAGAACCCGGACGGCTACGTCGGCCCGTACGAGTCGGGCTTCCTCTACGGCTCGGCGATGATCTTCCTTTTCGTCCTCGCCGTCGGAGCGTTCATCACCGTGACGATGAAGAGCGGGGCGATCCAGACCGGGATCGGACGCCTCGCGGTGCGATACCGAAACAGCGGCTCGGTCCTGATCGCGATCCTGATGGTGATCTTCGCGATCGGCGGGACGTCCTACGGGATGTGGGAGGAGACGCTCGGCTTCTTCGTCCTGCTGGTCCCGCTGACGCTCGCGCTCGGCTACGACCGCCTGGTCGCGGCCTCGATCATCTTCCTCGGCGCCGGCACGGGCGTCCTCTGCTCGACCGTCAACCCGTTCGCGACCGGTGTCGCGTCGGATGCCGCCGGGATCAGCATCGGCGACGGGATCGGCCTTCGGATCGCGATGTGGGCCGTTCTCGTCCCCACGGCCATCCTCTACGTCATCCGCTACGCGAAGCGGGTCGCCGCAGAGCCGGCGCGCTCGGTCGTCGGCATCTCCCCGACCGATGCCGAGGAGGCCAGGGGGACGATCACCGACGTGCCCGCCCTGACCGGCCGGCAGAAGCTGATCCTCGTCCTGTTCGGCCTGACGTTCCTGACGATGATCTACGGCTTCATCCCCTGGAACGACCTCTGGCAGGAGGCCTTCGGCAGGGACTTCCCCCTCCCGACGTTCGCGGACTTCTACTTCCCCGAGGCGGTGGGGCTCTTCCTCGTGATGTCGGTCGTGATCGGCGCGATCGCCAAGCTCGGCGAGGAGGGCACCGTCACCACGATCGTCGCCGGGGCCTCCGACTTTCTCGGCGCCGCTCTGATCATCGTCCTCGCGCGCGGGATCACGGTCGTGATGAAGAACGCCTACATGACCGACACGATCCTGCACTGGATGGAGAACGGCGTCTCCGGGGTCTCCAAGGGCTGGTTCGCGATCCTCGTCTTCATCCTCAACCTGCCGATCGCCTTCCTCGTCCCGTCCTCGTCCGGCCACGCCGCGCTCGTGATGCCGATCCTCGCGCCGCTTGCCGACTTCGCGCACGTCTCGCGCGCGACGATCGTCACCGCCTTCCAGTCGGCGTCGGGTTTCGTCAACCTGGTCACTCCGACCTC
>JBKPRD010000366.1:0-4776 GCA_046734415.1 Actinomycetota bacterium | reverse complement strand
TGAAGGCCGTCCTCACCGAGATCAAGAACGCCGAGGGCGAGATCATCCTGTTCATCGACGAGCTGCACACGATCGTCGGCGCCGGCGCGGCCGAGGGCGCCGTCGACGCGGCGAACATGCTGAAGCCGATGCTCGCGCGCGGCGAGCTGCGCGCGGTCGGCGCGACGACGCTCGACGAGTACCGCAAGCACATCGAGAAGGACGCTGCGCTCGAGCGCCGCTTCCAGCCGATCTTCGTCGGCGAGCCGTCGGTCGCGGACACGATCGCGATCCTGCGCGGCCTGAAGGAGCGGTACGAGGCGCACCACGGCGTGCGCATCCGGGATGCCGCTCTGGTCGCCGCCGCCGTTCTCTCCGACCGCTACATCTCCGACCGCCAGCTCCCGGACAAGGCCATCGACCTGATCGACGAGGCCGCCTCGCGGCTGCGGATGGAGATCGACTCGTCGCCGCTCGAGCTCGACGAGGCCGACCGCCGTGTGCGCCAGCTCGAGATCGAGCTGGCCGCGATGGGGAAGGAGTCGAAGGAGGTGCGCGAGCCGCTCGAGCGCGAGCTCGCGGAGGCGAAGGCGCGCCGCGACGAGCTCGCCGCGCGGTGGGCGAAGGAGAAGGAGGCGCTCGAGCGCGTGAAGGAGATCACGCGGCGGATCGACGAGCTGAAGATGGAGGCCGAGCGCGCCGAGCGCGCCGGCGAGCTGCAGCGCGTCGCGGAGATCCGCTACGGCGAGCTCCCCGCCCTCGAGAACGAGCTCGAGGAGCGGAAGGCGCCCGAGAGCCCGATGGTCAAGGAGGAGGTCGACGACGACGACGTCGCCGCGGTCGTCGCCCGCTGGACGGGAATCCCGGTCGACCGCCTGCTCGAGGGCGAGACCGAGAAGCTGATCCACATGGAGGAGCGGCTGCACGAGCGCGTGGTCGGTCAGGACGACGCGGTCTCGGCGGTCGCGAACGCGCTGCGGCGCGCGCGCACCGGGCTGCAGGACCCGAACCGGCCGATCGGCTCGTTCGTCTTCCTCGGGCCCACCGGCGTGGGCAAGACCGAGCTCGCGCGCGCGCTGGCCGAGTTCATGTTCGACGACGAGCGCGCGATGGTCCGGCTCGACATGTCCGAGTACCAGGAGCGGCACACGGTTGCGCGCCTCGTCGGCGCCCCGCCGGGCTACGTCGGCTACGAAGAGGGCGGGCAGCTGACCGAGGCCGTCCGCCGGCGCCCGTACTCGGTCGTCCTTCTCGACGAGATCGAGAAGGCGCACCCGGAGGTCTTCGACGTGCTGCTCCAGATCCTCGACGACGGGCGGCTGACCGACGGCCAGGGTCGCACGGTCGACTTCCGCAACAGCGTGATCGTGATGACCTCGAACGTCCGCTCGGCTGAGGCGCTGCGCGACGTCTTCCGACCGGAGTTCCTGAACCGGATCGACGAGATCGTCGAGTTCCACCCGCTCTCTCGAGACCAGCTCGCGGACATCGTCGAGCTGCAGCTGGAGCGGCTGCGCGCGCGGCTGGCCGAGCGCGGCCTGTCGCTCGAGCTCGGCGACTCGGCGAAGGAGATTCTCGCCGAGGCGGGGTGGGACCCGACCTACGGCGCCCGTCCACTGAAGCGCGCCATCCAGCGGATGGTCGAGAACCCGCTCGCGCTCCGGCTGCTCGAGGGCGAGTTCGAGGAGGGGGACACGATCCGCGTCGACGCGCGCGACGGCGAGCTCGTCTTCGAGAAGGCGGGCAGCGAGGTCGCGGCCGCCGCCTAGGGCGGCCAGGGGTCGCCGTCGACGAGCTCGACCGAGTTGCCGGCCGGGTCGCGGACGTAGAGCGCCCGCCTGCCGGGGCCGCCCCGGTCGATCTCCTTCTCGGTCTCCGCGCCGGCGCGGCGCAGGCGCTCGGCGTAGCGCTCGAGCTCGCTCGGCTCGACCCGGAACGCGACGTGGCCGGCTCCGACGGCGCCGTGGGAAGGGGCGGGCCTGCCCGGAAGCGAGGAGCGGTCGGGGTCGAAGATCAGGAGCATGCCGCCGTCGTCGAGCCTGAACGCCGCCGACAGCTCCGTGGGCTCCTCGACCGTGCGCAGGCCGAGCGTGCCGGAGTAGAAGTCGACGATCGCCGGGATGTCGTGCGCGTACAGGACGGTCTCGTAGACGCGCACCGCCGGCTCAGGGCTCGGGATCGTCGAAGAAGTCGGCTCCCTCCCGCACGGGTGGCGCGCCGTAGGCGAACACAGTCACGTCCTCGGCGCCGTCGTTTCGCAGCTGGAGAGGCGTACCGGGCTCGACGGCGACGACGCTCTCGGGTGGGAGCTCGACGCGCTCCGGCGGCTCGCCGAGCAGCATCGTCAGCGTGCCGGAGAGGACGACGAAGACCTCCTCTTGGGCGCGGTCGGCGTGGCGGCGCCCGCGCGACCCGTGCGGGTAGCGCCAGAGGCGCGCCCGTGAATGCCTGAGCGAGGCCGCCGTCGAGAGGTCGGAGGCGAGGCGAACGGGGTCGTCCTCGCGCCCCTCCGGCCGCGGCCGCTCCTCGAACGAGTGCTCCCCCGCACGCACGACGTGGTAGCCCATCGCCGCCGATCGTACTCATCTACGCTCGGGCGCGTGCTCCACGCGCTCGGGACGCTGACCTTCGGCGAGTTCTTCGTCGCGCTTCTTCTCGCCGCTGCGCTCTCGACGTGGATCTACTGGCACGCGAGCCGGCACGGCAGCCGCCACGCGACCGCGTGGGGCGTAGCCGCCTTCTTCTTCTGGGTGACGGTGCCAATCTATTTCCTCCACTACCTGACGACCCGGCGGCGCTACTGATGGGCCGCAAGGGGCGCGTCAAGCCTGCGCCGCGCCGACCGGAGCCCCGCCCCGAGCCGCTCCCACCCGAGCGGCGCACACTCGGCCAGCTGGTCGCGGAGACGGTCCGGTTCTACCAGCAGCACTTCTTCCAGTCGCTCCCGCTCGGCATCTCCGTCGCCGCGATCACCCAGCTGACGTTCGCCTTCGGGCACCGGCACGTCGAGCCGCGCGGTCACCCGCCGCCCAGGTGGCTTCACGAGCCGAAGTCGATCCTCGGCGGCGGCATCGAGACGACGACGATTCTCGGCGCGCTGCTGCTGACGGTGTCCTACATCGCCGCGGTCGTGCTCGTGACGGGAGTCCGGCCGGAACGCCGGCGGCTCCTGACGGCGTACGCCCTCGGCGTCCTCGTCTTCGTGCCGGCGCCGCTGCTCGCCGCCGTCCTCGGCCTGCTCGCGCTGCCCGCGCTCGCCTATCTGGCGTTCCTCGGCTGGGTCGTGCCGGCGGCGCTGGTCGAGGGGACGGACTTCCGCGAGTCCTTCCGACGCTCGATACAGCTTGGACGGGCGGATTACGTCCATGCGCTCGGAGGGCTCGCGACGCTCGTGATCGTGTTCTACGTCGTGCGGCTGATGCTCGCGCTGCTCCTGCGCGGGGGCGGGGAGATCACCGAGCGGTCCGCGGCTGCGCTCGCCGACCTCGTCCTCTCGCCCATGCTCTTCATCGGCTCTGCCCTGCTCTATCTCGACCAGGCGGCCAGGGCGGCCAGGGTAAGCTCGCGCTCTCGACCGAAGGAGGCGTGAATGCCGAAGTACGTGATGCTGTCCACGCTGACCCCGAAGGGCACGCAGACCCTCCAGGCGAACCCCGACCGGTTGCAGGAGGTCAATCGCGACGTCGAGGAGCTCGGCGCGACGGTGCTCCACCAGTGGGCGATGGTCGGCGCGTACGACTTCCTGAACGTGATCGAGGCCCCGGACGCGAAGACGATGGCGAAGATCTCCGTCGCCCTCGGCGCGCGCGGGAGCATGCGCTTCCAGACCTACGAGCTGATCGAGATCGACGACCTGCTCGGGCAGCTCTCCGCGTAGTTGCTCGTCTTCCTCGCCCGGCACGCGCAGTCGACCCTGAACTTCGAGCACCGCGTGAACGGCGATCCGACGGTCGCCGCTCCGCTCACCGAGGAGGGGCGGGAGGAAGCCCGCAGGCTCGGAGCGCAGCTCGCGAACGTCGACCTCGACCTGGTGGTGCACACGCGGTTCCCGCGGACGAAGGAGACCGCCGAGCTCGCGGTCGCCGGCCGCGACCTGTCCGTCGAGGTCGAGCCGCGTCTCGACGACGTCAAGATCGGCGATCTAGAGGGCTTCCCGATCGAGCGCTACCGCGAGGTGAAGCGGGAGATCGGCCGGAAGCTGCCGTTTCCCGGGGGCGAGAGCCTCGACGACGCGGCTCGGCGGTACGCCGCCGCGTACCGTGCGCTGCTCGAGCGAGACGCGGAGCACGTCCTCGTCGTCTGCCACGAGATCCCCGTGCGGTACGCGCTCAACGCTGCCGCGGGCTCGGACCAGCTGGACGGGCCGCCGTTCCACGATCTGCCGAACGCGGTGCCGTTCGGGTTCGAGGGGGAGGCGCTGGCGCGGGCCGCCGTCCGGATCGAGCAGCTGGCAAGCTAGCGGCATGGACCACGTAGGGCGGCGCGGCAGGCTCCGGTCCTTTCTCCTCGGGGGGCTCGTCGGCGTCTCGGCGGGGGTCGCGGCCGCGCGCCGGAAGCGGCCGCCCAAGCGGCGGACGCCAGCGGGGCTCGCCGCGTTCGACGACGCGCCCTGCTACGAGGAGACCCTGGAGCGGGAGCGCACGACGACCCGTGCCTGAGCCTGCCGGATCGTCTCGTAGTTGATGTCGGTGTCGCCCATGTCGAGCGACTTGCCGATCAGCTCCGCCTTGCGGGCGTCGTCCAGGTAGCGCGCGACCGTGACCGTCGGCCGCCGCGTGCGGATCACGAGGTACGGCC
>JBKPRD010000365.1:0-15500 GCA_046734415.1 Actinomycetota bacterium | reverse complement strand
GAAGGCGGTCGTCTACGGCGCCTCGAACGGGACTCGCGAGCACGCGCAGGAGATCGCCGACGAGCTTCGCGTCCTGGAGCTCGTCCCGGCGGAGGGCTCGGGCGGCAGCGTCAGGCTGAAGCCGAACCTGCCGGTCCTCGGCCCGCGGCTCGGCAAGCGCCTTCCGGAGCTAAGGCGGGCGCTCGAGGAGGGGCGCTGGGAGTGGGAGGGCGGCCGGGTCCGGGTCGACGGCGAGCTGCTCGGCGAGGGCGAGTTCCTGGTCGAGCGAGAAGCCGAGAACGAGGGCTTCGCCTTTGCCTCCGACGGGGAGCTGAGCGTCGAGATCGACCCCCGACTCGACGACGAGCTGCGACTCGAGGGCCGGGTGTACGACCTGACCCACGCAGTCAACGTTCTGCGCAAGGAGCGGGGCCTCGACGTCAGCGACCGGATCCGGCTCGAGATTCCCGCGGCCGACGCCGGTCTGCTCGAGCGGTACAGGGAGCGGATCGCAGAGGAGACGCTCGCCGTCGAGATCGAGGTCGCGGAGGAGCTCGACCTGCGGAAGGTCTAGGCTGCTGCGTGCCGGCGAACCTCGACGGGCAGCCGGAAGAAGACGTCCTCGACGATCGAGCCCGCAGTGCGAATGTCGTCGACGCCACGGGCGCGAAACCAGTCGCAGACGCGCATCACGAGCCGCTCCGGAGCCGAGGCGCCCGAAGTCAGCCCGACCCTCTCGGCGCCCTCCAGCCAGCGCTCGTCGATGCCGGTCTCGTCCTCGATCAGGTGGGCCTCGACGCCGGCGGCGCGCGCCGTCTCGACGAGCCTGTTCGAGTTGGAGGAGTTCCTCGAGCCGATCACGAGCACCAGGTCGACACCGGCCGCGAGCTCCTTGACGGCGCGCTGGCGGTTCGTCGTCGCGTAGCAGATGTCGCCCGCCTGCGGTCCCTCGATCGCGGGGAATCGCCGGCGCAGCGTTGCGACGATCTCATCGGTCTCGTCGACCGACAGTGTCGTCTGTGTGACGTACGCGACGCGGGCCGAATCGACCACGCGGACGCGCTCCGCTTCGGCGACGGTCTCGACGACGACCGTCGCCTCCGGCGCCTCGCCGAGCGTGCCCTCGACCTCCTCATGGTTCGCGTGGCCGACGAGGATGACCGTGTAGCCGGCGGCCGCGTAGCGGCGCGCCTCCGCATGCACCTTCGCGACGAGCGGGCACGTCGCGTCGATCGTGCGCAGCTGTCGTAGCGCCGCGCGCTCGCGGACGGCCGGCGCCACTCCGTGCGCGGAGAAGACGAGCTGTGATCCCGGCGGGACGTCCTCCTCGCTCTCGACGAACACCGCGCCCCGGCGCTCGAGGTCGTCGACGACGTGCGCGTTGTGGACGATCTGCCGGCGCACGTACACCGGAGGGCCGTGCTGTGCGAGTGCCTGCTCGACCGTCTCGACGGCACGTTCGACCCCGGCGCAGTACCCGCGGGGCGAGGCCAGAAGCAACCGCCGCACCACGCCACGATGCTAGCTTCGCGGCGTGGGACACCGGGTGACCTCCGGAAGAAAGAACGAAAGAAAAAGGCCCGTCGCTCGGGGGGGTCGGCGCGACGGGCCTTTTCAGTGCTCACCGCGGTATCAGTGGCCAGGAACCACCGCGGTTCGCATCGCCCAGTGCCTGTCACGCTAGTCGCACGGGGCGTCTTCGCCAATAGGCCGTCCGGCCCATCTTTACCGGGGACCGGACTACCATTTCAAATTAGGAAAACGGGCGGCGCGCGCCGACACCCGTCCCTATCATCAGGAGTCCCAGTGACCGACGAACGCCGGCTCTCCTGGTTGGGGACGATGCGACGCAAGGCCGCGTTGCATCTCGGCGCCAGCCTGGGCGGAGGGGGCCGCCGGGCGCGCGAGGCGACGGAACGGGCCGACCTGCGTACGCGCGAGCTCGAGTCGCTCGAGTCGATCTCCGCCGCGATCGCGCGGGCGGGCGACGTCGAATCGGTGGCGCGCGTGCTCCTCGACGAGATCGCGGGCCTGTTCGACCTCGAGTTCGTCGGCCTGGCGCTCGTCGACGAGCAGATGAACGAGGCGCAGGGGGTGCTCGCGAGACGCGAAGGCGCCGATTTCGACTACTGGGCGGGGCTGCGGTTCGACCTGCGCAGCGAGCCGTCCGGAATCGCGAGCGCGGCCTTCGAGGTCGCTCCCGTGACCGTCTACGACACCGCCAACTCGCCGCTGATCAATCATTCGGTCGCGGCCGCCGTCGGCGCGCGGAGCGCCGCCTTCGTGCCGCTGGTCTCGGGCGAGCGCGTGATCGCCGTCCTCGCGATCGCGACGATCCACGAGCGGCGCGCATTCTCGGCCGAGGAGCTCGGCCCCCTGCGGACGCTCGCGTCCGAGGCCGCCGTGGCGCTCGAGCGGGCCGGGTCCGCGTCGGCGCTCCAGGATGCGCTCGACCGCGAGCAGCTCGTCTCTTCGATCGCGCGCAAGGTTCGCTCCGAGCTCGACCTGGAGGCGCTCCTGCACGTCGCGGTCGAGGAGCTCGCGCGCGAGCTGGGGCTCGCGCGCTGCTTCGTCCGGCTCGGCGAGGACGCGGGTCTGCTGACGATCGAGGCGGAGTGGGCAGCCGAAGGTCTGGAACCCGTCGGACGGCCCGGGGCAGAGCGCCTGCCCGTGTCCAACCGCGCGGCCCGGACAGGGAAGACCGTCGCGATCGCGGACGTGGAGGCCGAGTTCGACGGAGCCGATCGCGAGGTGCTGGCGGCGCACGGCACCCGGTCCGCTCTCGCCACGCCGATCGCCGTCTTCGACCGGATGATCGGGGTGCTCGCCCTCCACCGCTCCGATCGCCATGTGTGGAAGGAGTCGGAGCTGGGGCTCGCGGAGGCGGTCGCCCGCGAGCTCGGGATGGGCATCCACACCGCAAGGCTGCTTCGCGAGAACGAGCTGCGCCTCGCCCAGCAGAGCGCTCTGCTCAAGGCGGCGCAGGTCGTGACCGGGGAGCTGAACGTGGACACCGTCCTCCAGCTCCTCGTCGACCAGGTCACGCAGCTCCTCGAGGCCGATGCGGCGGACTGCTACCTGTTCACACCCGACCGCCAGGCGCTCCGCTGCGCGGCCGTTCACGGCCTCGACCCCGCGATCGTCGGCTTCGAGTTCCCGGCCGACCGCGGGCTCGCCGGGCTGGCGCTGAGAGAACGGAAGGCCGTTCGCGCGGGCGAGTACGACACGCTCGCCGCGCCCGTCCCGCACAGCGCGTACCGAGGGTTCGCGTCGGCGATCGCCGCGCCGATGGAGTGGGACGGCGAGACGCACGGCGTCCTCGGCGTCGGAGCACTGGACCGCGACCGCGTCTTCACCGACGCCCACCTCGAGGCGCTGGGGAGCTTCGCGACGATCGCGTCGCTCGCGCTGCGCAACGCCGAGAGCTTCGAGCAGCGGGAGCGCCAGGCGCGCGTCGAGGCCGGCTTCTCCCAGATCGCCAGCCTGCTCGCCGAGCCGGTGTCGATGACGGCCACGCTCGACGCTGTCGCCCAGGCGGCGGCCGAGGCGTTCGCCGGCGACCACGCCGCCGTCCTGATGCCCGGGGCCGAAGGGTTCCGGCTCGCGGGCGCTCACGACCTCCCGGAACGGCTCCGCGGCGCATTCGAGACGGGGCTCGCGAAGGGTGCAGACGTGCTCGCGCACGCCGCTGAGGAACGGCGAACGATCGCGTCTGCCGCGCTTCAGGGCGACGAGCGGTTCGGAGAGTCGTTCCGCGAGGTCGCCGAAGCCGCCTCGCTGCTCGCGATCCCGGTGGCGCTGCCGCGCGGCGACCGCTGCGCGCTCGCCCTCGTCCTCTTCGAGGAGCCGCACGCGTTCGCCGACGAGGATCTCGACCTCGCCGAGCAGCTCGCAGCACGCGCGAAGGCCGCCATCTCGCGCAGCGAACTGTTCGAGGTGGAGCGCCGCTCTCGGCTCCTCGCGCAACAGCTGGCCGACACTGGCACGCTCTTTTCCGGCGAGCTGGAACCGGCGGCCGTCCTCGACGAGGTGGTCGAGCAGGCGCCGATCGTGATTCGCGCGGACGCCTCCTCGATCCGGCTGCTCGACGGCGACGACCTGGTCGTCGCGTCCGCCGCGGGCCCCGGAGCTGCTCAGATCCACGGCACGAAGGTGCCGGCCGACAGTCCGCCGGCGGGAACCGTCGTGCACACGCGGGCGCCGGTCGCGTTCGAGAACGTGAGCGCGGACGCGCTGCTCGTCGAGGGGGAGCCGCTGCTCGGCCGCGGCTACTCCGCGTACCTCGGCGTGCCGCTCTTCCGGGCCGAGGGCGTGCTCCACGGCGTCCTCGCCGTGTTCTCGCGGAAGCCGCGCGTTTGGCAGGAGGAGGAAATCGAGGCGCTGGCCGCGCTCGGCGCGAACGCCTCCGTCGCGTTCGCGAAGGCGGAGCTGTACCAGCAGGTCGAGCTCGAGCGCGGGCGGAGCTTCGCGATCCTCGCCAACGTCGCGGACGGGATCGTCGCCGTCGACCGCGACGAGCGGATCGTGCTCTGGAACGCCGCCGCCGAACGGATCACAGGCGTTCCTTCCGAAGAGGCTCTCGGACGGTCCGTGCCCGAGGTGCTCCAGCGGGAGCTCCGCTCGGAGTCGGGCGGGGTCGCCGGCGACCGCTTGGTCCCGATTCGCCGCGGCGACAACGAGGTCTGGCTGTCGCTGACGGAAGCAGTGATGCGCGATCCGGCCGGCGAGACGGCAGGGCGGGTCTTCGCGTTCCGCGACATCTCCGCGGAGCGCGTCGTCGAACAGATGCGCTCCGACTTCGTCTCGACGGTCTCTCACGAGCTGCGAGCCCCGCTGACCTCGATCTACGGGTTTGCGGCCACGCTCCTGCGGGAGGACGTGGAGTTCGAGGA
Source organism: Actinomycetota bacterium (assembly GCA_046734415.1). Taxonomy (GTDB): domain Bacteria; phylum Actinomycetota; class Thermoleophilia; order Gaiellales; family Gaiellaceae; genus DATBLE01. Next base: position 10,629 of record JBKPRD010000365.1, on the reverse strand, counting down.
GGAGGAACGGAACGTGTTCCTGACGTACATCGAGAGCGAGGCGCAGCGCCTGACGACGATCGTCGACAAGCTGCTCAGCGTCGCGCGGCTCGACTCGGGCGATCTACAGCTCGAGCTCTCGCCGGTCGACCTCCGCTCGCTCGTGTCGGAGGTCGTGGACAGCGTGCGCGAGGAGGCGGACGTGAACGGCCATGAGCTCGTCGTCGACTTGCCGGACGTCCCGCTTCCGGCGCGCACCGACACCGACAAGCTCCGCCAGGTGCTCCTCAACCTCGTCGACAACGCCGTACGGTTCTCGCCGGGCGGGGGTCGGGTGACGGTCGGCGCGCTGCGTCGCGGCGAGACGATCGTGCTCAGCGTCGCCGACGAAGGCGTCGGGATCCCCGACAACGAGCAGGAGAGGATCTTCTCGAAGTTCTATCGGGTGGGCGATGCGCAGACCGGCGGCACGGGCGTCGGCCTCTTCATCGCCCAGGGTCTCGTCAGCGCCCTGGGCGGGCGCATCACCGTCCGGTCGGCGGAAGGCCAGGGATCGAGCTTCGTCGTCGAGCTACCCGCCCGCGAGGGCGAAAGGGGGGAAGAGTAGTGCCTGCGCGCGTGCTGATCGTCGACGACGAGGCGCCGATCCGGCTGCTCTGCCGGGTCAACCTGGAGGCGGAGCAGATGGAGGTGCTGGAGGCGGGTGACGGGCCGTCGGGCCTGGAGGCGGCTCGGAAGGAGCGGCCGGACGTGATCCTCCTGGACGTGATGATGCCCGGCCTCGACGGCTGGCGCGTCGCCGAGGAGTTGCTCGAGGATCCGGCGACGAGCTCGATTCCGATCGTCTTCCTCACCGCGCGGGCTGAGCTTCGCGACCGCGCCCGCGGGCTCGACCTCGGCGGGCTCGACTACGTGACGAAGCCGTTCAACCCCGTCGAGCTGGCGCCGCTGATCCGCGACCTGATCGCACGCGTCGAGGGCGGTGAGCGGGAGGAGCTCCGCCGGGCAAAGCTCGCCGAGCTCCGCCAGCTGATCGAAGAGGGCTAGCCCCGTCTGGCCGAGACGGCACGGTTGTCCACGAACAAGTGCCTGGCACCTGAGGTGTGACGATTCGGCAAGGATTCGTCCACAGCCTCAGCGGGCCGACTGGGCGAGGACGATCGCGAGCAGCACGATCGCCCCGCCGACGAGCTGCGCACCGCTGAGGGTCTCGTTCAGCCACGCGTAGGCGACGGCGCTCGCGACCACGGGCTCGACCATCGCCACGATCCCCGCCCGCGTCGCCGAGATGTGGCGCATCGAGCCGACGATCAGGAGGAATGGGACGATCGTCCCGAGCACGATCATCCACGCCATCAGAGCCCAGACCGGCAGGTTCGTATCGGACAGGTGTCCGAGCAGCGAGACGGTCTGCCTCGGAACCTCGAACGGGAAGCTCCACCACGGCTGGACGAGCGACCAGAAGATGCTCGCGAACAGGAAGCCGTAGCAGAGGAGGGAGATCGGGTCGCGCCGCCGGAGCGCCCGCTCGGCGAAGAGCATGTAGCCCGCGAACGTGAACGCCGAGCAGAGGGAGAAGAGGACGCCGAGCCCGTCCAGCGAGACGCCGCTCCACAGATCGACGACGAGGGTCAGCCCGATCAGTGCGAGCGCGAGCGCGACCCACAGCCGCCGGCGGACGTGCTCGTGGAGGACGAAGTGGGCGAACACCGCCACGATCAGCGGCCCGAGGTACTGGATCAGCAACGACACGCCGATCTGGAGCCGGTGGATCGCAAGGAAGTAGAAGAGCTGGACGAACGCGACGCCGAAGACGCCGAAGCCCGCGACGAGCAACAGCTCGCGCCGGTCGATGCGGAGCGTCCTCGGCCTCGTCAGCAGGACGATGGCGAGTAGGCCGAGGAAGCCGCCGATGCAGCGCACTTCCGTCAGGCGCAGGGAGGAGAGGCCGGACTCGAGGATCACCTTGGAGACCGTGCCGTTGATCGCGAAGAGCGTCCCCGCGGTGAGCGCCATCAGGTAGCCGACCGCCGGCCGGCGCGCTCTCTCGACGGTCTCGAGCGGGAGGATCGCGACGTCGGACACGGAATCGCGGAGGCTATCCGCCTACACTGCTGTGAGCGGGGCGTAGCTCAGCCTGGTAGAGCGCTGCCTTTGGGAGGCAGAGGCCGGCAGTTCGAGTCTGCCCGCCCCGACTGGTGGTGCTCGCCGTCCTCGCCTTCGCCGCGGCGCTCACGCCCGGCTTCCACGCGCGCGTCCAGCCGATCCCGCCGGCGATGCGCGCGCGGATGGTCGGCGTCTCCTGGCACCGGGGCTGCCCCGTCGGCCTCGACGACCTCCGCCTGATCACGCTCACCTACCGCGGCTTCGACGGCCGCACACACACCGGGCGGCTCGTCGCGAACAGGAGCGCAACCGGGGTGCTCGTCAGCGTCTTCCGCCGACTCTACGCCGCGAGGTTCCCGATCCGGAGGATGGAGCCGGTCGACCGGTACGGCGGCGACGACTACCGCTCCATCGAGGCCGACAACACGTCTGCCTTCAACTGCCGCGCCGCGACCGGCTCGAAGCGCTGGTCGAACCACGCCTACGGGCTCGCGATCGACGTCAACCCGATCGAGAACCCCTACGTCAGCGGCGGGCGAAGCTCCCATCGCGCCAGCGCGTCGTACGTCGATCGGTCACGCCACCGGCCTGGGATGGCCTACACGGGCGGTGTCCTCGTCGATGCGTTCGGGGCCGCGGGGTGGGGCTGGGGTGGAAGCTGGAGTGGCACCGTCCGCGACTACCAGCACTTCTCGTACGACGGGCGATGATGATCGAAGCCATGAATGCTCCGGGGCGCGAGCTGGGCCGGGAGCGGCCCAGCGCTCCCAGATCGCGCATCCGGACCCGCGAGAGCAGGGCTTCGATCGTCTAGCATCGCGCGCGTGCTCCGCGGAGCCCTCGCCGCCTCGATCACGCCGCTCCGCGACGGCGGCGCCCGGACCGACGACGATGCGATCCCGGCGGTCGTCGACTTCCTCGCCGACGGCGGGCTCGACGGGCTCCTCGCACTCGGCACGAACGGCGAGGGGATCCTGCTCTCGGTCGACGAGCGCCGGCGCGTCGCCGCGCGGTTCGTCGAGGCGTGCGCCGGCCGGCTCCAGGTCGCCGTCCACTGCGGCGCCCAGTCGACGGCCGACACCGCCGCGCTGGCGGCCCATGCGGCCGAGGTCGGCGCCGATGCGGTCGCCGTGATCGCGCCGCCGTACTTCCGCCTCGACGAGGCGTCGCTGCTCGAGCACTTCACTGCAGCGGCACGCGCGTGCGCGCCGCTGCCGTTCTACGTGTACGAGTTCGCGATCACGAGCGGGTACGCGGTGCCGCCGGCCGTCGTCGTCCGGCTGCGCGAGACCGCCCCGAACCTGGCCGGGCTGAAGGTCTCCGACCGGACCTGGGACGAGCTCGAGCCGTACCTGATCGAGGGCCTCGACGTGTTCGTCGGCTACGAGGGGCTGATCGCCCCAGCTCGCGCGAAAGGCGCGGTCGGTGCCGTCTCCGCGCTCGCCTCGGCGTTCCCCGAGGTCGTCGCGGCGGCGGTTCGGGGGGACGACGTCGATCCGGGCGCGCTGCGCGCGCGGATCGACCGCTATCCCCGCCACGCCGCGCTCAAGCACGTTCTCGTCCGGCGGGGAGTTCCGATCCGCGAGGACGTGCGCCCGCCGCTCCGGGGTCTCACCGGTGCCGAGCGTACCGAGCTCGACGCCGAGCTGGACGCGGTTCTCCAGGCGGCGTAGGTGCTCCGCCGGCTGATCCTGTCGGCCGCGGACAGTCCGGGCGTCCAGCGCTTCGTCGGCAACTACGGGATGCGGCTCGGGGCCTCGCGGTTCGTCGCCGGCGAGACGCTGGACGAGGCCATCGCCACGCTGCGCAGGCTCAACGAGCGGGGTCTGCGGACCAACACCACGCTTCTCGGCGAGCACGTGAGGGACGCCGCCGAGGCGTCCACGGTCGTGCGCATCTACGAGGAGGTGCTGCGGCGAATCGAGACCGAGCGTCTGCAGACGAACGTCGCGCTCAAGCTCACCCACCTCGGCGTGACGCTCGACGAGGAGCTCGGCTACGCGAACGTCGAGCACCTCGTCGCCGAGGCCGCCCGGCGGGGGAACTTCATTCGGATCGACATGGAGGACTCGCCGCAAGTCGACGTCACGCTGCGGATCTATCGCCGCCTGCGCGAGGCCGGCCACGACAACGTCGGCACCGTCCTCCAGTCGTACCTCTACCGGAGCGAGCAGGACCTCGAGTCGCTGCTGCCGCTGAAGCCGAACGTGCGGATCGTCAAGGGCGCCTACAACGAGCCGGAGACCGTCGCCTATCCGAAGAAGGCGGACGTCGACGCCGCCTACCGACGCCTCGTCGAGCGGTCGATCGCGGACGGCGGTTTCACGGCGGTCGCGACGCACGACGAGAAGCTGATCGACCACGCGCTTGCGCTCGACCCCGGCCCGCAGCGCATGGAGCTGCAGATGCTCTACGGCGTCCGCACGCAGCTCCAGCTCGACCTCGTCGCGCGCGGGCAGCGCGTGCTGTGCGCCGCGCCGTACGGGCCAGACTGGTTCCCGTACCTCATGCGCCGCCTCGCCGAGCGGCCCGCCAACCTGCTCTTCTTCCTGAAGAACGCGCTGGGGGAATGAGGAAAGAGGCTGGAGCGGAGGCTTGCGAGCAAAAGAATTCGCCGAGCCGGGTGTCGCTTTCGTCCACCGAACCGACCGACCTTCCGCTTCCGCGTACCGGCTGCTCGCCTCGGCTTCGACCTACTCGCGCCCCGTGCTCGGCGCAAGCAGGAGAGTAGGGCGGATCCGACACTGCCGCAAGAGGAGCGCCGTCGAAAGTTGTTGCAATTTGCGGGCGTGCCTACGCGAGCAGAGTCCGCGGTGCGCCGTAGAATCGACGGCGTGAGAGGGGGACTCGTCCTTTGCGCGGTCCTCGCCGCCACGCTGCTCGTCGCGGGCTGCGGCGGCACGACCACCTACCACGCGGACAAGACCCGCGCCTGCCTTGCCGACCAGCCGGGCCTGAAGATCCGCAACAAGGTCGACTTCGTCGCCTCGACCGCGCTCGGCGGCGCGTTCAACGTCAAGCTGACCGGTAACCAGGTCACGCTTGCCTTTGCCGAGGATCGCAAGGAGGCGGCGCGGATCGTCCGCGCCTATCGGCGGTTCAGGGGCAAGAACATCGGGCTTCCTGACGTCCTGCGGCCGACCCACAACGTGGTTGCGCTGTGGGAGGCCCATCCGAGCGGTACGGCGCTTCAGACGATTCAGGACTGCTTGAAGTAGGAAACAGGCATGCATGGAACCGTCTCTCGCCGAATTCCGAGAGGCCGCGGAGCTTCGCGGCGCGTTGCGCAAGTTCCTGCGTGCGAGCGAGCGGATCGCGCGTGAGGAAGGTCTGACCCCGAGTCGCTTCCTACTCCTGCTGATGATCAAGACGACGCCCGGCGGACGCTCGACGGTCACGGAGCTCGCGGAACGGATGCAGCTGACGCAGAGCACCGTCACCGAGCTCGTCACCCGTGCCGAAGCGGCGGGGCTCGTCCGGCGCACCCAGTCGGAGCAGGACGCGCGCGTCTTCTGGCTCGAGCTCACCCAGGTAGGCGAGGAGCGGCTCGCCCGAGCCGTTGCGCGGATCGGACCGGAGCGCCACCGGCTGCTCGAGCTGATCCACCGCGACGCGGCCTAGACGCCTACGCGCGGGGAACGGTCGGCGCCCGGAAGGTGTCGGCGCTCTCTTGCTCGTGCAGGAACCGGCGCACGAACAGGGCGAAGGCTGCGAAGAAGACGATCGCCTGCTCGGCGCTCATCGAAATGCCCGCGAGCTGCTGGTCCGAGAGCGGTGAGAGGCCCCAGAGCCTGGGCGCCTGCTCGTAGAAGTCGTAGACCGCGTTCGGCAGCAGCGCGAGCAGCAGTCCGAGGGGGCTCGCGAGCAGGAACGCGCCGAAGAGGTAGAGCGCCTTCGCCCCGCTCGAGATGCGGCCGTGGACCACGGGCCACCAGACCAGCACCCCGGCGAAGAAGTAGCAGGCGTGCTCCACGTGGAGGATCGTCCACTGGTGACGAAGAGCGGCGTCGTACGCCCAGGGCACGTGCCAGGCGAAGTAGGTGACGAGCCAGATCGGCAGGGCGAGGAGCGGGTTCGTCACCGTCCGGACGCCCGGGATTCGCTCGATCTCGCCGGCCATCTGCGGGGTGAGGCCGAGGACGACGAGCAGCGGGCCCCACTCGGCGATCGCGACGTTCTGGAGGAAGTGCATCGTCAGCAGGTAGTGGAGGGCGAGGGTGTCTGCAGGCCCGATCTGGACGGCGAGCATCAGCGCGCAGCCAGCGAGGAAGCAGGCGATGCGCCAGCGCGGGGCGGGGAACCGCTGGAGGGCGATCAGGTACGCCGCCGCCATCGCGGGCAGGACGACGAGCGCGTCCGCGTCCCACGACCAGCGGTAGGGGTCCACCCCGGGTACGCTAGACCGTGCTTCCCGCGGGCGTGGTGAAGTGGAATCACGGAAGCCTTCCAAGCTTCAGTCGCGGGTTCAATCCCCGCCGCCCGCTCTCTCCTTCCGTCCGATCGTCCCTGTAGTAGCCGGTTGTCAGAAATGAAAACGACTGAAGGGAATGGCCTTCCCCAGTCGTGCCTCGAGAAGTCGATCGTCAACCGATACTCGAAAGTACAGCCGCCGGCTTCGAGCGCCCCGAGCGCCCCGAATGGCTCGACTAGCGTAGGACGGTGCACACGCCGCCTCGCGTTCGCGGTGGGCTCGCCGCGCGCAGCGTGGCCCTCGTCGGCGGTCTCTTCCTCTTCGCGGCCTCGATCGTCATGCAGCTCGAGGCGGAGCTCGGGCTTTCGCCCTGGGACACGCTCCACCAGGGGATCGCGAAGCACACGCCGCTCAGCTTCGGCGCGGCGAACATCGTCGTCGGCGCAGTCGTGCTCGCGATCGCCTGGGGGCTCGGCGCCAAGATCGGCATCGGGACCGTTGCGAACGCCGTTCTGATCGGCGCGTTCATCCAGGCCCTGACCGCGATTCCCCAGGTCGACGAACTCTCGAACCAGCCCCTCGGCGTGCGGATCGCGCTCCTCGCCGTATCGATGCCCGTCGTCGGGCTCGGCTCGGCGCTCTACATCGGCGCCTGGTTCGGCGCCGGGCCGCGCGACTCGCTGATGGTCGTGCTCGGCAAACGAACCGGGATCCGGCTCGGCGTCGTGCGGACGGCGATCGAGCTCGGCGCGCTCGCCGCCGGCTGGGCTCTCGGCGGAACCGTGGGCGTCGGCACCGTCGTCTTCGCGCTCGGGATCGGCCCGGCGGTCGAGACGGGTTTCTGGGCTCTGCAGCGATCGCGCTTCGGCGAGGCCGCGGCTACTCCGTTGGCAGCTCCACTCGCTGGATCGTGACCTCCTCCCGCGGCCGGTCCGAGGCGTCGGTCTCGATAGCCGAGATCGCGTCGACGACGTCCATCCCGTCCGTCACGCGTCCGAACACCGTGTGCTTGCCGTCCAGCCAGGGACAGGCATCGGCGGTGACGATGAAGAACTGGCTGCCGTTCGTGTTCGGGCCGGCGTTGGCCATCGCGAGCGCTCCGCGCTCGACGCGGTGCTGGTTCGGCTCGTCCTCGAACGTGTAGCCGGGCCCCCCGCTGCCGGTCCCGGTCGGGTCGCCGCCCTGGATCATGAAATCGGGGATGACGCGGTGGAAGATCACGCCGTCGTAGAAGCCGTCCCCGGCGAGCTTCGTGAAGTTCTCGACGGTCTTCGGCGCGTCCTCGGGGAAGAGCTCGAGTTCGATCGCGCCGTGGTTGGTGTGAAGCATGGCGTTTGGCATGCCCGCCAGCCTACGTGGGCGGTACCTCCTCCGCGAACGGCTCGAGCGCCCCTGCCGTCGCCTCCAGTTCGCCCGACTCGAGCCCCGCGGCGATCCGGCGCGCATGACCCCGCAGGCTCATACAGGCCCTGTGTCGCCGTCCGCAGCACGGTAAACGTCCGGGCCGGCGGCGATCCTTGCCGGGTGAGCCAGGAACGCGTGGTCCGCTTCAGCGTGCGCAGCGTGCTCACGGTGATCGCGCTCGTGATCGCCGCCTGGGCGATGCTCTCGATCCTCGCGATCACGCGGCAGGTGATCTCGTGGATCCTCGTCTCGATCTTCCTTGCGCTCGCGCTCAATCCGGCCGTCGAGTGGTTCATGCGCCACGGGCTCAAGCGTCGCGGCGCAGCGGCCGCCGTCACCTACCTCGTTGCGATCGGCGCGATCGTCGGGATCGGCTTCGTGTTCATCCCCACGCTCGTCAACCAGGTGAACGACTTCGTGCAGGCACTGCCGGGCTACGTGGACGACCTGACGAAGGGCCGGGGCCGGCTCGGGTTCCTCGAAACGAAGTACCACATCGTCGAAAAGGTCCGCGACGCGGTCAGCAGCGGCGGGGCGTCGAAGGTGCTCGGCCTGACCGGGACGGCGATCTCGATCACGAAGAGCATCATCGCGCTCGTGGTCGCGACGATCACGATCACGTTCCTGACCTTCTTCATGCTGCTCGAGGGCCCCGCCTGGATGGAGCGCTTCTACGGGCTACTGCCGGAGCACTCGCAGCTGCGCTGGCGAAGGGTCGGGTACGACGTCTACCGGACGGTCGGCGGCTACGTGAGCGGCAACTTGCTGATCAGCGTGATCGCCGGGACGCTGACGACGATCGTGCTGCTCATTCTCGGCGTGCCGTTCGCGGTGGCGCTCGGCGTCATCGTCGCGATCTTCGATCTGATTCCACTCGCAGGCGCGACGATCGCCGCGATCATCATCGGCACGGTCGCCTTCCTGCATTCGGTTACCGCGGGGATCGTCGTCCTCATCTTCTTCATCGCCTACCAGCAGATCGAGAACCACTTCCTCCAGCCGGTGATCTACAGCCGGACGGTGCAGCTGTCGCCGCTCGCCGTCCTGATCGCGGTGCTGATCGGCGCGAAGGTCGCCGGCATCCTCGGCGCGCTCGGCGCGATCCCGGTCGCGGGCGCGATCCAGGTCGTCCTGCTCGATTGGCAGCGCGAGCGGCGCGAGCGACTCGCCGCTGCGGTGGTGCCGCAGGAGACGAACCCACCCTAGAGAACCCTCGTTCGAGGCATGCCGTGACGCCCGATTCGCCCGACAGTCTGAGTGTGGCGCGGAGGCTGGCTCTCCTCTTCGTAGCCGCGGCGCTCGTCGCCGGCACCGCGGACGCCTACGCTCGCCCCCACGATGACGGGGCACCCGCCGGCTCGTCCTACCGCATCGCGGCGATGCCGACCCTTCAGGGCCAGGTGCTGGCGGCGATCAACGACCTTCGCCAGACGAACGGCCTGAGCGAGCTGAGGCTGAACCCGGCCCTGTCGGTGGCCGCGCTCGGGCACTCGCAGTCGATGGCGCAGCACGGTTTCTTCAGCCACTCAGGCTTCGACGGCGTGCCCTTCTGGTCGAGGATCAAGCCGAGGTATCGACCGGTCCCGGGCAGCTTCTGGAGCGTGGGGGAGAACCTGCTGTGGGCCTCGCCGAGGGTGTCCGCCGAGCAGGCGATCCAGATGTGGCTCGGGAGTGCGCCCCACCGGAAGAACCTGCTCGGTCCCGCGTGGCGCGAGGTCGGCCTCGGTGCCGTCCACGCTCTCGGTGCCCCCGGGGTGTACGGCGGGCTCGACGTCACGATCCTGACGGCCGACTTCGGCGTCAGATAGCTCCCCGGCCGGCGCTACGCTTCGAGCACGCGCCTGTAGCTCAGGGGACAGAGCGGCGGCCTTCTAAGCCGCGGGTCGGGGGTTCGAATCCTCCCAGGCGCATCGCCCGCAAACCCGCACAGTATTCGAATCCCGGTGGGGGCGCGTTGCCGGCGCTGCGCGGGCGGGGGCAGGGAGTTCCCGCCCCGCCGAGCGCCGTGAGCGAGACGGGGCGCCCCTCCCGGAGGTTGCCTCGCGCTGCTCTGGTCACACCGTCGACATTGATACCGTCTCGGCCGTGTTGACGAATCGCTCTGCACCCCCTGTCACCGTGACTCCGGTGCTTGTCTACCCCGACGTACGTGCGGCGGTAGCGTGGTTGGAGGCCGCATTCGGGTTTGGGGAGCGTGTGCGGATTGGTGATTCGCATCGGGCCCAGTTGCGCGTCGGATCTGACGGAGCCGTAGTTGTCACCGACGAGGGCGGCGTGGATCGGAGAGCACCGACGGGCGACGGGATAACTCACATACTCAAGGTTCGCGTCCTCGACGTCGATGCGGCGTTCGCCCGCGCGCAGGAGCACGGGGCGCACGTCGTCGAGCAGTTGACAACGTACGAGTACGGGGAGCGCTCAGGCGTCCTCGAGGACATCGGCGGTCACCGCTGGGAGCTGACCCAGACGGTGCGCGATGTCGAACCCGAGGACTGGGGTGGCGTAACAGTCGAGCCCTGGTGAGAGCCGAGCGGTCAACGGCGAACGCCGACTCTCCTCTCCCTCCAGATCTGAGTCCCCCGCCGGAGTCGGAGCCGACGGCGTCCGGGAGGTAGAGTCGCACCGATCATCTCGTCCACTGACGGAGGAGGCACGATGCAGCAGGAATCAGCACGCAAGATCCTGGCCGCAAGCTTCACGACTCCCGACGGTGGCTCGCGTGGCGCGGG
>JBKPRD010000364.1:0-9845 GCA_046734415.1 Actinomycetota bacterium | reverse complement strand
GCCGGACCGCGCTGCACAGGCTCGCGCTCGCCGCGCTGGCCGAGCCGCCCGCCGGCGCGCCCGACCTCGCCCGCCTCGCCCATCACGCGGACGCGGCAGGGGACTCTGCGGCAGTCCTGCGCTTTGCTCCGGCGGCCGCCGAACACGCGGCCTCGCTCGGCGCGCATCGCGAGGCAGCCGCCCAGTACGCAAGGGCTCTCCGGTTCGGGGAGCTCCTTCCCCGCGACCAGCAGGCGGCGCTGCTCGAGCGGCTCTCGTACGAGTGCTACGTCACCGACCAGTCGCCCGAGGCAGTTGACGCGATCGAGCGGGCGATCGAGCACCATCACGCTCTCGGCGACACTGCGAGGGAAGGCGCTGCGCTCGCCCTCCTCGCCCGCCGCGTCTGGTGCAGCGGCGTCGGCGACGCGGAGCCGATCACGCGGCGGGCGATCTCGATTCTCGAGGAGCTTCCGCCCAGCCGCGAGCTCGCCGCCGCCTACGCCTCCGCGTCCTCCGTGGCGATGAACGCCGAGGACGCCGCGAACACGGTGAGCTGGGGGAACAAGGCGCTCGAGCTCGCGGAACATTTCGACGACGTCGAGTCGACCGTCTACGTCGTCAATACCGTCGGGACGATGGAGGCGCTCCGCGGGTCACCCGGCGGATTCGCGAAGCTCGAGCGAAGCCTTTGCCTCGCGCTCGACGCCGGGCTCGAGGACCATGTCGGACGGGCGTACATCCACACGGCGTGGGCGATCATGCGTGCACGCCGCTACGACCTGCTCGGCCGCGTCGAGGAGGGGATCGAGTGGTGCGGCGAGCACGGGCTCGACCTCTGGCGGCTCTACCTGCGCGCTTATCGCGCCCGGATCGACCTCGATCGCGGACGCTGGGACGAGGCGGCCGATGCGGCCTCGTTCGTCCTCACGCATCGGCGGACCGCCGTCCTGCTCGAGATCCTCGCGCTCGCGGTGCTCGGGCTCGTCCGTGCGCGTAGGGGCGACCCTGATCACCGGCGGCTGCTCGACGAGGCGATCGAGCTGACGGACACGGCCCACGAGCTCCAGCATCTGGCACCGGTGGCCGCCGCCAGGGCGGAGATCGCCTGGCTGGAGGGCGACCTCGAGGCGGTCGAGCGAGAGACCCGGGCATGCCTGGAGCTGGCGCTGCGCCGGGAGGCGCCGTGGGTGGTCGGCGAGCTCGCCTACTGGCGCCGCGAGGCCGGTATCCGCGAAGACGTGCCCGCGGCCGCCGCCGAGCCCTACGCGGCTCAGCTGGGCGGCGATTGGCGGCTCGCCGCGGACCTGTGGCGGCAGATCGGCTGTCCCTACGAGGCCGCCCTCGCGCTGGCCGACGGCGACGAGGACGCCGCCCGCCGTGCGCTCGACGAGCTGCAGTCGCTGGGAGCGCAACCGGCGGCGGCCGTCGTCGCGCGCCGCCTGCGCGAGCGCGGCGCGAGCGGGCTCCCGCGCGGGGCCTCGGCTCTCGACGCGGAGGAACCCTGCGAACCTGACGACGCGTGAGCTCGAGGTGCTCGCGCTCGTCTCACTAGGGCTCCGAAACCCGGAGATCGCCCAGCGGCTCTTCGTGTCGCAGAAGACCGTCGACCACCACGTGTCCGCGATCCTGCGCAAGCTCGGGGCGCGGACGCGCGTGCAGGCGGCCGCCGAGGCCGCCCGCATGGGCATCGTCCTCGACGGTCCCTAGCCGCCGCGAGGCCAACCCTCGAGGCTGATCAGCCGGTGGCTCTCGTCGACGTGGCTCAGACGGACGCACACGGACGGGCGAGGGAGCGCGGCGCCGGCCGCCTCGGGCCATTCGACGAAGCAGATCGCGTCGTCGAAGTACGGCTCGAGCGCGCCCCAATCCGCCTCGGTGAAGCCTTCGAAGCGGTATAGGTCGAGGTGCGAGACGGCCACGCTGCCCTCGTAGCGGTGACCGATCGTGTACGAGGGGCTCGTCACCGCTTGCCCGACACCGAGCGCGCGGCAAGCGCCGCGGACGAAGGTGGTCTTTCCCGAGCCGAGCTCGCCGGAGATCGTGACCACGTCGCCGGGCGCCAGCTGCTCGGCGACGCGCGCGCCGATCGCCTCGGTCTCCTCGGGTGAGCTGGACTCGAGCTCGGTCAGAACAGCCCGAGTTGTACTGCGACCGGCTCGGGCTCCGGCTCGGGCACGAGGTCGGCGAGCGACGGGACGGGCTCGACCTCCTGGTCGAGGAGCGCGGGGATCTTCGCGAAGTCCTCCTCGAGGACCTTCATCATCGCGGGCGTGTAGAGGGCTGCGGCCGGGTGGTAGAGCGGAAAGATCGTCACGGTCGTCGGGCCGTAGACGGCCTGCTGGGGCTGCCCGTGCACCCGGGTGATGCCGGTCTCCTTGCCGGTGAGCTGCTTCGTCGCATGGTTGCCGAGCGTCGCCACCACCTTCGGCCGGATTAGCTCGATCTGCCGGAAGAGCCACGGCTCGCACTCGTGCTTCTCCTCGGGCAACGGGTCGCGGTTGCCCGGCGGCCGGCACTTGAGGGTGTTCGCGACGTATACGTCCGCCCGTGTCAGGCCGATCCCGGCGAGCAGCTTGTCGAGCAGCTTCCCCGCCTGCCCGACGAACGGAATCCCCTGCTGATCCTCGTGAAAGCCGGGCGCCTCGCCGACGAGCATCAGGTCGGCATTCGGGTGGCCGTTTCCGAAAACGACCTGCGTGCGGGTCCGGCTCAGCGCGCAGCGCGTGCAGGACGAGGCTTCGGTCCTGAGCGCATCGAGCATCGACGCGGCAGTCTAGGCGACTGCCCGGACGCTCAGTGGCCGCAGCCGCAGGAGCCGCCGCAGCAGCCGCCGCCCGCGGCCGTCTGCCCGAAGCTCGGCGTGGACTGGGCGCCGTGGGTCGCGAAGACGGAGAACTGCTTCTGCACCTTCGAGCCGCCGCAGTCCGGGCAGTCCGGCTCCTCGCCGTTCCGCACGAGCTCCTCGAAGTGCGACTCGCACTGCATACAGACGTACTCGTAGATCGGCACGTGGGCAGTGTAGACATAGGGGATGGACTTGCGCCCGACGCTCGAGGGCCGCATCGTGACGCTCGAGCCGCTCGAGGAGCGTCACGTGCCGGGGCTCCGCGAGGCGGCCGCCGACGAGCGGATCTGGCGCTGGATGATCACCACGGACGTGGAGGCGTGGATCCGCGCCGCGCTGGCGGCGACCGACATGTACCACTTCGCCGTCCTCCGCGACGGCGTCGTCGTCGGCTCGACGAGCTACCTCAACGTCGTCCCCGAGCACCGACGGCTGGAGATCGGCAACACCTGGAACAACCCGTCGACCTGGGGCACCGGCGCGAACACGGACGCGAAGTACCTGCTTCTGCGGCACGCGTTCGAGGAGCTCGGCATGCGCCGGGTCGAGTTCAAGACCGACGCGAAGAACGAACGGGCCCGGGCCGCGCTCGCCGCCCTCCCGTCCGAGTTCGAGGGCATCCACCGGAAGCACATGCTCGTCCGCGGGAGCGAGCGGCGAGACTCCGCGTGGTACGCCGTCATCGACGACGACTGGCCGGACGTGAAGGCCGCGCTCGAGCGGCGTATCGCAGCCGCACGTTAGACTTCGCACTGCCCGGTACCCCCTGCGGGACTGGAGCAGGTGAGATGAACAGCGTCAACGTGATCGGTCGCGGCCGCGTCGGGTCAGCGGTCGCCGCGCGCCTCGAGCAGCGGGGCGTCGACCTGCGCGACGACGGCGCCGAACTCGTGCTCCTGTGCGTCCCCGACCGGGCGATCGCAGAGGTCGCCGACTCGATCGCGCCCGGGCCGTGGGTGGCGCACGTATCCGGCGCGACGCCCCTCGCGGCACTCGAGCCGCACTCGAAGCGACTCTCCGTGCACCCGCTGCAGACCTTCACCCTTCAGCGCGGCCCCGAGCAGTTGGACGGCGCGTGGGCGGCGGTCACGGCGGAGAACGTCGAGGCTCGCTCGATCGGCTGGGACCTGGCCGACACTCTCGGTCTGCGCCCGTTCGACCTCGCCGACGGCGCCCGCACGGTGTACCACGCCGGCGCGGCGATCGCCTCCAACTACCTCGTCACGCTGTACCGCGCGGCGTCGCGCCTGTTCGAGGACGCCGGAGCGCCGCCGGAGGCGCTCGTCCCGTTGATGACGCGGACGATCGAGAACGGCTTCGAGCTCACCGGGCCCATCTCCCGCGGCGACTGGGCGGTCGTCGATGCGCACCTGGCCGCGCTCCACGAGGAGCATCCCGAGCTCGAGCCGATGTACCGCGTGCTCGCGGAGGCGACGGCGCCGTGAGGATCACGCGCACGATGGCCGAGACGCGCGCCGCCACCCGCGGGGAGGTCGGCCTCGTCCCGACGATGGGCGCCTACCACGCCGGGCACCTGGCGCTCTTCGCCGCCGCCCGGGAGGAGAACGACCTCGTCGTCGCCAGCCTCTTCGTCAACCCCGCCCAGTTCGGCAACGCACGCGATCTCGCCCGCTACCCGCGCGACGAGGCGGCCGACGCGGCGATCGCCGAGGAGGCCGGTGTCGACGTCCTCTTCGCCCCGCCGGTCGAGGGGATGTACCCGCCCGGGTACCAGACTTGGGTCGAGGTCGAGGACGCGTCGCGCGGCCTCGAGGGCGAGCACCGCCCCGGCCACTTCCGTGCGGTCGCGACGGTCTGTCTGAAGCTCTTCAACATCGTCCGGCCGCGGCGGGCGTACTTCGGGCAGAAGGACGCCCAGCAGGTCGAGGTCGTCCGCCGGATGGTGCGTGACCTCGATCTCCAGGTGGAGCTCCGCGTGGTCCCGACGGTCCGCGATGCCGACGGGCTGGCGCTCTCCTCGCGGAATGCGCTGCTCTCGCCCGAGGAGCGGGAGCGCGCGCTCGCGCTGCCGCGCGCGCTGGCGACGAAACACCCCGCGCGCGCCCGCGCGATGCTCGACGGCCTCGACGTCGACTACGTCGAGGTCGCGCCCTTCGACCCGCCGGTCCTCGCCGCCGCCGTCCGCGTCGGCTCGACGCGCCTGATCGACAACGTCCCGCTCGACGAAGGAGGCTCCTCGTGAGCACGCCTGATGGGGCTGGAAGCATGCCCGGCGGAGCCGGCCGTGCCCGGCCCGAAAACCGGGACGCCTTCGGCGTCCCTGGAGGCAAGCTGCCCCTCCCCGAGCTCGCGGCGATGAAGCGCCGCGGCGACAAGATCGTCATGGTCACCGCCTACGACGCCCCCGGCGCGCGGTTCGCGGAGGACGCCGGAATCGACATGGTCCTCGTCGGCGACACGGCGGCAATGGTGATGCTCGGCCACGAGGGGACGACGGTCCCGGTGACCGTCGACGAGATGCTGTTCCTGACGAGGACGGTCTCGCGCCAGGCGCGGCGGCCGGTCGTCGTCGGCGACATGCCGTTCGGCTCGTACCAGGTCTCGGACGAGGACGCTATCCGGAACGCGATCCGGTTCGTCAAGGAAGGCGGCGCGGACGTCGTCAAGCTCGAGGGCGCCGGACCGATGGTGTCGCGGGTGCGGGCGATCGTCGAGGCGGGGATCCCGGTGATGGCTCATACCGGCCTGACCCCGCAGTCGGCGACGATGCTCGGGGGCTTCAAGACGCAGGGGAAGACGGCGGAGGCCGCGCGGGCGCTCGTCGCCGGCGCGCACGCGCTCGAGAAGGCGGGCGCGATGTCGATCGTGCTCGAGGCGATCCCGGCTCCGGTCGCCGCGCGGATCACGGCCGAGCTCGCGATCCCGACGTTCGGAATCGGCGCTGGGCCGGACTGCGACGGCCAGGTGCTCGTCTACCACGACCTTCTCGGTTTGACCGAGGGCCACCTGCCTCGGTTCGTGAAGCGGTACGCGAACCTCTCACGCGAGATCCGCGACGCGCTCGAGGCGTATGCGGCCGAGGTTCGGTCCGGCGCGTTCCCCGGCGAGGAGCACACGTACGAGATGCCGCCGGACGAGCTGGCCGCGTTCGAGCGGGCGCTAGATCGCCCCGTACGCGCGCGCGAACGCTAGGACCGGAACGACCGCGGGCACTGCGGCGGCGACGAGCGTGCGGCGCCACGACCAGCCGTTCGCGGTCCTGATCCCGAGCACGAGCAGCGCGAAGCACCAGACGACGATCGCGGTCTCGATCCCCTCGAAGATCGCCCCTCCCGTCCCCGTGTCGCTGCCGCCCGACCTGAAGTTGTCCTCGCCGTAGAGCGCGAGCCGAAGCGGCCAGAGCACGATCGAGAGCGCGAGCGGAGCGCAGGCGAAGGCGAGGATGTGGCGCGCGCGGCGATACGAGCCGAGCCCGTCGGCGAGCTGCTCGCCGATGTAGACGAGGGCGCCGAGGACGAAGTACCCGACGAGCCCGTAGATCAGGGCCGCGAACAGGACGATCACGGCGAGGTCGATGCTGTCGAGGCCGAAGTCGTCGAGGGCGTGGCTGATCCCGTTCGAGGAGAGCACCCCGGCCGCCCCGGCCAGGAATCCGACCAGCAGGATCGGTTCCTGACGTGCATGCGCGGCGGCATCGCTGTCGTCGCGCAGCCAGGCGAAGACGGTCGCCGGCGCCGTGAAGACGAGCCCGAGCCGCAGCCACCAGTCCCGCTCGAGCGAGCTCGTCCTCGGTTCCGCCTGAGCGCTCACGGGGCGAGTAAAGCAGGGACAGGCTTCAGCCTGTCCCGACGAAGTCGAGTTCCACGAGCGGGCTGCGGGCGAGCCAGGCGTCGAAGTCGTAGCGCGTCGAGGACAGCAGCCGCCCGAAGACCTCGCGCCGCTCGTCCGGATCCTCGATCGGCCGTGCCCGGGCGGGCAGGTCGATCGGCTCGCCGCGCTTCACGTGCACGAGGAGCTCGGGGTTCGCCTTCAGGTTCGCATACCAGTCACGCCGACCAGGGGAGCCGGTCAGGTAGACCCGCCCGTCGTCGAGCCACGTCCAGATCTCGATCCGCCGGGTCCCGCCGCTGCGCGCACCGGTCGTCGTGATGTCGACGGTGCGGTCACGGCTGAGCGCCTCCTCGATCCGGCGTTCCACAGCTAGTGCCTGGCACCGGCGGTGTGACGAGAGCGTGCCCTTTGGTCCAAAGAACCGCCCGACTATGCGGCTGCCGCGACCGCAGGCAGGAGCTCGCGCAGGAATCGGCCGGTATAGGACTGGTCCACGGCAGCGACCTGTTCGGGCGTGCCCGCTGCGATCACCTCGCCGCCGGCCTCGCCGCCCTCGGGGCCGAGGTCGACGATCCAGTCCGCCTGCTTGATCACGTCCAGGTTGTGCTCGATCACGAGCACGGTGTTCCCCGCGTCGACGAGCCGCTGGAGCACCTCGAGCAGCATCTCGATGTCGGCGAAGTGGAGCCCCGTCGTCGGCTCGTCGAGGATGTACAGCGTCCGGCCCGTCGCGACCTTCGACAGCTCCTTCGAGAGTTTTACGCGCTGGGCCTCGCCGCCCGAGAGCGTCGTCGCCGGCTGGCCGAGCTTGATGTAGTCGAGCCCGACGTCGTGGAGCGTCTGCAGCTTCCGCCGGATCTTCGGGATCTTCGCGAAGAACGCGAGCGCCTCCTCGACCGACATGTCCAGGACGTCCGAGATGTTCTTGCCCTTGAAGCGCACCTCGAGCGTCTCCCGGTTGTAGCGCGCGCCCTTGCAGGTCTCGCACGGGACGTAGACGTCCGGAAGGAAGTGCATCTCGATCTTGATCTGCCCGTCGCCCTTGCAGGTCTCGCACCGCCCGCCGCGGACGTTGAACGAGAACCGTCCGGGCTTGTAGCCGCGCACCTTCGCCTCCGGCGTCAGCGAGTAGAGCTCGCGGATCGGCGTGAAGAGGTCGGTGTAGGTCGCGGGGTTCGACCTCGGAGTCCGCCCGATCGGCGACTGGTCGATGTCGATCACCTTGTCGAAGCACTCGATCCCCTCGCAGCCGAGATGCTCGCCCGGCTTCACGCGCACCTTGTGCAGTCGGTTCGCGAGCGCCTTGAACACGATCTCGTTGACAAGTGTCGACTTTCCGGAGCCGGACACGCCGGTCACGCAGACGAGCTTCCCGACCGGGAACTCGACGTCGATCGACTTCAGGTTGTGCTGCGACGCGCCGCGCACCCAGAACGAGCCGAGGTCCTCGCTCCGCCGTTCCGGCACCGCGATCGTGCGCGCCCCCGACAGGAACTGCCCGGTCACCGACGCCCGGTTCTGGGCCACCTTCTCGGCCGGCCCTTCGGCGACGACGTGGCCGCCGTGCTCGCCCGCGCCCGGACCCATGTCGACGAGCCAGTCAGCCGAGCGCATCATCTGCTCGTCGTGCTCGACGACGACCACGGTGTTGCCGAGGTCGCGCAGCCGGTCGAGCGTCGCGATCAGCCGGCCGTTGTCGCGCTGGTGCAGCCCGATCGACGGCTCGTCGAGGATGTAGAGCACGCCGACGAGCTGCGAGCCGATCTGCGTCGCGAGCCGCAGCCGCTGCGCCTCGCCCCCGGACAGCGTCGCCGATGCCCGGTCGAGGTTCAGGTACCCGACGCCGACGTCCTCCAGGAACGTCAGCCGCTCGCGAATCTCCTTGACGATCCGCGCGCCGATCAGCTGCTCGACCTCGGTCAGCTCGAGCTCGTCGAGGAACCGCAGCGAGCGCGTCACCGACATCTGCGTGAACTCGTGGATGTTGAGCCCGCCGACCGTGACCGCCAGCACCTCGGGCTTCAGCCGCGCTCCCCCGCACGCCGGGCACGGCCGGAACGACATGTACTCCTCGATCCGCTCGCGCTGCTGCGCCGAATCGGTCTCCCGGTAGCGCCGCTCCAGGCTCGGGACGATCCCCTCGAAGTTGAGCATGTACGAGCGCCGCCGGCCCATCCGGTTGCGGTAGGTGACGTAGATCCGCTCGCCCTTCGTGCCGTAGAGGAAGAGCTCCTGGTGCTTCGGCGAGAGCTCCTGCCACGGCCTGTCGAGGTCGATCTCCCAGCGGTCGGCGATCGCCTGGATCACGGACTCGTAGAAGTTCGAGTTCCCGACCGACCACGGCACGAGCGCTCCCTCCGCGATCGACAGCGACGGATCGGGGACGAGCAGGTCCGGGTCGATCTCCTGCTGCGCGCCGAGCCCTGTGCACCTGGGGCACGCCCCATGCGGGGAGTTGAACGAGAAGATCCGCGGCTGCAGCTCCGGCAGCGACACGCCGTGCTCGGGGCACGCGAACCGCTCCGAAAAGGTCAGCTCCTCCCCGTCGACCACGTCGATGACGACGAGGCCCTCGGCGAGGGCGACCGCGGTCTCGATCGACTGCCAGAGCCGCGTGCGCAGGTCCGGCTTCATCACCAGCCGATCGACCACCACCTCGATCGTGTGCTTGAACTTCTTGTCGAGCGCGATCTCCTCGTCGAGCAGCCGCTGCTCGCCGTCAACCTTCACCCGCGTGAAGCCCTCGGCGCGCAGGTGGTCGAGCAGGTCCCGGTACTCGCCCTTCCGGTCGCGGACGACCGGCGCGTTGACGGTGAACCGCGTCCCCTCCGGGAGCCGCAGCACCTGGTCGACGATCGCCTCGATCGACTGTCCCGCGATCGGCCGGCCGCAGACAGGACAGTGCGGGCGCCCGACCCTCGCGTACAGGAGGCGCAGGTAGTCGTAGATCTCCGTCACCGTCCCGACCGTCGACCTCGGGTTCCGCGAGGTCGTCTTCTGGTCGATCGAGATCGCCGGCGACAGCCCGTCGATCGAGTCGACGTCGGGCTTCTCCATCATCTGCAGGAACTGCCGCGCGTAGGCCGAGAGCGACTCGACGTAGCGGCGCTGGCCCTCGGCGTAGATCGTGTCGAAGGCAAGGCTCGACTTCCCGGACCCGGAGAGCCCGGTGATGCAGATCAGCTTGTTCCGGGGCAACCGGACGGTGATGTCCTTGAGGTTGTGC
>JBKPRD010000363.1:0-9197 GCA_046734415.1 Actinomycetota bacterium | reverse complement strand
GTGGAGGAGCGCTCGCGCGCGAGAGCGCGCTACATCACATGCGCGATGCTTGCATCGCTCGAGCACGTCGTCCCCTCTCTCCATGATGAGCTCTGAGGGGTCGTATTCACCCGTAGAGCACCTGCGAGGGTCGGGGTAGGGAGAACCCGCAGGCCTGGGTCACGATGCGGGCAGGCCACGCCCAGGCGAGCATCACCGACCGCTACGTCCACGCAGCGCAGGTCGCGTTCCCCGGTGCGGCCGACCGCGCCGAGGACCGGATCTTCTCCGCCGTCGGCGATCCGGTACCAAAGCGGTACCAAGTCCCCTCCTCCGACCCTGTCGAGGACGGCGAAACCGCCTCGGTGCAGGGTCTTCCTCTACTCCCCGGGTTGGACTCGAACCAACAACCCTCCGGTTAACAGCCGGATGCTCTGCCAATTGAGCTACCGGGGACCGTCAAACGGCCGACCCATGGTAGCGATCAGCTTGGCAAGGCGACACGAAGCGAGGCTGCCGCCCGCTCGGGATCCGCGGCCCCTGCGATCGCCCTGACGACGGCGACGCGCTCGGCCCCGGCGGCGACGACGTCGCGGACGTTCGTCTCGTCGATCCCGCCGATCGCGAACCACGGCAGTTGCGCATTCGCCGCCGCGTAGCGCACGTACTCGAGCCCGACGGCCGGCCGACCTTCCTTCGTCGGCGTCTCGTACACCGGCCCCACGCCGGCGTACTCCGCATCGCACGCATCGAGCTCAGCCGGCGCATGGGTCGACTGGCCGACCTGCAGTCCGAGCCGCCGGGCGGCATCGACCGGGAGGTCGTCTTGTCCGACATGGACGTAGTCGGCCTCGGCGAGAACCGCGAGATCCGGCCGGTCGTTGACGACCAGCGGGACCTCCAGCCGGCGCGTCAGCGCACGAATCTCCTGGAGCACGCCGAGCAGCTCTCCGTCCGGCAGCTCCTTCTCCCGGATCTGGACGATGTCGACGCCGCCGCTGACCGCCGCCTCGACGAACTCGGCGAGGTCGGGCCGGACACCGGTGACCAGGTAGAGCCGGCTATCCACCGGCGACGGGGCGGGCGACGACGAGCGTGTCGCCGTCGACGAGCGCCGTCTCGCCGTAGTGCGCCCGTTCGACCGGCTCGCCGTTGCGCTCGACGAGAGCGAACTTCGCCGCCAGCCCGAGGCGCTCGAGCAGCGACTCGACGGTTTCGCCCGGCGCCGTCTGCTGCGCGCGACCGTTGACGGTGACCGTCACGCGCGACCCGCGAGGCCGCCGAGCGGACTGGACGGCTCGGCCGTCTCGCGCTCCTCGATCAGCCCGGCCAGGCGCGCGGCGCGGCCCGCCTCGACGGCGAGCCGGAACGCGTGCGCCATCTGCGCCGGGTCGTCCGCGCGCGCGATCGCGGTGTTGACGAGCACGGCGTCGGCGCCGAGCTCGAGGCATTCGGCGGCATGCGACGGAGCGCCCAGGCCGGCATCGACGACGACGGGCACCTCTGCCTGCTCGACCATGATCTCGATCGCATGCCGCAGCTTCAGCCCCCGGCCGGTGCCGATCGGCGCGGCGAGCGGCATCACCGCAGCGCAGCCGACGGACTCGAGCCGCTTCTGGAGCACCGGGTCGGGAAGAACGTACGGGAGGACCGTGAAGCCTTCGTCGACGAGCCGTTCCGCCGCCTGCAGCGTCCCGACCGGGTCGGGCAGCAGGTATCGGGGGTCGGGGATCACTTCGAGCTTGATCCAGTCCGGGAGGCCGCCCGCGCGGGCGAGGCGCGCGATCCGGACCGCCTCCTCGGGGGTGGCGGAGCCCGCGGTGTTCGGGAGCAGCGAGACCCCCTCCCCCAGGTAGTCGGTAATCGTCTCGCCGACGGTGTCCAGGTCGACGCGGCCGACCGCGACGGTCACGAGCTCGCAGCCGGAGGCGACGACGGCGTCGCGCATCGCCTCGGGCGAGGAGTACTTGCCGGTGCCGGTGATCAGCCGCGAGCGCAGCTCACGGCCGGCGATGACGAGCGGGTCGTTCACCTGCGCAGGGTAGCTAGGTAGCGTCGCTTCTTGGCGGCCGCCCGAAGCTCTTGCTCGGGCGGCTCGCGGCTAGGTAAACGCGCCGACGGCCTCGCGGATCTTGGCCAGTGCGGCCTGGAGCTCTCTGGTGCGCTCGAGGTCGTCGGAGCGGGCGAGCTCGCGCCGCAGGCCGCGCTCCCTGAGTCGCAGGAGCAGCTCCTTCGCGGTGTCCTCGTCGATCGCCTCCTCGGCCGCACGGGCGTCGAGTTCGGCCAGCACGCCGACGAGCTCGCGGTCGGCCTCGCCGGGATCGAGCAGGTGCTCGCGCACGCGCCGGTGCAGCTCGAGGTCGAAGTGCTCGGGCGTCAGCTCGGCCAGCAGCGACGTCAGGCCCGGATGGGCGACGACCCCGGCGAGGGCGTCACGTTCCTGGCGGACACCAGCCTCGAGCACCTTCGGCGAAACCGCGGCGGCGCCCGAACGCGCCGCCGGGGCCAGACCTGCCTGCAGGCTGGCCGGCAGCCCGAGCCGGTCGGCGGCGAGCCGGACGGCATCCTGGCGGTCCGGCGAGTCCTGGAACGGCGCCAGCACCTCGCGGACGCGTGCGAACGCACGGTTCTTGTCAGGCGCACGCTCGATCTCGATCCGCACGCGGTACGGCAGGTAGTCCTCCGCGTTCTCGAGACGTGCCTGGAACGCGGCGGGGTCGTCGGCCGGGTCGGTGCCCGGAGGCAGCGAGACGACCTGGATGTCGAAACCCTGCACGGCGGCGAGCTCCATCCCGCGCAGCGTCGCCTCCTGGCCCGCCGCGTCGGCGTCGAAGCAGAGCGCGAGGTTCTTCGTCAGCCGGTAGAGCTCGCGCAGGTGGTGCTCCGTCAGCGCCGTTCCCATCGCGGCGACCACCGGCTCGACACCCGCCTGCCGCAGAGCGATCGCATCCGTGTTGCCCTCGACCACGAGCGCTCTGTCCTGCTTCGCAATCGCCGCTCGGGCGAGATCGAGTCCGTAGAGGAGCTCGCCCTTGCGGAACAGATCACCCTCGGGCGAGTTGACGTACTTGGCCCGGAGCGGATCATCCTCGTAGAGCTGCCGGGCCTGGAAGCCGCGCACCCGGCCGCGAGCGTCCGCGAGCGGGAACATCAGGCGCCGGGAGAAGTAGTCGTTGCCGCGACGGTTGACGAGACCGGCGTCGGCGAGCTCTGCGCGGCTGAAGCCCTGGCCCACCGCAGCACGCGCAAGTGCGGTGCCGCCGGGCGCAAGGCCGAGCTTGAACTCGCGGCAGACCTCCTCGGCGAGCCCCCGCGAGGCGAGGTAGTCCCGGGCGAACGCGCCGCTCTCCGACTCCCAGAGGTGACGCTCGTAGAACGTCGCCGCCCGGTCGAGGAGCTGGAAGAGCCGCTCGCGGCGCTTGCGCAGGCGATCCTGCTCGGGCGACGTCTCCTCGTACTCGAGCTCCACCCCGAACCGCCCGGCGAGCCACTCGATCGCACCGACGAAGTCGAGGTTCTCGTGCTTCTCGACGAAGGTGATCGCGTCGCCGCCCTCGCCGCAGCCGAAGCACTTGAACGTGCCGCGCTCGGGCGAGACGCCGAAGCTCGGCGTCTTCTCCTGGTGGAACGGACAGAGGCCGACGTAGCGGCTGCCTGACTTGCGGAGGCGCGTGTAGCCCTCGACGAGCGCGACGATGTCGGTCGCGGCCTTGACCGCCTCGACCGATGCGTCCTTGATCCGCGCCATCAGAGTTGAGCAGCGTACGCGAGCGCGAACCGGTCGGTCATCCCCGCGACGTACTCGACGATCTCGTCGGGCCCGTCCCCGCGGACGACGAGCCGGTCGACGATCGTGCGGACGGTTGCCCGGGCGCGCTCGTGCTCGCCGCGCGCGTGCTCGCCGAGGTAGACGCGCTCGAACATGAAGTCGCGCAGCCGGTGCATCGCGGCGCCGACCTCCTCGCTCTGGCCGATGTCCCCGGCCGCCGACGAGGTCTCGACAAGGTCGTGGACGAGGCGGTCGATGCGGGCCGCGCCCGCGGGGCCAAGCAGCTCGATCTCCTCCTCGGGGAGGTCCGCCTGCGTGAGCAGGCCGTAGCGGAGTGCGTCGTCGATGTCGTGGTTGATGTAGGCGACACGGTCGACGATGCGGACGATCTTCGCCTCCAGGGTCTCGGGCTCGATCGGGCCGGTGTGCGTGAGGATGCCCTCGCACACCTCGTGCGTGAGATTCAGCCGACGCGCGATCCGGTGCGACTGCTCGTGGTGCCGGAAGCCGAGCCCGAAGTGGTCGCGAAGCGCCTCGTCGAGCGAGTCCTCGCCGGCGTGGCCGAAGGGCGTATGGCCCATATCGTGGCCGAGACCGATTGCCTCGGTCAGGTCCTCGTTCAGGCGCAGGGCTCTGGCGACCACGCGGGAGATCGCGGTCGTCTCCAGCGTGTGGGTCATCCGGGTGCGGTAGTGGTCGCCCTGCGGGTCGATGAACACCTGCGTCTTCCCCTTCAGGCGGCGGAACGGCTTCGAGTGGACGATCCGGTCGCGGTCGCGCTGGAAGGGAGTGCGGACGCCGCACGCGTCCTCCTCACTCTCGCGCCCGCGCGTCTCGTACGAGCGCACGGCGAGCGGCGAGAGCCACCGCTCCTCGTGCTCGCGCACGACGCTCTCAAAGACGTCTGCGACTGTCCCGGCCAGCTCGGGCATCAGAACCAGCGTAGTCGCTCGGGCGGCGAGCGACGATCGCCGCTCCGTCGTCTCGTTTATCGGCCGAACGGCACGATCAGCCGACGATACGCGGCGCGGCTGCGGGGCTGCTTGGCGATGTCCCAGGGCGAGCCCGGCCGCCCGTTGTAGTAGGCGAGCAGCTCGACGCGCCGGTGGGTCTGCACGAAGTCGGCCATCCTGGCCACGAACGCCGGATCGTCGAAACCCCAGTTTGCCCACTCGGCGATCGCGTACGGCTTGTTCGGGTGGGCCGTGTAGAGCCGCTCGTTCGCGTCCCAGGCCGCGCTGTGGCGGATGTTGTAGAGGTCGTTCCCCACCACGTCGACGTACGCGTCGCCCGGGTAGTAGGCGGCCGCAGAGTTCCCCGGCACGTCGGGGCTGCCGTAGCCCTGCGGATTCCAGATGACGTGGAGCTGCGAAACGGGATTGACCGCCAGTTCGCCCGTATGCGCCTGCTGCAGGCCGAGGCGCCGCAGCTTCGCATTCACGGCCTCGGGCGCGCCGCCGTGGAGGAGCACGTATATGCGGGCGAATGCTTTCCTGAACGCGCTGGTCGAGCGCGCCGGCCCGCGCGAGGAGCCGTCGGCGTTGTAGGCGCAGTACTCGTTCCAGTGGCCGTTCATCTCGGGCATCGGGCGGACGTACACGAGGGCGTCCCGCGTCGCGACGGCGTGGTTGACCTCGGCCAGGTACACGTCGCCACGGCCGAGCGCGATGTCGCGGGACGTGAGCGACCCGCTCCTGAGCCCGAGCATGGGGATCTCGCCCAGGGAGTCGAGGATGCGCGACACAGGCCCCTGCCCCCAGGTCGCGATCACGTGCCCGACAGTGGTGTGCTGCCCCGTCAGCTGGTCGAAGCGCTCGCGGCCGCCGAGCACCCCCAGCAGCACGGGGCGGACGGACGGCTGATGTTCACCCGCTGTTGCTTGACCAGAGAACGGGACGAGCGCTAGCAGTGCGACGATCACGAGCATCGCGATCGGAACCCGTAACGTCGGCATTGCTTCGCCCTTCCGGCGGGCGTAACAGATTCCGGGCACGGCCGCCGGTCCCGCCTCAGACGATGATCGAAACGGTGCCGCCGTCGGCGCTCCACGCGGCGCCGGTGACGTACGAGGCGCGGTCGGAGCAGAGGAAGACGATCACGGCGGCGATCTCGTCCGGTTCGGCGAGCCTGCCCAGCGGTCGCCCGGCGCCGACCTTCGCGAGAACCTCGTCGCGCTCGCCCTGCTGGTCGGCAAGCCCGCCCTCGCCGAGCCACGCGCGGGTCGCCGTCGGCCCGGGTGTGACCGCGTTGCATCGGATCCCGTCCTTGGCGTAGAGGTCGGCGACCAGACGGGAGAGCGAGAGTACGGCCGCCTTCGTCACCGAGTAGTGCGGCATCCCCGTCGACGGCCGCTTGGCCGCCGTCGAGGAGACGTTGACGATCGAGGCGTACTCCGACCCGCGCAGGTGCGGGAGCGCCGAGCGGATCGCGCGCACGTAGCTCATCACGTTCAACTGCCAGTACGCCTCCCACTCCTCGTCCGGCACTTCCTCGAACCTCGCCTGCCGCGCGACGCCGACGTTGTTGACGAGCACGTCGAGGCCGCCGAGGGCATGCACCGCTTCCTCCACCGCACGCTCCGGCTCACCGGCGACGGACAGGTCGGCAACGACGTGTGCCGATTCGCCCACGCCGGGCGCCTCGCCGCGACCGCAGCTGACGACACGCGCGCCTTCCTCGACCAACGCCCGCACGGTCGAGAGCCCGATGCCGTCGGTCGACCCGGTGACGAGGCAGGCACGGTCGCGAAGGCCGAGATCCACGGCTCGCTAGCGTATCCGCCGTGACCACGATCCTCCTGGCGAGGCACGGCGAGACCGACTGGAACCTCCAGCGGCGGGTGCAGGGGCACTCCGACACGCCCCTGAACGAGACCGGGCGGGCGCAGGCGCTTGCCCTCGCCGAGACGCTCGACGGCGCCCAGCTCGAGGCCGTCTACTCGAGCGACCTGGCGCGCGCGCTCGACACCGCACGCGTCGTCGCCGACCGCTTCGGGCTGGACGTCACCGTGCTGCCGGAGCTCCGGGAACGGCACTTCGGGACGTGGGAGGGGCTGACCGACGAGGAGATCTTGACGCGCTTTCCCGATGCCAGATCCGGGTCGTGGGGTGACGGCGAGACGAAGGAGGAGATGCGCGAGCGGGTGCTCGGAGCGGTACGTCGGATCGCCGCGGAGCGGCCCGGCGGCCGCGTCCTCGTCGTCACCCACGGAGGCCCGGTCCGGGCGCTGCTCGTCGAGTCGGGCCTCGACGGCCGCGGCCCGATCGGCAACTGCTCCCTCTACGAGGTGCGCCTCCGGGAGGGCCGGGTCGTCGGGATAGACTGACCCCGTGGAGGACTACACCAGCAAGTACAAGGGCGAGCAGGTCGAGGTCGCGCTGATGAACGGCGACTACCAGGACGGGGTGCTGACGTCCTACTGTGCGATCGACGACGTCGCCCACGTCGAGCTCAACGGCCACATCCTGATCCCTCTCCAGAACGTAGCCTCCCTCCACTGCTCGAGCCGCTGCGACGCGCCGGAGCCCGACTGGCCGCCGCGCGGGCTCGCCGAAGACGAGCGCGACGACGAGACCTGACGCCGTGCGGCCCTCCTGGCCGGCGATTCGAAACATCGGCAAGGCCTGGCTGCTCCTCCTCGGGCTCTGCGCAGCGCTCGGCGCGTTGGGCTGGTGGATCTCCGGCTACCGGCTCGCGTCGGTGTTCGTCTTCTGCGGGTTGTTGTTGGGGGTCGCCGCGTACTGGTTCGCCGACCGCGTGGCGATGGGCATGGTTGGCGCGCGCGAGCTGATGCCGGGAGAGGCGCCGCTCCTGCACTCGTCGGTCGAGCGGCTGGCGGCCCGTGCGGGCGTCGTCAAGCCGCGGTTGTACGTGATTCCTGATGCGTTTCCGCGCGCCCTGTCGGCCGGCCGCGGCGCGATGAGCTCCGCCGTCGCCGTCAGCACGGGAGTGCTCGGCTGGTCGGCGCCGGCCGAGGTCGACGGCCTGCTCGCGCACGAGATCGCGCACGTCAAGCACCGCGACGTGCTGGTGCAGACGACCGCCGTCGTCCTCGCCGGATCGCTGATCGAAGTTTCCCGCGTCGGCGGCTGGCTCGCCCGCGCGCTGCTGTACGTCCTCGGGCCCGTCGCCGCGTCGTTCGTGCACCTGCTCCTCTCGCCGCGGCGGGAGTTCGAGGCCGATCGGCTGGCGGCGGATCTCTGCGAATCGCCGCACGGGCTCGCCGACGCGCTGCTTCGGCTCGAGCAGGCCAGCGAGCTCGTCTCTTTCCAGGCGAGCCCGGCGACAGAGCCGCTGTACACGATCAACCCGTTCGCCGAAGAAGGCCTGGCCAAGCTGTTCGTCACGCATCCGCCGGTCGCCGAGCGCGTCCGCCGGCTGCGTGACCTCGACCCGGACTGGCGCGAGAAGCTGCGCGCCGCCTAGTAGAATCGTTGTCCGCTGAAAGGGCCAGCTTCGCCGGCCCTTTCTACCAGGCTAGTCGAGCAGCTCGGACCAGGGCTCGGGGTCGCCGACGCTCGTCGCCGAGGTGCCGCGGCGGACCTGCTCGTGCCCGGGCGGCCAGCGCGTGAGGTACTGGTCGTTGTGGTCGCCCCAGCGGATCGAGGCGACCTGGTCGATCTCGATCCGGAAGAGATCGAACCTACCCGGCTCCGGCTGCCACGGAAGCTGAGACGCGATCGCGGCCGCGATCTCCTCGTTCACGCGCCGATCGTCCTCCGACACGGCGTGGCCCCGCAGCATGAACTCGCCGTCGCTCGTGCCGTCTCGGCTCGTGACGATGTTGTGGATCAGAACGCGGGGGTCGCGAAGCAGATCTTTGGCCTTCAACGAGTCGAGTAGCATCGGCAACCAGAGGTCGCCCCGCCAGAAGAACGGCTCGACGGCACTGATCCGTGGCGAACCGTCCTTCCGGATCGTGCCGACGAGGACGACGCCGGCGTCGCCCAGTTTCTCGCGGCCGAGCGCTGCGAGCCGCGGCTGCTGCGTTTTGACGTCAGCCCAGCGCACGACACGTGGATACCACGCGACCCACAACGAAAACGGGCCGCTCTGGGCGGCCCGTCCGAAGAAGAATCCGGCGGCGTCCTACTCTCCCGGGAGGTTGCCCTCCGAGTACCATCGGCGCTGGCGGGCTTAACTGCTCTGTTCGGAATGGGAAGAGGTGTACCCCCGCCGCTATGGCCACCGGAAATTGTGAAAGTCGTGCGAGCGGTCTCGCGTACCTTCAAAACTCCATAGCGACAACACGGTGTTCGAAATCAAGACCTCGGGCAATTAGTACGGGTCCGCTGAACACATTGCTGTGCTTACACGTCCCGCCTATCGACGTGGTGGTCTCCCACGGCCCTTACTCCTTCTAGAGGATGGGAAGCCTCATCTCGAGGTGGGCTTCCCGCTTAGATGCTTTCAGCGGTTATCCCATCCGGACGTGGCTAATCAGCAGCGC
>JBKPRD010000362.1:0-4115 GCA_046734415.1 Actinomycetota bacterium | reverse complement strand
ATCACCGAGGCGGTGATCAAGGACCTGCTGCTCCTCCAGGGATCAATGCGCCCGGCGCAGATCATCTCGCTGATGGATCTCGGCCCGCCGACCTTCATCCTGCCCGACCACTACAACCACATCCACGTCGGCTACACGTTCTCGACGACCGGCAACCTGAGCCAGCTCGGGGAGATCCTCAAGCCCGACCAGTGGCAGCGACTGATCCAGCGGCTCGGCCAGATCCAGAACCCGAAGGTGCCGGCAAAGCCCTCGGCGGCGGCCCTGCCCGCCAAGGGAAAGTCACGGGGCGGCGACTAGCCGCGCCTGAAGAAAAAGGCCCACGTGAGTGGGCCTTGCATGGAAAGCGATACATCCTTGACTCGCCCCCAGCGGCGGTGAGAGGGTTGGGCCGTTGGCGTGCCGCTGCGGAAGGCGACTCACGTGCTGGAACGGGTTTGCGCTCGCCGACAGGATTCGTGGAAGTCGGGAGCCACTGGACGATGCCCGGGCGAGGAATACACCATGTTGATTTGGCCGTCACCGACGTTGACAGATCCCTCGCCTTTTATCGAGAGCTCCTCGCGCCGCTGGGATGGACCGAGGAGGTCAGGTTTCCGTCCTACAGGGGCACGGAGGAAATCGTCTACCTCGTGCGACAGGGCGCCGACGGCGAGCGGGAGTACTTCGGCGGTCTCGGCCTGCGTCCAGCCGACGGTGGCACGTACCGCTATTACGACGTCGGCATCGAGCACTTCGCGTTCGAGGTTGATGGGCGAGAGGAGGTTGACGAAGCGCACGAACGCTGCCTCGCAAGCGGCGCAAGCGTTCACCACCCGCCAGAAGAGGATCGCGACCTGCCCGGCTACTACGCGTTCTTCGCATTCGACCCCGATGGGATTCGAGTCGAAGTGTTCTGCTGGCCACGCTGAACGAGTCCGGACGATCGAGAAGGGCAGGGTCCGAGCCGGGAACGGCGAAGCCGCCCGGCTGCGGAATGTGCACTGAGAGCTACTCGAAGAAGGCCGGGGTCGCCTCAATCAACAGTACGGACGCGCCGCCCTCTACGGCCACATGCATATGCAGATCTACCCTGCTCCCGACGACATTGCGATTGAGCCGGTATCCGCTTGCCTCGCGGGCCTCAGCATCCTCCTTGAAGGATTTGACGCCTACGAGACTGCGACCACAGGATCGGCACGCATAGATGGTCACGCCAGCGACGTCCGAATGCTCCATGTCCTGGAGTCGCTGCATTGAATCGCACTCATCGCACTTCAAGCGGAAGTCACCTTCAGTAGGGACTGGGCTGATTCCCGCTTCCCGGAATGCCTCTGAAACCTGCATCAAGCTGACCCTGTCACATTCTGTCCGGCGCGGTCTGTTTTGGACCCCTTTGGCGCTTTCCGCAGCCACCGCTGCAGGAAACGGGACGACATTGGGACGACGGATTCGCACTTCGACCTTCGGTTATGAGATGCCTTGAAGCCATTCGGGGTCGGAGGATGCCCTTGCCTTGACAAGCGTGCGAGCCTTGGCACGACCCGCGATTGCGAGGAGGAGGAGATGCCGAAGTACCTATTCCAGGCCTCATACACGGTTCAAGGCGAGGAGGGCGTGCGCAGCAAAGGCGGCAGCGATCGGCGGGATGCAGTGGCCAACACGATGCGCAGCGTGGGCGGCGAGCTCGAGTGCCTTTACTTCGAGTTCGGCGATCGCGACGCCTTTGCGATTGTCGATCTTCCCGACGACGAGGCCGCCGCAGCCGTCTCCCTCATTGAGAACGCCGCAGGAGGAGCGACGGTGAAGACGACGGTGCTGCTCACGCCCGAACAAATAGACGAGGCCGCGAATCGCGCGGTCAGCTACCGACCGCCGGGACTCTAGGTCCCCGCCGATTCCAGCCGTACCTCGGACCTCGGATTTCCCTACACCTTTGGTGAGTTGGTGATGGCTGAGTGAGCCTGTGGCTGATGGCCCTGATCGTGGGGGGCGCTGCCGCGATCGCGGTCGGGCTCATGTACGCAGTCCGGCGTCGGGCGCGCGCCGACTACTTCTTCATCGAGGTCGAGCGCGGAGCCGGAACCTTCGCCTTCATCGGCACGGCCTACGCGGTGCTGCTCGCCTTCGTGGTCCTCGAGGCCTTTGGAAGCTTCAACGATGCCAAGACCGGCGCAGAGGAGGAAGCGACCACCCTGGTGCAGATGTCGCGAACCGCCGAGTTCTTTCCCCCGCCGCAGCGAGATCCGGTGGAGGGTGTCCTGATCTGTTACGGGCGGGCGGTGATCCACGAGGAGTGGCCCGCGATGAAGGATGGGGCCCGGAGCCCCATCGTGCAGGGCTGGGTGACCCGGCTGGAGGACGGCCTCCAGCAGATGGACCCGAAGACGCCTGCGCAGGAGGCCGCCTTCCTGAAGCTGCTCGATCAGCAGGACCAGCGCACAGACGCTCGCCGGGCACGCCTGAGCGAGGCCAATCGCGCCCTGCCGGCGCCGGCCTGGTTCGTGCTCGGCCTCGGCGCGGTCGTGACGATCGGGTTCGCCCTGTTCTTCGCCGACCGGCGCGAGGGTTTCATCGTTCAGGCGAGCCTGATCGCCGCGATCGCCTCCCTGGTGGTCTCCGGGTTGCTCCTGATCTGGTTCCTGGACCATCCGTATGAGGACCGGAGCGGCAGCATCAAGCCCGACGAGATGGAGCGCCAACTGGTCATCGTCGAGGCGGAGCAGGTGAGCGCCCCGCAGCTCTGCGACGCGTTGGGCCATCCGCTGTGACGAGGGCGGCGGTCGCCCTTCCACTCAGCGCGTTTATCCACACCCTCCGGGCCAACGCCACCGCGAA
The DNA here is from genome assembly GCA_046734415.1 of Actinomycetota bacterium. GTDB lineage: Bacteria > Actinomycetota > Thermoleophilia > Gaiellales > Gaiellaceae > DATBLE01. The sequence goes on along the minus strand of JBKPRD010000362.1, from coordinate 1,298 downwards.
GTCGGGCGATCCCGACGCTCGAGCGAGTCGCCCATGAGCCAGAGCATCGGCGGCCAGAGACCCACGAACAGCGCGCGGCGCTCCGCGTTTCCGCGCTCGCTCTGGTCATGTGTCTTCGCCCTGATCCAGAGCCCGATGCACAGGACGACGGAACCCATCGAGGCCAGGTGCAGATGCCAACCTCGGAGACCGGCGGTGTGGACCAGATTGACCCGCATGATTCGGCTTATTGCCCGATCGCTTGTCTCCTAACCCGACCGGCCGAGTCGCCTCGGTGTGGCCCGGACGCCGCGCGGGTAGTTGCCCCAAGATGCCGCGCCAGCAGGGATTTCCGAAGCGTCTCGTGACGGCCACCCGATGGCCCATGGGCGTCGCGCTGACCTCTTGGCGCTACCTGTGGCGCACCACCCCCCTATACCGCGACGAGGTCGACGGGAGCCTGGATGCAGATTCACCGCCGCCCTTGCCCGCCGAGTCGGAGCGTTCCGAGATCCAGACGCCGGATAGCGGTGCGGGCCCGCTGTTCCATCGCCGCTACCGCGTGCGAATACGCGACAGCGATCTGACAGCGGACGAGCTTGCCCGGCGAGTCGCCGACGACCCGGATTCCGTCGCGCCATCGGAGTTCGCGACCTTTCGCAAGCTGCATGGGTCGGGGGGCCGCATGCAGGTGAATGACGAGTACGTCGTCCGGATGGCCGGCCCGTGGGACGGGCCGGTCCAGGTGGTCAAGCGCGAGGACGCCATGTTCCGGCTCGCCACGCTCGAAGGTCATCTCGAAGCCGGACAGATCGAGTTCCGGGCCCACGAGGAGGACGACCACGTCGTCTTCGAGATCGAGAGCTGGGCGCGCAGCAAGGATTGGCTGACCGACATGCTCTACGACCGGCTCCGGATGAGCAAGGAGGTCCAGCTCCACATGTGGACGTCCACTCTCGAGCGGATCGTCGAGCTCTCGGGTGGGACGAGGAGCGGCGGAATCGAGATCCACACCCGGAAGGTCGGGACCACCGCACTTGAAGAGTGAACGACGTCTCGCCGACGGTCCCCCGTGGCTGGGAGGTGACGTCGCTGCCCAACTCGAGCGGGTCCACGATCTCCAGCTGAACTTCGACCCCACCCGGCTCTCCTCCGTCAGAGACGATGCCTGGCATGTCGACGACTACTGCCGCGCGCTGCCGCCAGAGCCACCCGGAGAGCCGACTGATTCCGGTTCGTTCGAGACCGCGAAGCGCCTGCTTCGCGACTACGAATTCGCGGATCCCGAGCGCATCCGGGCCTACTACCGAGCCGATGCG
>JBKPRD010000361.1:0-17402 GCA_046734415.1 Actinomycetota bacterium | reverse complement strand
ACGTCACCCGGGTACTGCGTCGCGATGTACGACGACAGCTTGACCAGATACGGGTTCCCGGACGGGGAGGTCTGGAAAGAGACGGCGGCGGCCTCGGCCCCGGCCTGAGTGGTCGTCGACAGCCATCAGCACTTCTGGGACCTGGAGCGGTTCGACTACCCATGGATGACGGACGACCTCGGGGCGATCCGCCGGAACTTCGGCCCGCAGGACCTCGAACCGCTCCTCGCGGAGCGCGGGGTCGATCGATCGGTCGTCGTGCAGGCGATCTCGTCGGCAGACGAGACCCGCTACCTCTTGGAGATCGCCGCCCGGACCGACTTCGTGTCCGGGGTCGTTGGCTGGGTCGACCTCGCCCGGCCCGGAGTCGGCGCCGTAGTCGCCGACCTGCGGAACGGTGAGGGCGGGCACCACCTCGTCGGCGTGCGCCATCAGGTCCATGACGAGGACGATCCGGACTGGCTCCTGCGGCACGAGGTGCAGCACGGGCTGCGAGAGCTTGCCGGTGCGGGCCTCGCCTACGACCTGCTCGTTCGCGCCCGCGAGCTTCCCGCCGCCCTGCGGACCGCCCGCGCGCAGCCCGGTCTGCGCCTCGTCATCGATCACATCGCCAAGCCGTCCATCCGGGAGGGCGAGCTGGAAGAGTGGGCCCGCGCCATGGCGCCGTTCGCCGGACTGGACAACGTCTACTGCAAGCTGTCGGGCATGGTCACCGAGGCCGACTGGAATGCCTGGAGGCCGGCCGATCTCGTTGCCTACGTCGAGCGCGTCCTCGATTGGTTCGGGGAGGATCGGCTCATGTTCGGCTCCGACTGGCCCGTGTGCCTCCTCGCCGCGTCGTACGGAGAGGTGATGGACGCGCTCGACGGCGCCCTGGGCAACCTCGGAGAATCGGCTCGGGCCAAGATCTTCGGAGGGAACGCGGTCGCCTTCTACCACCTTGGTGAGACGTGACGGTGAAGGTGGCGCTGGTTACCGGAGCCGCCCAGGGGATCGGACGGGCGTGCGTGGACGCATTCGTGGGGGACGGATGGAAGGTGATCGCCGTCGACGTCGCGGAGGACGGACTCGGCCTCGTCGGCAAGGAGCACGGTAGCGCCGTCGCGACGTTGCTCGGCGACGTCGCCGAACAGCCCACCAGCCGGCATGCCGTCGAGGAGGCGCTCGATCGCTACGGCCGGCTGGACTGCGCCGTCGCCAACGCCGGGGTCAACCTTCCCAAGCTCGTCGACGACACCACCGACGACCAATTCGACCGCCTGATCGACGTGAACGTGAGGGCCCCCGTCTACCTCGCACAGGCTGCACACCCTCACCTGGCGGACAGTGGCGGCAGCCTCGTCATCGTCGCCTCGAAGACCGGGCTGGTCGCGCAGCGAAACTCTCCGATCTACGTGGCCACGAAGGGGGCTGCCATCCAGCTCGCGCGCGCCCTGGCGCTCGACTGGGCCGATGAAGGCATCCGCGTCAACGCGGTCTGCCCCGGGATCGTGGACACGCCCATGCTGCGCTCGTTCGTCGAAGGCCTACCGGATCCCGAGACCGCGTGGAGGGAACACGAGAAGGCCCAACCGCTCGGACGCCTGGCGCGTCCCGAGGAGTGCGCAGCCGCAGTGCTGTTCCTCGCGTCGGACGCGGCCTCGTTCATCACGGGCATTGCGCTTCCCGTGGACGGCGGATTCACCGCGGAGTGAGGTTCGCACCGGAGTGGGCGGCCTTTTCCGCCCAGCCTTCGTCGTCGGCGGCCGCGCGATCGCGACCGCCGTCGTCTCCTTCCGGCTCCCATCTACGCGACCAGCGAGGGCTTCAGCGCCGCCTTGATTCGGCGGTCGAGCGCCTTCGCGTACGGCAGCGCGCCCGCCAGAGTCAGCTTCTTCGCGGTGCCGACGAGAACGATGGAGCCGAGGATCCGGTCGCGGCGCTCGTAGAGGACGATCGCGCGGAGCTTCCGTCCCTGCGAGGTGAAGGTCGCGGAGGCGGCGAACGACTCCTCGCCGAGGCCCGGGCGCCGGATGCCGTCGAGCTTCGCCGGCCCCGAGCCGCCGACGACCTGGGCGATCGTCGCCGCGGCTTCCGGCCCGGTGAACACCGAGCGCAGGACGAGCACGCGGCCCGCAGCCTCGCGGCGCGAGCGCTCGAGGGCGGCGGTCGTCCGCAGCTGGAACAGGCCCGAGTTCGGTCCGAAGCGGAACTCCCGGATGTACGAGGCGATCGCGAGGTCGTCGGGCGCGAACGTCTCTTGGAAGACGCCCGCCTTGCCCTTCATGTCCTCGGCGGTCGGGACCATCGCCGAGAGATCCGGCGCCTTCGGTCCCGGCTTCGCCGTGCCCAGCGGCCGCGGGAGCGGCACCGGCGTCGCCTTCAGCGTCCCCTGCGCGTAGGCGATGATCCGGCCGGCGAGCTTCCGTGCGATCGCCAGCGCCTGCGCGTTCACGTTCTTCTTGTCGGCGCGGTTGATCAGCGCCTCGCAGAGGACCTTGTCGATCTGGAAGTCGACGAACGTGCTGTAGATCCGTCTCTTGCCGACCCGCTGGACGATCCGCAGCCCGACAGCGCGGGGGCCGAGGCCCTCTGCGGGGAAGGCGCTCGCGCGCTCGACGACGACGCCCTGGAGGTTCTTTCCCTGTACCCGCCGCAGGTCCTGGAGCGACTTCAGCTCGTACGCCGAGGCCTTCGGCGCGCTGCGGAAGAAGTCGAGCGACGTGCCGACGTCGATCAGTCCACTCCTCTTGCGGAGGGCTGTGAACCCGACGTCGCCGTAGACGAGCGTGTAGCCGGAAACGCGCCCTGCTTTTGTCACGGTGTCGGCCGTGTCGCTCGGGTCGAAGGAGTCGTCGGCGGCTCGCGCGTTCGTCGTCGTGCCCGAGAGGAGCTCGACGTCAAGGCCCTCGGCGAGCTTGCCGAGCTGCGCCCGCGGGACGACGAGCGGCGCGAGCGGGTCCCTCGGCGCGGCCTCGGCGGAGCCGGCCCCGACCAGGAGGCCGTACGCGAGCAACGCGGACAGCAGCCGCCTCATGCGAGCGCCCTCTCGAGATCCGCCCAGAGCTCGTCGGCGTCCTCGAGCCCGACGGACAGCCGAAGCAGGTTCACGGGTACGCGATCACCTTCCCAGCGATGTCTCGACTCCATGGTGGTCTCCGTTCCGCCGAGTGAGGTTGCATTCTTGATCAGACGCGTTGAACGCTCCACGGTTTGGGCGTCGCCCCGGACGTCGAACGAAAGCATGCCGCCGATTCCCGCGTAGCGGACGGTCTCGACCGCCGGATGGGCGGCCAGCCGCTGCGCCAGCACGCGTGCTGTCTCCGTCTGCCGCTCGACGCGCACGCGCAGCGTCTTCAGCCCGCGGAGCAGAAGCCAGGCGACGTCGGGTGCGCAGATCGCGCCCGACCGGTGGCGAAAGCGCCGCAGCTGCTCGTGCGCATCCGCGTCCCGCGAAACGATCGCGCCGACGAGGGCATCGCTGTGACCGGCCAGGTACTTCGTCCCGCTGTGGAGGGCGAAGTCGGCGCCGTGCTCGAGGGGACGCAGGTAGATCGGCGTCGCGGCGGTCGAGTCGACGACGACCGGAGCGGGATGGGCCGCGGCCGCGTCGAGGTCCGGCATGGTCAGGAACGGATTTGTCGGCGCCTCGAGCCAGATCAGGTCGATTCCGTCCGGCGGCGGCCCGGTTTGGTCGAACTCGACGTGGCGCAGACCCCAGCGGCCGAGCTCGCCCATGAGCACGCCTGTCCCGTAGTACCCGCCCTCGGCGAGCGCGACCGTCTTCCCCGGCTCGAGCAGCGCGAGCAGGAGCGTGGTAATCGCCGCCGTCCCGGAGGCGAAGAGGAGCGCGTGTCCCTCCGGTGCTCCCTCCAGCTCCGCGAGCAACCGCTCGGCCTCGACGCCCGTGGGATGCGCTTCACGTGCGTAGGTGAACTCGCCAGGCCGGCCGTCCGCGTACGGCCAGATCGTCGAGCGGTCGACACTCATCGTGCGAGCGTAGCGACCGGCTCGGGGCGGATGTCCTCCAGCCGCCCGAGCCGCGCAAGCGACGGAAAGAGCCGCGTCCACGAGAGCGCAAGGGCGATGGTCGCGATTCCGCCGGCGACGACGCTCGTCACCGTTCCGACCAGAGCAGCGACCGCGCCCGACTCGAAGGCCCCGAGCTCGTTCGAGGCGCTGATGAAGACCATCTCGACGGCGCTCACTCGGCCGCGCAGCTCGTCCGGCGTGATCAGGCCGACGGTCGTCGAGCGGATGTTGACGCTGATCATGTCCACGAAGCCGGCGATGCCGAGCGCGGCGACGGAGAGCTCCATCGAGCGCGAGAGTCCGAAGACGACCATGGACGCTCCGAAGATGCCGACGACGAGGAGCAGCGTCGGGCCCGCGCGCGTCTGCAGCGGCCGGCGCGCGAGGACGACTCCGGCGGCGAGGGCGCCGACCGCGGGCGCGCTGCGCAGCACGCCGAGCCCGATCGGGCCGACGTGCAGGATCTCGCGCGCGAACACGGGCGCGAGCGCGATCGCTCCGCCGAACAGCACCGCGAACAGGTCGAGCGCGATCGCACCGAGCAGCATCCGCGTGCGCAGCACGAACCGGACGCCGTCCGCGAGGCCCGCAAACCCGGGCGCTCGTTCGACCTCGCGGGCGAGCGACCGGGAGCGCAGCCCGAGCAGCGCGCCGAGAGCGATGCCGAAGAGAACGGCGGCGACGGCATAGACCGACTCGGCGTGGATCGAGAAGAGCACGCCGCCCAGCGCCGGTCCCGCGACGACCGCCGCCTGGCCGGCGATCGAGCGGAGCGCCATCGCGCCGGGCAGGAGCTCCGCCGGGACGAGCTCCGGCGTCAGCGCGCCGAAGGCGGGCCAGCCGATTGCGCTCGCGACGCCGGTCAGGCCCGCAAGCAAGAAGAACGGCCACGTCTTCGACGCACCGTTCGCAGTGACGACGAGCAGGCCGACGGCGACGGCGACCATGACGCCGAGCGACAGCGACGCCTGCAGCCGGCGCGGGATCCGGTCGGCGAGGTGGCCGGCGGGCAGGGCGAGGATCGGGAGCGGGGCGAACTCGCAGAGGCCGATCAGCCCGAGATCAAACGGGTTCTTGTCGATCGCGTAGACCTGCCAGCCGACAGCGACCGCGATCATGTTCTCGGCGAAGCGCATGCAGAGGATCGCCGACCACAGGAACGCAAAATCGCGGAGCTGGAGCGCCGGAGGCAGCCGCCGTCGCACCGTTCGAACCTAGCAACGGCGCGCCGTTAGGCTCCGCCCATGGCCGACGAGACCACCGAGCAGAAGCTCGCGCGTCTGCAGGAGCTTCGCGAGGAGACGCTCCACCAGGCGAAGGAGCAGACGGTCGCGCGCCGGCACGAGGAGGGGAAGCTGCTCGCGCGCGAGCGGCTCGAGCGGCTGCTCGACCCGGGCTCCCTCGTCGAGCTCGACCGTTACGTCCGGCACCGCGAGGTCGAGTTCGGGATGCGCGAGCGGCGGCCGTGGGGCGACGCGGTCGTGACCGGCTACGGGACGATCTTCGGCCGCAGGGTCTTCGTCTTCTCCCAGGACTTCACGATCTTCGGCGGGTCGCTCTCCGAGGTCTTCGCCGAGAAGATCTGCAAGGTGATGGATCTGGCGGCGAAGTTCGGCTGCCCGCTGATCGGGATCAACGACTCCGGCGGCGCGCGGATCCAGGAAGGCGTCGTGTCGCTCGCCGGCTACGCGGAGATCTTCTGGCGGAATGTCCAGAGCTCGGGCGTGATCCCGCAGATCTCGCTCGTGATGGGGCCCTGCGCGGGCGGCGCCGTCTATTCGCCCGCGATCACCGACTTCGTGTTCATGGTCGAGGGCTCGTCGTACATGTTCATCACCGGCCCCGACGTGGTGAAGACGGTGACGGGCGAGGAGGTGACGTTCGAGGAGCTCGGCGGGGCGGCGACCCACGGCGCGAAGTCGGGCGTGGCGCACTTCACCGCGCCCGACGAGGACGCGTGTCTCGAGGACGCTCGCTACCTGCTCTCGTTCCTGCCGCAGAACAACGTCGATCCGCCGCCGTTCGCCGAGCCGGCCGACGCGCGCGACCGGGAGGCACCCGAGCTCGACACGCTGATCCCGGACGAGCCGACGAAACCGTACGACATCAAGGACGTCGTCCGGCACGTCGTCGACGACGGCGACTTCCTCGAGGTGCACGAGCGGTTCGCCGAGAACATCGTCTGCGGGTTTGCCCGGCTCGGCGGGCATCCGGTGGGCGTCGTGGGGAATCAGCCGCGCGTGCTCGCCGGGGTGCTCGACATCGACGCGTCGAACAAGGGCGCCCGGTTCGTCCGCACCTGCGACGCGTTCAACATCCCGCTCGTCACGTTCGTCGACGTGCCCGGGTTCCTGCCCGGCACCGAGCAGGAGTGGCACGGGATCATCCGCCACGGCGCGAAGCTGCTGTACGCGTACGCGGAGGCGACCGTGCCGAAGCTGACCGTCATCACGCGCAAGGCCTACGGCGGGGCGTACGACGTCATGGCCTCGAAGCACATCCGCGCCGACTTCAACTTCGCCTGGCCGACGGCGGAGGTTGCCGTGATGGGGCCAGAGGGCGCGGTCAACATCGTCTTCCGGCGAGAGCTGGAGGGGGACGGCGACGGGGCGCGGCGCGACGAGCTGATCGCGGAGTACAAGGCGCGGTTCGCGAACCCCTACGTCGCCGCCGAGCGTGGCTACGTCGACGATGTGATCGAGCCGCGGCGGACGCGCCCGGTCCTGATCGACGCCCTCGAGACGGCGCAGACGAAGCGCGAGCGCCGCCCGCCGCGGAAGCACGGGAACATTCCGCTCTGAAGCAGGAGGGTCAGGCTTCAGCCTGACCTGGCGGGCGGGAAAACCGGTGCCCGGCACCGGATTTCGGCGCTCTAGCCGAGCCCGGCCTCGGCGAGTGGGCGGCGCGCCCAGGCGAAGCGTTTCGCATACCCGTCGGGCGAGAGCGGCGCGAGGGCGACTCCCTCTTCAGACGACTGCACGAACCAGCCGCCGCCGAGGTAGATGCCCATGTGGTTGATCTCGGCCGGCTTCGAAAGGCGGCCGCGCGCGCCGAAGAAGAGCAGGTCGGCGGGCTCGAGCTGCGCGAGCGGGACCCGCTGCGTCCGCTTCACCTCACCGCTCATCGCATAGGTCGTCCGGCCTTTCAGCGTCGCCGCGAGCGCGTCCGCGCCGGCGAAAGCTTGGAGCTTGTAGACGCGCCAGGCGAACCCCGAGCAGTCGAACCCGCCGGGCACGAACTTCCCGGTCGAGAACGGGTCCTGCGGCAGCTCGCTGGTCCCGCCCCAGACGTAGGGATAGCCGACGAGCGAGATCGCGGTCTGGAGCAGATCGCGCTGGAGCGCGCTCAGCGCCGGGAGCTGGAACGTCGCTGCAAGCTTCGTCACGTAATCGTCCTCCCAGCCCGTGAAGCCGAGGATGCGCGCGGCGGAGTACGCGGCCTCGGCGCGGCTGGCGAGGTCGGTCGGGCGGGGCTCGAGCAGGTCCTCGGCGGCCGCGTGGTTGATCCGCAGCCCGAGCAGCCGCGCGACCACCTCGGTGCCGAGCCCGCTTCGCGGCACCAGCCCGGCGGCGCGGACGCCGGCGGTGAACCGGCGCGCGGCGGATAGGAGGCCGAGGCCGCTGATGAGCTGCGCGTCGAGCTGGCCGATCGTGGTCAGGGCCGACGGGTCCGCGGGGACGGCCGCGCTCTTTCCGGTCAGGCCGGTGACGAGGTCGGCGAGCTCGCCCTGCGTGAGCGGGTCGTCCGGGCGGAAGCCGGTCGCGCTTCCGCCCATCAGCCCCTTCGCGGTGACGAGCTTGATCTGGGGCTGCGCCCACGACCGCGCGGCGTCGCCGGCCGAGGCCGGCGCGGCGAAAATCACCACAAGAGCAGCACAAACGAGGAGGCGACAGCTCACCCGGTCTCCATCGTCCGCGCGGGCGTACTCCTTTAGGGTGATGCATCGATGGGCGTCGAGATCAGCCCCGAGCCGAGCCCGGAGGAGCGGGAGGCGATCATGCGCGCGCTGGCCGCCCTGGACGGGCGGGCGGAGCGGCACTCCGCCTGGTGGCAGGCCGGGATCCGCGAGGCCGTTGGGGACGACGACGGTGAGAGCGTCTAGGCGAGAGCGCGGTCGCGCAGGAGGCCAGGGGCGAGTCGGGCGTAGTCGAGCCCCGAGATCCAGGTCAGGACGACCGCGACCAGCAGGGCCCACCACGCGATCGTCTGGTCCCAGGCACCTGCGGCCGCGAAGCCGCCGAGCGCGGCGGCGACCGTCTGCGCCCACGTCTTCAGCTTGCCTAGATCGCGTGCCTGAATGACGATGCCGCGCTCGACCGCCGCCAGCCGCAGACCCGACACGAGCAGCTCCCGCGCGACGATCGCCGCAACCATCCAGCCGGGGAAGATCCCCTGGTCGATCAGCACGATCAGGGTCGAGAGGACGAGCACCTTGTCCGCTACCGGGTCGAGGAGCGAGCCGAGTGGGGTCGTCCGTCCCTGACGTCGGGCGAGCCAGCCGTCGATCTGGTCGGTCGCCATCGCCGCGATGAACAGCGCGGTCGCCCAGTACGCGTGACCCTGGAAGTCCCAGACGAACAGGACGACCACGAACGGCGTCGCGACGATCCGAGCGACAGTGAGCTGATCGGCCAGACCCATCCCTCCGGGAGAATACGTTTCCCGTGGGACTCTTCTCGAAGGTGCTCGTTGCCAACCGGGGCGAGATCGCGATCCGGATCTTCCGCACGCTGCGGGAGCTCGGGATCGGGACGGTCGCCGTGTACTCCGAGGTCGACCGCGGCTCGCTGCATGTCCGGCTCGCCGACGAGGCCCGACTCCTCGGTCCCGGCGCCCCCTCCGAGAGCTACCTGAACCAAGAGCGCATCCTCGCGGCGGCGCGCGCCGCCGGCGCGGAGGCGGTCCATCCCGGCTACGGCTTCCTCGCCGAGAACGCCGACTTCGCCCGTGCGGTCGAGGCGGCCGGTCTCGTCTGGATCGGCCCACCGGCCGAGGCGATCGAGGCGATGGGCTCGAAGACCGAGGCCCGCGAGCGGATGGCCGCCGCCGGCGTCCCGATCATCCCCGGGACGACGGAGCCGGTCGGCTCGGCAGCCGAGGTCGCGAGGCTCGGCGACGAGCTCGGCTGGCCGCTCGCGATCAAGGCCTCGGCCGGGGGCGGCGGCAAGGGCTTCAAGGTCGTCCGCGAGGGCGACGATGTCGAGCGCGCGTTCGACTCCGCCCGGCGGGAGGGCGAGGCCTACTTCTCCGATCCCACCGTCTACGTCGAGCGCTACCTGGAGGACCCCCGGCACGTGGAGGTCCAGGTGCTCGCCGACGCCCACGGCAACGTGATCCACCTCGGCGAGCGCGACTGCACGATCCAGCGGCGCCACCAGAAGCTCGTCGAGGAGACGCCCTCGCCGGCGGTCGACGCCGAGCTCCGCGGACGGATCGGCGCGATCGCGGTCGAGGCTGCCCGCGCCGTCGGGTACCGGTCCGCCGGGACGATCGAGGGCCTGCTCGACTCCGAAGGCGGCTACTGGTTCATGGAGATGAACACGCGCATCCAGGTCGAGCACACCGTCACCGAGCTCGTCACGGGCCTCGATCTCGTCCGCGAGCAGGTGCTGATCGCGGCCGGAGAGCCGCTATGGCTCAGCCAGGACGACGTCCGTCTCACCGGGCACGCGATCGAGTGCCGGATCAACGCGGAGGACCCGTCGAACGGCTTTCTGCCGAGCCCGGGGCGGATCACGCGCTACCGCGAGCCGGCGGGCCCGGGGGTGCGGGTCGACTCCGGCGTGGAGGACGGAGCGGAAATCTCGCCGCTCTACGACCCCATGGTGGCGAAGCTGATCGTCCACGGGGTCGACCGGGAGCACGCGCGCCGGCGGATGCTGCGCGCGCTCGCCGAGTACGAGATCGGCGGCCTGACCACGCTGCTCGGCTTCCACCGTGCGCTGCTCGGGCACCCGTGCTTCGTCGAAGGCGGGACCTGCCACGGGATCGTGGAGTCGGAGGAGCTGGCGCAGGAGGCGGACGAGTTGTCGCATGAGACAACAAAGGTAGCCGTGCCGTCGGACGGCACGTTCCGCGAGCGCGTTACGGTCGTCGAGCTCGACGGCCGGCGGTTCGACGTCACCGCGCTGGTCCCCGCGCCCCCGTGGGCGGAGCTCGCCGAGCGCAGGCGAGAGCGTGCCGGGCGTCACGCCGGCGGCTCGGGAGGGCGCGACGCGATCGTCAGCCCGATGCAGGGCACCGTCCTCTCGGTCGAGGTTGCGGAGGGCGATCCGGTCGTCCCGGGCCAGGTCATCTGCATCGTCGAGGCGATGAAGATGGAGAACGAGGTGCACGCCCTCCGCGAGGGCGTGGTCAGGGAGCTGTCGGTCACGGCCGGTGAGCCTGTCCGCACCGGCCAGGTGATCTGCGTCGTCGCGCCGGAGAACGGCGCCTCGCCCTGATGTCGGCGGGCCGGTCGTTCTGCTCCGACGTCTCGCTCGAGAACGGCGAGCCGCTCGCCGCCACCGCCAGCCGCGTCGACCACTGGATCCTCGTCGAGTACCGCGGCCTCTGGAACCACGACGCAGTCGGCGGCAGTGGTCTCTCCGACCAGGTCAAGTCGAGGCTGCGAGAGCAACGCTCGGCCCGCCCGCACACGAAGCTGCTCTTCGTCCGTCGAACCGAGCGGCGTGGCCGGCCGGAGCACGCCGTGATGTGGGGCAGCTCGCCCGAACGCGGCGGCCGGATCTTCCGGGCCGCGATCGGGAGCTACGAGGACATCCTCGATCTCGACCTGACCGAGCCCGGCGAGCTGGTCGACCGCCCCGTCCTCCTCGTCTGCACCCACGGCAAGCACGACCGCTGCTGCGCGCGGCACGGGCGGCCGCTCTACCAGGCGCTCGCCGACCTTGCCGGCGACGACTGGGTCTGGCAGGTCTCGCACGTCGGCGGCGACCGCTTCGCCGGCAACCTCGTCGCGCTCCCGGACGGTCTCTACTTCGGCCGCGTCGCGCCGGGGGATGCCTGGTCGGTGCTGGAGGAGTACCTCGCCGGGCGAATCGATCTCGGCCACTACCGGGGGCGGGCCGCCTACTCCTTCGCGACGCAGGCTGCAGAGCAGGCCGTCCGCGAGAGCGCCGGGCTGACCGGCGTCGGCGACCTCGAGCTGGTCGCGGAGCGGCCGGTCACCGTGTTCCGCGGCGGCGGTCGTCTGTTCGAGGTCGACGTCACGGCCGCACTCGGCCCGCTGACGTACCTGACGTGCTCGTCGCAGACGCTCAGGCACTCGCGGCACTACGCCGCACGAATCCTTCGCGAATCAGCCGCCTGATCAGCACGAGCCGGCTGTCGTCGTCGAGCCCGCCCGGGAGCTCGGCGGCGGTGAACGGCGCGTCTGCCTCGAAGATCGCCTCCAGCTCGGAGCGAGCGTGTTCCGGCACCGTCACCTGCTTGCCCTCGAACGAGAGCGTCGTGCCCTCGAGGTCGGCGATCACCGTCGGCCGCCGCTCGAGCGCCGTGTCCACTCGGAGCGACCCGAGCATCCGGACCTCCTCGAGCTGGCCGTCGAGGATCGGCCGCCGGCTGCGCACGAGCTTCGCGCGGGCGCGCCGCGCGACCTCTTCCGGCTCGAGCCTCGCCGCCAGCCGGTCGAGGAGGTCGGCGGTCGGCTCGCCGTCCTCGGGCACCGAGCGGCGGAACTCCACGTCCTGCTCGCACTCGTCGAGGGCCGCCCGCACCGCGTCGACCCAGGTGTGGAGGTTGATCCCGACGGTCGCGTGCAGGGAGTCCGTCTCGGATGTGAGCGCGTCGTGTAGCCACCCGCGCGGGAGATACAGCGTGTCGCCGGCGCGGAGCGTCAGCTCCAGCACCGGCGGGCCGTGCTCGCCGAGCGCCTGCGAGTAGCGCTGATGCTTCAGCGGCAGTTCGAGCAGCGGGTCGTAGATTCGCCACTGCTTTTCGCCGGCGACCTGGAGCACGAACACGTCGTGCGTGTCGTGGTGAACGGCGAAGCCCTGCGAGCGACGCGGGGTGTAGTAGGCGTTCGCCTGCGCCGGGTGACCGAGCTCGGCCTCGAGCCCACGGCAGAACCGGGCCAGCGGGTTCCAGTTCAGGTGCAGCCCCTGGAGCACGATCGTCGCGCCGTCCTCGAAGGCGCTCGCGACTCGATCGGGGTCGGCGCTGCCGGTGAACGCGTGCGGGCGCCAGGGCAGGTCGGTCGCGTACTCGGACAGCCCGATCTGGCCGCCTTCCTTGACGAGCCGGAAGGCGGGGTAGCGCAGGCTGCCGGAGGAGACCAGCCGCTCGACGTCGGCGACCGAGATCAGGTCGTCGAAGCGACCCGGCTCGGCGCGCGGCACGGCGAGCGGCTGCTGCTCCCAGTACTCGGCGAGGAACTCCGCCGTGTCGAACGGCTCGACGCAGCGGGCGAGCGCCTGTTCGCCGCTAGCTCGGGTCCTCGAGGTCGGCGTCGGCGTCGGTGTCGTCCCCGTCGGTGGTATCCGTGTCGTCACCGTCGGCGTCGGCCGTCTCCAGCCGGGAGCGCGACGCGCCCGTGCCGGTGGTGAGGATCTCGTCGTCGGTGAGCTTGCGCTCGTCAGCCATGGGTTCCTCCTTGGGCGGGTCTGAGTCGTGGGAGTCTATGTCTTCACGCGGTGCCGTGAACGCGGATTACGGTTTCGTCGATGAGTCTTCACCAAAAGGCCACCTTCTCGATCTGCGCGGTCGACCCGGCCGTGCAGGAGGTCGGGTGCGCGGTGCAGTCGCGGTACTTCGCCGTCGGCTCGGTCGTGCCGTGGGCGAAGGCCGGCGTCGGAGTAGTCGCGACGCAGGCAGCGGGCGTCGCCGCCTACGGGCCGCGCGTGCTCGCGCTGCTCGAGCGCGGGATCGAGCCGGACGAGACGCTCGCCCGCGTCCTTGCGGACGATCCGGAGCGGGAGACGCGCCAACTCGGCGTGGTCGCCGCCGACGGCCGGGCGGCCGCGCACACTGGCGCGAAATGCCTTGCCTGGGCCGGCCACCGCGTCGGCAACGGCTACGCCGTGCAGGGGAACATCCTCGCCGGCAAGGAGGTCGTCACCAAGATGGAGCGTGCGTTCCTGGAGACGGCCGGCTCGCTGGCAGAGCGGCTCGTCGCCGTGCTCCAGGCGGGCCAGGCGGCCGGAGGCGACTCCCGCGGGCAGCAGTCGGCGGCGATCGTCGTCGAGCGCGTCGGCGCAGCGGAGGAGTCGCGCGAGGGGATCGACCGCGTCTGCGACCTCCGCGTCGACGATCACGTGCAGCCGATCACCGAGCTGCGGCGGCTGCTCGGCATCCAGCAGGTGTGGGACGCGGTCCGGCGCGCCGGCGTCTTCCACGCCGCGGGCCGCTACGCGGAGGGTGTCGGGGTTCTCCGCGAGGCGGCGGGGCGGCTCGGCGAAGACGCCGTACTCCTCTACGACCTCGCATGCTTCGAGTCGCTTGCCGGCGACACCGAGGAGGCGATCCGCCACCTCGCCCGCTCGCTCGAGCTCGATCCCGGGTTGCGTGCCGGCGCGGCCGCGGACTCCGACTTCGACGCGCTCCGGCAGGACCCGCGCTTCGCCGCGCTCGTCAGCTAGGCTCGCGCGCGGCTTGGATCTCTACGAGTACCAGGGAAAGGAGCTCTTCCGCCGCGTCGGCATCCCGGTCTCGGAGGGCCGCCTGTCGACGAGCCCGGCGGAGGCGCGGGCGGCGGCGCAGGAGCTCGGCGGACAGGTCGTCGTCAAGGCGCAGGTGCTCACCGGCGGGCGCGGCAAGGCCGGCGGGATCAAGCTCGCCGAAGGCCCGGACGAAGCCGATCAGCGCGCACGCGAGATCCTCGGGCTGGACATCCGCGGCCACGTCGTGCGCAAGCTCTGGATCGAGCAGGCTTCGGAGATCGCGAAGGAGTACTACCTCTCGGTCACGTTCGACCGCGGGGCGAAGCAGCCGCTGTTCATGTTCACGACGCAAGGCGGGGTCGACATCGAGGAGGTGGCCGCCTCGAACCCGGACGCGCTCGTGCGCCTGCACGTCGATCCGTTCGAGGGCTTCCAGCCGTGGCAGGCCAGGCGGCTGATCTACGGTACCGGCGTCTCCGACCCCGAGGAGCAGAAGCAGATCGCCGCGATCGTCGGAAAGCTCTACGAGACGTTCGTCTCGTTCGATGCGCTGCTCTGCGAGATCAACCCGTTGATCGTCACGACCGCCGGCGAGGTGAAGGCGCTCGACTCGAAGTTCACGGTCGACGACAACGCGCTGTTCCGCCACCCGGACGTGGCGGAGATGCGCGATCCCGAGGCGTACCCGCCGGAGGAGCGCGCCGCGCGCGAGAAGGGCGTCACCTACGTGAAGCTCGACGGCTCGGTCGGGATCCTCGCCAACGGCGCGGGGCTGGCGATGTCGACGCTCGACGTGGTCGCGCTGGCGGGCGGGCGTGCTGCGAACTTCTGCGACCTCGGCGGCGGCGGCGACGCGCAGGGTGTGGTCGACGCGCTCGAGATCATCACCGGCGACCCGCAGGTGCGTTCGATACTCTTCAACGTCTTCGGCGGGATCACGCGGACGGACGAGGTCGCGCGCGGGATCCTGCAGGCGCTCGGGCAGATGACGATCGAGCATCCGATCGTCGTCCGACTCGACGGCACGAACGCCGAGGAGGGGCGGAGACTGCTGGCCGAGGCGGCACCGCCGAACCTCCACGTCGAGCCGACGATGCTCGAGGCGGCACGGCGCGCGGTGGAGCTGGCGGGGTGAGCGACGTCTGGTCGAACCGCGCCGAGGCCTACCGTCAGAGCCCGGCGCATCGCGAGGGGCCCGATCTCGACCTGATCGTCGAGTGGGCGGCGGGCGCGAAGACCGCGCTCGACGTCGCGACCGGCGGGGGGCACGTCGCGCGGCGCCTGCGCGAGGCCGGGCTGGAGGTGACGAGCGTCGATCCCGCGGAGGGGATGAGACCGGACGTGGTCGCCCCTGCCGAGCAGCTGCCCTTCGCCGACGCCAGCTTCGACCTGGTCGTCTCGCGGCTGGGCGCGCACCACTTCGCAGACGTTCGCGCCGCGATGCGGGAGATGGCCCGGGTCGCGGCGAAGTCGGTGATCGTCGTCGACAACACGTTCGGCGGGGACGCGCTCGAGGAAGCCGAGCACGTCCGCGACCCCTCGCACGTGCGCTGCTACCCGGTCGAGGAGTGGCGGACGATGTTCGAGGAGGCCAGTCTGGGCATCGACGACGTGCGCTTCCTGCCCATGCGCGTCGAGCTGGAGCCCTGGCTGGAGCGCGCGAGGTGCACCGGCGATGCGGCGGCGCGGGTGAGGGAACTGGTCGCCGACCGGACGGAGAACGGCTGGGTGACGCTCGAGCGGATGGCGCTGAAGGGAGCCAAGTAGTGGCGATCGTCGTCGACGAGAGCACCCGCCTCGTCGTCCAGGGGCTCACCGGGCGGGAGGGCTCGTTCCACGGGCTCCGCAACCGCGCCTACGGAACGCAGGTCGTCGCCGGGGTGACGCCGGGCAAGGGCGGCCAGGACGTCGAGGGAATCCCGATCTTCGACACCGTCGCCGAGGCGGTGAGCGAGGTCGGCGCGAACACGACGATGGTCTTCGTGCCGGCGCGCTTCGCCGCGGACGCGATCTACGAGGCGGTCGACGCGGGGATCGAGACGGTCGTCTGCATCTCGGAGGGCCTGCCGGCGCACGAGATGCTGCGGGTCTACAACTACATCCGCCCGCGCGGAGTGACGATGATCGGGCCGAACTGTCCCGGGGCGCTCTCCCCGGGCAAGGCGAACGTCGGGATCATTCCGGCCGAGATCTTTCGCCCCGGCTCGATCGGGCTCGTCTCGCGGTCCGGGACGCTGACGTACCAGATCGGCCACGAGCTGACGGGACTCGGGCTCGGCAACTCGACGATCGTCGGGATCGGCGGCGATCCGATCGTCGGCTCCTCGTTCATCGACGTGCTCGCGCGCTTCGAGGCCGACCCCGAGACCGACCTGGTCGTGCTCGTCGGCGAGATCGGCGGCGACGAGGAGGAGAAGGCCGCGCAGTACATCGCGGAGGAGATGAGCAAGCCCGTGGTCGCCTATATCGCCGGGTTCAGCGCGCCGCCGGGGAAGACGATGGGGCACGCTGGGGCGATCATCACGGGCTCGTCGGGGACGGCGCAGGCGAAGAAAGCGGCGCTCGAGGCGAGCGGCGTCCGCGTCGGCACGTCGCCGACCGAGGCTGCGCAGATCGCGGCGGACGTCGCCCGCGGGCGCTAACCGGTTACCTGTCGCCGGGCGGGATCCCGCTCGTGCGTAGCGCGGCATCGACCTGTGCGCGGATCCGCTCGTCCAGCGTGGCGCCGCGCTCGGCCAGCTCCTCGACGTCGCGGTCGTCCGACTGCTCTGGCTTCGGCGTCATCTTCTGCAGGCCCGCATCGACGATCCGAAGGATGCTCGCCTCGATCCGCTGCTCGAGCTCCTTGCCGATGTCGTCCTCGCGCGCCTCAGCCGTCGCCGGGGGCGCCGGCTCAGGTGCCGGCGAGGGCGGCGGGGGTGTCACGCCGTCGATCTCGAGCTCGTAGACGCGCTCGGGCTCGTCCAGACCCTTCAGATGCCGCTCGCCGAGCGGGAAGAGGGAGACGTCGTCGGGAAGGCTCGAGCCGACGAGCGCCCGCGTCGTCTCCGAGAGCAGGACGTGCCCGCCCGCGCCGGCGGTGCAGATGCGTGCCGCGCGGACGACGTCCAGGCCGAGGTAGCCCTCCTCGCCGACCGACGGCTCGCCGGTGTGGAGGCCGATGCGCACGCGGAGCTGGACGCCGTCGGGCCACGCGTGGCTCGCATGCGCACGCTGCACGTCGACCGCTCCCGCGACCGCGTCCCGGGCGCGCGCGAAGGCGAAGAAGAAGGCGTCGCCCTGCGAGTCGATCTCGGTCCCATTGGCGGCCGTGAGCGTGTCGCGGACGAGCCGCCGATGCGCGCTCAGCACCTCGCCGTAGCCTTCGCCGAGCCGCTTGAGCAGCTCGGTCGAGCCCTCGATGTCCGTGAAGACGAAGGTGACGGTGCCTGCCGGCAACGCGGACATGCGGGCATCGTATGCCCGCGGAAGCGCCGCGCGGTGCGCCTCTCGGCGCCGAATCGGCGCACACGCGTGCGCCCCGCTCGGGTAGCCTCGCCGGCAGGGGAAAGGGGCTGGCCCCCCACTGTTTGGCTTTTTGGCTGCCGTCCGGTTGCGGGCGGAGTGTGCCTGTCACGCCGGGATGACTCAGCACCCGCTTGACCTGGTGTTTTTCTTGGGATCTGTCTCCCGGCGGGTCAGGCGCGGCTGCCGAGGTGACCTCATAGAAGCCTGCACGGTCGCTCGAAACAGTGCTGTCCCCGGCAGCCGCTCCCTTCGAGCTTGGGAGGCTACGCAGTGGAGTGGACGGTG
>JBKPRD010000360.1:0-5283 GCA_046734415.1 Actinomycetota bacterium | reverse complement strand
CAGCAGCACGTAGCCGCAGATGCCGATCACGGCGACGTTGATGCCGGCCAGGTGCGAATAGTGGCTGCGGGCGACGGTCTCGCAGCCGTGACCGCCGGCGAGGCACACCGGCGTGCCTCCCCCGAACTCCGCGATCGAGATGTAGGTCGCGACGCCGATGCCCGCCACGGCCAGCGCGCCGGCCGCAATGCGCAGGTTTCGCTCGGAGATCATCGGCCCCAATGCTATGAAGCCAACGTGAACGGTTCGCAAAGAGCGGAGATCTCGATTCGCGCGGCCACCGCGGACGACGCGCCGGCGATCGCGGAGATCTTCAACCAGGGCGTCGAGGATCGCGTCGCCACCTTCGAGACCCGCGAGGCAGGGCCTGAAGAGGCCGCCCGCTGGATCGAGCAGGATCTGGTCGTCATCGCCGAGCGCGAAGGGGAACCGGTGGGCTGGGCCAAGGCGAGCCCCTATGGCGACCGGCACGACTACTACGACGGGGTGCGCGAGGCGACCCTCTACGTCGAGCGAGGCGCCCGGCGCAGCGGGGTCGGACGGCAATTGCTCGACGCTCTGGCGGACGCGGCCGCCGACGCCGGCGCGCACAAGCTCGTCGGCAAGATCTTCACCACAACCGAGCCGAGCATCGCGATGGTCGGCCGGCTCGGCTGGCGGGAGGTGGGCGTACACGAGCGCCACGGCACCCTCGACGGCGAGTGGAAGGACGTACTCGTGGTCGAGAAGCTGTTGCGCTGAGGAACGCACCTACCGCTTTCTGGACGTGTTCATGGGGGTGATGAGGAAGGTCTCGTTCGCCTGCTTCCTCGGGGTTGGCCTGGCGCTGAGCGCGGTCGCCCCGGCCCTCGCGTCGACCGTCACGGTCGCGAATGGCAACACCGTGCGCGTGCTCGAATCCGGCAGTGAGGTCAACCGCGTGACGGTGAGCTACGACGCCGGGCTTGACCTGTACACCGTCGTCGACTCCGCTGCGAACCTGAACCCGAGCGGAACCTGCACGGCGGTCAACGCTCACACCGCCACCTGCCCGGGGACCGGGATCAAGACGATCTCGGTGGACACCGATGCGCAGAACGACTCGATCACGCTGGACCTGGGCACGATCCCCTCGACGGTCACGGGCAACCTCGACGGCGGTCCCGGCAACGACTCAGTCAGCGGCCACGGCACCCTGACTGGCGACTCGGGGAACGACCTGATCCAGGGCTCGCCGCTCACCGACAACGTTCGCGCCGGCAGCGGCCGGGACTTCATCGAGGCCGGTGACGGTCCGGATGACATCCAGGGTGGCAGCAGCACCGACACGCTCACCTATCCGGCCAGCCGCACGACGCCCGTCAACGTCACCATCGGCTCGGGCAACTTCAACGACGGCGGAGCCGAGGACGAGGGGTCGGGCAGGCGGGACACCGTCCACGGCGACATCGAGGCGCTCGTCGGCACGCCCCAGGGCGACCTGCTGGCGGGGGACTCGAGTTCGGAGACGCTGATCGGCGGAGCGGGCAACGACGTCCTGTCGGGCAACAACGGCAATGACACCTTGCTCGGCGTCGAGGGGGATGACGTGATCGTCGGGGGCGACGGTCGCGATCTCCTCCGTGGCTGGCTGGGCGGCGACCGTCTCTTCGGCGGGCAGGGCAATGACCTCGTCTCGGGCGGTCCCGACGGCGACCTGGTCGTCGGCAACCTCGGATCCGATGTGCTTAAGGGCAAGGGCGGCATCGACTTCCTGCGCGCCAAGGACGGCACACACGACTTCAGGATCAAGTGCGGGCAGGGCGCGAACCGGGCCGAGGGCGCGACGCGCGACAAGCGGCTGGACCCGCGCGCCCGCTCCTGCTGAGCCGCGGGTGGCGTCCTCCACGCGGGCGATCATGCCCCGCGTGCATAGGATCCATTACCGCTTCGGGATCGTCCTCTGCCTGATCCTGCTGACGATCACGTTCACCCTGGCGGCGCCAAGCGGGGACGGGGGCCGCTTCGTTGCGGTTGTCCTGCAGGCGGCGGTCCTGGTCGCTGCGGTCATCTCATCGCGGGCGCACGGCGGTGTGGTCGCACTGAGCATCGCCACCGCGATCGTCGGCATCGTCGGCACCGGGGCCGCGCTCTTCGGCAGCGGCCAGTTCGGCAACGCCGCCGCCGCGATCGTCGCCCTCCTCTACCTGCTCCTGACCCCGCTGGCCCTGGTCGACGGACTGCGAAAGCAATTCCGCGAGGCGGGCGCCGTGACGCTGCAGACGATGTTCGGCGTGCTCTGCCTCTACCTGCTGATCGGGCTGCTGTTCGGCGTGGGCTACGCGACGGCCCATGAGCTCTCCTCGACGCCCTTCTTCAATCCGCCCGGGGAGCACGGCCGGGACGACTTCCTCTACTTCAGCTACACGACTCTGACGACGGTCGGCTACGGCGACCTGGTGGCCGCGACGAACCTGGGCCGTTCGCTGGCGATCACGGAGGCCCTGCTGGGCCAGCTCTATCTGGTCAGCGTCGTCGCGGTGATCATCAGCAACCTGGAGGCAGTGCGGCCCGGGCAGCGCCGCAAGAAGGCGGCCAGTTAGGCGACTGGGGTCAGACCCCATGGGGTCTGACCCCAGGGCGTCCCTTGGGTCTGACCCCAGGGCGTCAACTCAGCTGCAGCAGCGTCCAGAAGGGGTGATCGCGTGGCGGGATTCGCGGCGGCACGCGCCGGTGCTGGCGGTTCCTGGCCCAGGCGAGGTATCCCTCCAGGCGGCGCGAGATCGAGCGCTTGGTGGCGCTGGTCGGCTGGACCACGGTGTTCTCGAGAGCGAACAGCCAGGCGTTCGCCTCCGATTCGAGGCGCGGCGCCGAGCGCCCCTTCCCGACCAGGTGCCCGATCTCGTGCAGGGCGATGAAGTAGGAGACCTGGCCGCGGATCGGCGGAATCGAGATCTCGAGCTTGCCGCCGCGCCAGCGAATCGCCCTCCCGCGAGCCGATGAGCCCGCCAGCTCGATTCCGTACTCGCGGCAGAGGTCCTCGATGTGCGCCTCCATCAGATCGACGCCCTTGTGTGTGCGGGGTGACTTTTCCTGCCTGAACACGCGCGGCAGGGTAGCCGCCTTCACGGATGGGTCTCCCCCGTCGCCATACTTGGGCTGTGGCCGATTCGACACAACTGCGCCTCGGACTCGCCCAGATCGACCCGACTGTCGGAGACATCGACGGCAACGTCAGGCTGATCTCCGAGTCGATCGAGCGGGCGCGCGACGAGGGCGCGCAACTCGTGCTCCTCCCGGAGCTCTGCGTCTCCGGCTACCCGCCGGAGGACCTCGTGCTGCGCCGCGACTTCCTGGATGCCGTCAGGCAGGGGCTCGAGACGATCGCTGCCGACGTCGACGGGATCGTGGCCCTGGTCGGATTCCCCGAGCGAGTCGAGTACCCGGCTGAAGTGCTCGAGCATTTCGATCCCCTGATCGACCCGCCCCTGCCCCCGGCCCACAACTCGCTGGCGGTCCTGGCCGACGGAGAGGTTCGCGCGATCTACCGCAAGTGCGACCTCCCCAACTACGGCGTCTTCGACGAGCGCCGCTACTTCGAGCCCGGGACCGAGCCGGCGTTGATCGAGTTCGACGGCGTGCAGGTGGGCCTGACCGTCTGCGAGGACATCTGGCATCCGGGCTTCCCGGAAGCCGACGAGGTCGCTGCCGGAGCACAGCTGATCGTCAACTCCTCGGCCTCGCCGTATCACCGTGGCAAGGGCCGGGCGCGAGAGGCGATGATCGCCGATCGCGCACGCACCAATGGCGTCCCGTTCGCGCTCTGCAACACCGTCGGAGGCCAGGACGAGCTGGTCTTCGACGGCGCCAGCGTCGTGATCGGCGCCGACGGCGAGACCATCGCGCGCGCGGCCCAGTTCGAACCGGAGCTCCTGGTCTGCGACCTGGCGCTGCCGGGTGGCGGCCCCCCTTCGGCGCGCATCGCCAAGCCGCTCCCCAGCGAGGAGGCGGAGGTGTATGCCGCCCTCACCCTCGGCCTGCGCGATTACGTCGAGAAGAACGGCTTCGAGCACGTCGTCCTCGGCCTCAGTGGCGGGATCGACTCGGCCCTGGTCGCTCTGATCGCGGTGGACGCGGTCGGTGCCGACCGGGTCAGCGCGGTCGTCATGCCCTCGCCGAATTCCAGCGACGAGACGCAGTCCGACGCCAGGGCGATCGCAGCCAACCTGGGCGTGGAGCTGATCGAGATCTCGATCGAGGCGGCGATGGAAGCCTACGAGCATGAGCTCGCGCACAGCTTCGAGGGGACCGAGCCCGACATCGCCGAGGAGAACCTGCAGGCCCGAATCCGCGGAAACCTGGTGATGGCGCTGTCCAACAAGTTCGGCTGGCTCGTCCTCACCACCGGGAACAAGAGTGAGCTCTCGGTCGGCTACGCGACGCTCTACGGTGACATGGCCGGCGGCTTCGCCGTGATCAAGGACATCTTCAAGCTGCTCGTCTACAGGCTGGTGCGCTGGCGGAACGAGCAAGAGGGCCGCGAGCTGGTGCCCACGTCCGTGATCGAGCGCCCACCCTCGGCGGAGCTCCGCCCCGACCAGCTCGACGAGGACTCCCTGCCGCCCTACGAGACCCTGGACCGGATCCTGGAGGCCTACGTCGAGCGTGACGAGGGCATCGACGCGCTGGTCGCCCAGGGCCTGCCCGAGGAGGTCGTGATGGACGTCGTCCGCCTCGTCGACCGCGCTGAGTACAAGCGCCGCCAGGCGCCGCCGGGGATCCGCGTGTCGACCAAGGCATTCGGCCGGGACCGGCGCCTGCCGATCACGAACCGCTTCGGCTCCATGCGCGCGTTGCCGCGCTAATCGCGCCGCGGCCTGACGGCAATCGTCATCCGCGAGAGGGCGCAGACCCGGCCCTCGTCATCGGTCATCTCGACGTCCCAGATCCAGGTGGTGCGGCCGCGGTGGCGCGTCCTCGCAGTCGCGGTGATGGAGCCCTCTCCGATCGGGCGCAGGAAGGTCGTGTCGTTGGACTGTCCGATCGCGACCATGTCGTCCTCGCGCACCGCGTTGTTGGTCGCGGCCGAGCAGATGCTCTCGGCGAGGGTCGCGTACACGCCCCCGTGGACGATCCCGTAGGGCTGCAGGTGGCGCCGCTCCACCTCCACCTGGGCGCGGGCGTTGTCCGGATCGAGGTCGATCCATTCGGTGCCGATCTCCTCGGCGAAGCCCGACGGGTTGGCTTCCTCTTGGCCCATGGCGCGGGACCATAGTCTGCCGCCATGCAATTTCTTCTCTGGACCGGCGTCGAGGAGTGGCTGAC
>JBKPRD010000359.1:0-5854 GCA_046734415.1 Actinomycetota bacterium | reverse complement strand
GCTGCTGCTCGGCGGGAAGAAGAGCCCGCGGCGCGCCACCACGGAGCTCTTCGAGGCGCTTCAGCGCGTGATCCCGGACTCGGAGGCCGAGATCATCGACGGGCTCGATCACGAGGCGCCCGAGGAGAAGGCGCCTGACCTTGTCGCAGAACGAGTCAGGCAGTTCGTTCGCAACGAATGACGATTCGCCCGCCGGCGAATCTCTGGCCCTGGGTTCGCATGCCCTGGACGATCAGGGTCGATGCTCTCCGCCCTCGCCGACCTGATCGATCGTCGCGCTCCGTGGCTGCTTGCCGTCGCGCTCGCGATCACGGCGATCGCGGCGCCGCTCGGCATCCATGTCCACGATCACCTGAAGCCTCGCGGCTTCGACGTCGCCGGCTCGGGCAGCGACGTGGCCCGCCCGCTGGTCGCCCGGGCGTCCGGCGCCGACCCCGCGAACAGCGTGCTCGCACTCGTTCGACTCCCCGCCTCCTACGGCACGCCGCGCGCGCAACACCTGATCGACGAGGTCGAGGGGAAGCTGCGCCGCGACAGGGCGGTCGTTGCGGTTCTCGACGCCTCGACTGCGCACAACCCCGCAATGGTCGCGCGCGATCGGCGCTCGACCTACCTGATCGCCGCACTGCGGCCGCTGAGCGACAAGGACCAGGAGGAGGCCGGAAAGCGCCTCCTCGCAGCCTTCGCCGAAGTTCCAGACGTCACCTTGGGCGGCAACCCGGTGGCGAATCGCGAGCTCTCGAAGACGATCGAGGACGATCTGCGCAAGGCGGAGCTCCTGGCCGTGCCGCTGATCGTCGTCCTTTCCTTCTTCCTCTTCCGCGGCTTCGTGGCGAGCTTGCTCGCGCCGGTCGCGGGCCTGATCACGGTCCTCGTCAGCTTCTTCCTGCTCCGCGAGCTGGCAACGGTGACGTCGCTCTCGATCTACGCGCTCAACCTCGTCACCGGGCTTTCGATCGGGCTCTCGATCGACTGGAGCCTGCTCCTGCTCTCCCGCTACCGCGAGGAGCGGGCGAAGACGATCGACCTTCGCCTCGCCCTGCGCCGCGCCCTCGTTCCCGCGGGTCACACGATCTTCTTCAGCGCTGTCACCGTCGCCGCCTCGATGGCTGCGCTGCTCGTCTTTCCACTGCGCTTCCTGCGCTCGATGGGCTACGGCGGAATCATTGCCTCGACGGTCGCCATGCTCGTCGCCCTGATCGTGCTGCCGACCATCCTGCGTCTCCTCGGCGGTCGGATCGACGCGCTGACGCTCCCGCGCTGGCGTGACCCGCGACGGCTCGCCGTCCCCTCACGCCTCTGGCGGAGCATCGGGCGGCTCGCCACCGATCACGCCGTTCCCGTCGTGACGCTGGTGGTCGCTCTGTTGATCGTCGTCGCCACACCTTTGTTCCGCATCAAATGGACGACGGTCGACGCGACCAGCCTGCCCGCGTCGGCGCAGGCCTTCAAGGCCGACCGGACGATCAACCGCTCCAGCGAGTACGTTCCACACGGCGGCACCCCCTTCTACCTCGTCCTCGAGGCGCCGTCGAGAGCCGGGGCTTCGGCCACCGCACTCGCCGGCAACACGCGTCGTCTCGACGGCGTCCGCAGCGTCGCAGCGCCGCGCTTCCTGGGAAGCGACACCTGGCAGATCAACCTGATCGCAGCGGAACCGCCTTACAGCGCGACGACACAGGACCTCGTCCGGCAGCTGCGCTCGCTCAGGAGCGCCTACCCGCTCTTCGTCGGCGGCGACGCCGCCGCGTTCCACGACGAGCGCTCCGCGATCGGCTCCAAGCTCCCGATCGCGATCGCGATTCTCGCCGCAGCGACCCTGGTGATCCTCTTCCTCCTCTCGGGATCCATTGTCGCGCCGCTCCTCTCGCTGCTGATGACCGCACTCACGCTCGCAGCGGCATTCGGAGCCCTGATCCTGATCTTTCAGGATGGTCGCCTCGAGTCACTGCTCCGTTTCAAGAGTCAGGGAGCGGTCGACCTGACCATCCCGCTGGTGCTCGCCGCGCTCGTCTTCGCAATCTCGACGGACTACGGGGTCTTCCTGCTCAGCCGCGTACGCGAAGCCCGGGTGCAGGGGGACGGCGACCGGGAAGCAATCCGCGGCAGCGTCGCCACCGTCGGCCGCATCGTCACCTCGGCCGCGGTCCTCTTCGCCGTCTCGATCGGCGTCTTCGGGACCTCGAACATCACCGTCCTCAAGATCCTCGGCATCGGGACCGCTCTTGCGGTCCTCGCCGACTCGGTACTCGTGCGCTGCCTCCTTCTCCCCGCGTGTCTCCGACTGCTCGGCCCGCGGGCATGGTGGCTGCCCTCGCCGCTCGCGCGGCTCCACCGGCGCATCGGCAGCGACGCCCATAGCCACGACTACGCGTAGGACCACGCGCTACGCGGCGGGGGCGAGCTCGGACGCTCCTCGCAGCAGCGCCTCGCCGAGCGGCGTCCGCACATACAACACGTGCGGTCCGACCCGAGTTCTGCGAACGAGGCCGCTCCGCCTGAGCACCGCGAGGTGATCGGCGATGTTCCCCGGTGAGCGACCGAGCAGGCGTGCGAGCGCGGTCGTGTGCATCGGCTCGTCGATCGCCTCGAGGACCTCGGCCCTGGTGCGGCCGACGAGACTCGGCAGCCCTGCGATCACGTCGGTCGACGACCTGAACCACATCGCACCCGTTCCGCGAGCCGCGTAGCAGATGGTGACCGGTGTCGTGGGCGCATCGAGGATCGACGCCGATCGCGCCCTGGTGAACGCCGAGGGCATCAGCAACAAGCCGGCCCCGCCGAGCGGGCGCACGCCGTGCGGGTGCCGGTCGACCATCAGCCGCCGCCCTTCGAGCCTGACGAACGGCGCAAGGTCCTCGAAGACGGCGGCCAGCCCGCCGCGCGCCAGTGCACGCGAGCGGTAGAGGATGTCTCGCTCGAGGCAGTCGCGGATCAGGGGCCACGACGGCGAGAGCAGCTCGCCCCAGAGCGCCGAGAGCACTTCGGCGAGCCGCTCGGCTGAGTCGCGAGAGCGAAGTAAACGCACCACCTCCTGCCCGACCGGGCCGCGGGCTTCCAAACAGCGATCGACCTCAGAGCGGATCCGCTCCTGTGCCGTCGACCGAACTTGTGCGAGCTCGAGGTCGATCTCGCCGAAGGAGCCGCCCGGAAGGGGCTTCAGAAAGTCCGGCGTGCAACCGCACGGAGGCAGGAGCGCGAACAGCGGCCGCAGGTCGTGGCCGTCGGCAACCCGGCGCAGCTGGGCCGCGTATCTACGAAGCCAGGCGCCGTGCGCGGGTTGCGGCGTCGGGTTGGCGAGCGTGCGCGCCAGTTCGACGAGCTCGTGAACTGGCGAGATCGCAAAGCGGCAACGGAGCAGATCGCCGACCGAGAGCACGAGCGTGACCATCGGCCCGATCGTGCCCACGCCGAGTGGGGCTGGTCGATTACCTGTGACGTAGGGCAGCCCGGTACCGACGAGAACGCTCGCCGGCCAAGGGAATTGCGTTTAGTGTCCCGACATGGCTGTGCCCGAGGGTGCACCGTCTGCCGGGGCGCTGCTACGGGAGTGGCGCCAACGGCGCAACCTCACCCAGCTCGAGCTCGCCCTGCGATCGGCCGTCTCGGCGCGCCATCTCAGCTTCATCGAGACGGGGCGCGCACGGCCGAGTCGCGAGATGGTGCTCCACCTCGCCGAGCGCCTCGACATTCCTCTGCGCGACCGTAACCAGCTGCTGCTGGCGGCCGGGTTCGCCCCCGTCTTCGGCGAACGCTCGCTCGACGAGAGCGAGATGGCGCCGATCCGGGAGGCGGTCCAGCGGTTCCTGTCCGCGCACGAGCCCTACCCAGCGGTGGTCGTCGACCGCTGCTGGAACGTGATCGCCGCAAACCGGGGTGTCGCCTACGTCAACCGCGACGTCGCGCCCGAGCTCCGGGCGCCGCCGGCGAACGCACTACGGATCGCGCTGCACCCGGACGGCCTGGCGCCGCGGATCCTCAATCTCACCGAGTGGAGCGGCTTCCTGCTCGCACGGCTGCGCCGGGAGATCGAAGCCACGCGCGATCCCGACCTCGAAGCGCTCTACCAGGAGCTCGTCGGCTACCCGGGCATCTCCACGGAGCACGATCCTGCGAACCCACCGAACCCGAACGACATCCTGCTCAGGTACGAGCTTCGCCTCGACGACAGACAGCTCGAGCTCTTCTGCACCTTCACCACGTTCGGCACCGCCCGCGACCTCACGCTCGCGGAGCTCACGATCATTGCCTTCTACCCGGCCGACCCGCAGACCGCGAAGATCCTCGCCGCCGCCGTCGGCGAGGCGCAGCGAGACTGATCGACCCTTCGCCGAGAGACGAATCAGTTGCCGGACTGCGAGCCCAGGCTCCAGCCTGTCGTTATCCATCCTGTGACCGCCACTCGACCGCGTCCTGATGATCCGCTGCGGACGCCCAGCTTGCGGGAAACGCAGCTGTCGTTCATGGACGCAGCCAAGCAAGCCGATGTCAGGCGCATCGTGAAGTTCTCCGGGCGCGGCGCGTCGCTCGAAACGCCCTTCCGCTTCAACCGGATGCACGCCGAGATCGAGCGATACCTGGAGCAGTCGGGGCTCGAGTGGACGCACCTCCGCCCGAGCCAGTTCATGCAGGTGTACTTCGGCGAAGCGCCCACGATCGCGAGCGAAGGTGTCTTCTACGTTCCGCTGGAGGACACACGTCTCGCGCCCGTCGATGTCGAGGACATCGCCAAGGCGGCGGCAAGCATCCCTCCTGCGTTCGCGGACGCCATGGACGAGCTCTTCCGCGAGCGCCGCAAGGGCGCCGAGTCGGCGGTCGACCTCAGCACCCACGAGACGCTCGGGGTGCGACCGACCACGTTCGAGGAGTTCGCCCGACGCAACGCCGCCGTCTTCCGGGGCAAGACCGCGCCGTCCCATCTCTGGTCATCCGGTTGGCAGTCACCAGAGGCGGCATCGCTGGCGTCGTGACACACCGCGCGAAGAACGTCGCTATCCGTGATCGGACAACTTTGCGGAGCCGCCGATGAGCAGGCTGAGGGTGAACATCACGATGTCGCTCGACGGCTTCGTCGCCGGGCCGAACCAGAGCGAACAAGACCCGCTCGGCGTGGGCGGCATGGATCTCCACCAATGGCTGTTCCCCTTGAAGACGTTCCGCGAGCAGCACGGGGACGAAGGCGGCGAGGTCAACGCGAGCACGCCGATCGCCGAGGAGATCCTCGGCAACGCGGGCGCGACCATCATGGGTCGGAACATGTTCGGCGGCGGCCCCGGCGCATGGGGAGACGAGTCCTGGCGCGGCTTCTGGGGCGACGATCCTCCTTACCACCACCCCGTCTTCGTTCTCACCCACCATCCGCGCGAACCGCTCGAGATGCAGGGCGGGACGACCTTCCACTTCGCCACCGACGGCATCGAGTCGGCGCTCGAGCAGGCCAGGGCCGCCGCCGGCGGAAGAGACGTCTCGCTCGGGGGTGGCGCAAGCGCCGTGCAGCAGTACCTCGCCGCCGGGCTGCTCGACGAGATTCTCGTGTCGGTGGTGCCGCTCATCCTCGGCGGCGGAGCGCGGCTGTTCGACAACCTCGGCGAGCCCGTGCCGCGGCTTCGACAGGTCGAGGCGATCGTCGCGCCCGGGGTGACGCACATCCGCTACGAGCGGCTTGCCGACGATTCCTGACTCGACGCCTCACGTGCTGCTGAGCGGGATCTCTTTCGGGGAGCAGCCGCGCTGGCACGACGGCCGCCTCTGGTTCTCCGACTGGGGGCCCGGTGATGTGATCGCGGTCGACCTGAACGGCCGCAGCGCGGTCATGGTGCACGTCGGCTCGTTTCCGTGTTGCGCCGATTGGCTG
>JBKPRD010000358.1:0-6694 GCA_046734415.1 Actinomycetota bacterium | reverse complement strand
GCGGTCCTCGACTGGACGTTCGACGAGGATCCGGCGGTCGCGGTCGAGCTCACGGCCGCGTTGGGTCGCTACTGGTGGATGCGCGCGCCGAACGAGGGGATGGCATGGCTCGAGCGAGCCTTGGCGCATCCCGACCTTCCCCCTGATGTCCGCGCGGCGGCGCTCGAGGCGGCGGGCGGGACGGCGTGGTTTCTGAACGAGCCGGAACGGACGGGCGCTCTCGTCGCGCAGGCCCTCGGGCTCTACCGGGAGCTCGGTGATCGCGTGGCCGTCGGCCGCCTGCTGAACATGACGGGGCCGCCGCTGTCGGTGGCCGGCCGCGAGGAGGAAGCTGAACGCGTCCTGACGGAGGCGCTCGCGTTGAACGAGGAGCTAGGGGCCGAGGGCGAGATCGCGCTCTCGCTCAGCCTCCTGGGACACGTCGCGTACGCCCGCGGAGACGTGGAGAAGGCCGTCGACCTGTGGGAGCGATCGGTCGTCCTGGCACGCCGGCGCGGGATCCTCTGGATGCTCGCCAGCAACCTCCACAGTCTGGCGGACACTCGTCTCGAGCGAGGCGAGCTCGACGCTGCCCGCGACCTCTGCCGCGAAGCCATCCGCCGCAGCCGCGAGCTCGGGGAAGAATCGGGCACCATGGTGTGCCTGGGCCTCTTCAGCACGATCGCCGCGTTGAGCGGCGACGACGAGAAGGCCGGTCTGCTGTGGGGCGCGGTCGAACGCCTCGACGAGGAGCTCGGCGAGTCCTACGTGAGGGGGGATCTGGAGCGCTACCAAGAGCAGCTCGGCGACCGTGGCCCCGAGTTCGAGGTGGCCCGGGCCCGGGGTCGCACGTTGACGCTCGAGGAAGCGACCGCGGTCGCCCTCGACTCAGGGTGAGAATCGCTCGCGCAGCTTGCCGAGGCAGCGTGAGATTCGGCTCGCGATCGTTCCGGACGGAATCCCGAGCTCCTCGCCGATCGTCCGGTAGCTCTCGTCGCGGCAGAAGAACCGGTCGAGCACCTCCTGGCACTCCTCCGAGAGCCCGCCGAGCGCCTCGCGCACTGCGAACGCCTCGTCGAGCTCGTCGAGCGTTCGCTCGACCTCCGCCGCTTCGAGCTCGGCAGGCTCCTCGCGGCCGGCTGCGGCGAGCCGATCGAGACAGACACGCCGGGTCAGCTGCGCGATCCACGGCCGCAGCGCGTTGGGGTCGCGGAGCGAGTCGAGCCGGTCGTAGACGCGCAGGAAGACCTCCTGGAACGCGTCCTCGGCATCGGGCCCGCGCAGGCGGTAGCCCTGGTGGATGATGGCGTAGACGTAGCGCGAGTAGCGCAGGACGAGTTCGTCCCACGCGCCGTCCTCGCCGTCGAGGCAGCGCCGGACGAGGTCTGCGTCCTCGCGCATGGGAACGATCAAAACACGGTTCAGGCGCCTGCGTCGAGCGCACGTCCGGCCGCGTAGCGCGCATCGTCGGCCGCGCGGAAGGCCTGCGCCACGCGTGCGTCGTCCGGAGAGACGACGAGGTTCGCGCGGACCAGCTGCGCCGCGGCGAGCGAGGCGCCGGAGGCGAGCGCGGCAGCGCCCACCGCATCGGGTCGGAGCACGCCGTCGCAGCGCTCGGCGACGAGCGCGGCCGCCTCGCACACGTCGGCGGCCGCACGGGCGATCTCGAGCGGGACCTCCGCCGCGCGCTGCATGCGCACGGGGAGGTCCCGTGTGCCCGCCTCGAGCGCGGCGAGCGCGGCCGTGAACGCCTCGGCGTCTGCCTGCGCGAGCTCCTCGAGGCGCTCGGCCAGCGCGGCCGCCTGGGCCGCGACGCCGCTCGCGCCGGTCCAGCCGGTCGTCTCCCGCGCGACCGTCGCGACGAGCCGTGCGGCCTCGGCGGCGGCCTGCGCGGCGGCGAATCCGGCTCCCTTGCGTGAACTTGACATGCAGCGGCTTAGATTTTATCCTGTTACAAACTCAAATCTCAGAAGGAGATGGCTTCACTATGGCAAAGGTAATCGGTATCGACCTCGGCACGACCAACTCGTGCATGGCAGTGATCGAGGGCGGCGAGCCGACGGTGATCCCGAACGCCGAGGGCGGGCGGACGACACCGTCCGTCGTCGCGTTCACGAAGGACGACCAGCGACTCGTCGGCGCGCCGGCGAAGCGCCAGCAGGTGACGAACCCGCAGAACACGATCTTCTCGATCAAGCGCTTCATGGGCCGGAAGTACGACGAGGTCTCGGAGGAGATGAAGATCGTCCCGTACGAGGTCGTGAAGGGCCCGAACGAGGACGTGCGCGTGAAGGCCGGCGGCAAGGAGTACGCGCCGCCGGAGATCAGCGCGATGATCCTCCAGAAGCTGAAGACGGACGCCGAGGCGTACCTCGGCGAGTCGGTCGCCGACGCGGTGATCACGGTGCCCGCGTACTTCAACAACGCGCAGCGGGAGGCGACGAAGGATGCCGGCACGATCGCGGGCCTCAACGTCCTCCGCATCGTCAACGAGCCGACAGCGGCTGCGCTCGCGTACGGGCTCGACAAGGAGGGCGCCGACCAGACCATCCTGGTGTTCGACCTCGGTGGCGGCACGTTCGACGTGTCGATCCTCGAGCTCGGCGAGGGCGTGTTCGAGGTCAAGGCGACCTCCGGCGACAACCATCTCGGGGGCGACAACTTCGACAAGGCGATCGTGGACTGGATGGTCGCCGAGTTCAAGCGCGACCAGGGCATCGATCTGGCGCAGGACCGGATGGCACTCCAGCGCCTGTACGAGGCGGCCGAGAAGGCGAAGATCGAGCTCTCCTCGACGATGACGACGCAGATCAACCTGCCGTTCGTCACCGCGACGCCGGAGGGCCCGAAGCACCTCGACCTGCAGCTCACGCGTGCGAAGCTGAACGAGCTGACCGCGGACCTGCTCGAGCGCACCGTCGGCCCGACGAAGCGCGTGCTCGAGGACGCGGGCCTGTCCGCGGACAAGATCGACCACGTCGTCCTCGTCGGCGGCATGACCCGCATGCCGGCCGTGCAGGACAAGGTCAAGGAGATCGTCGGCAAGGAGCCGCACAAGGGCGTCAACCCGGACGAGGTCGTCGCCTTCGGCGCGGCGATCCAGGCGGGGGTGCTCCGCGGCGAGGTCAAGGACGTGCTCCTGCTCGACGTCACCCCGCTCTCGCTCGGGATCGAGACGAAGGGCGGCGTGTTCACGAAGCTGATCGACCGGAACACGACGATCCCGACCAAGAAGTCGGAGACCTTCTCGACAGCCGAGGACAATCAGCCGTCGGTCGAGATCCACGTGCTCCAGGGCGAGTCGGAGATGGCCGCTTACAACAAGACGCTCGGCAAGTTCCAGCTGGTCGGCATCCCGCCGGCGCCGCGGGGCATGCCGCAGATCGAGGTCACGTTCGACATCGACGCGAACGGGATCATCCACGTCTCGGCCAAGGACCTCGGCACCGGGAACGAGCAGCAGATCAAGATCGAGGGCGGCTCGGGTCTGAAGCCGGAGGAGGTCGAGCAGATGATCAAGAGCGCGGAGGCGCACGCCGACGAGGCGCACCGCCTGCACGAGATCGCCGACGCGAAGAATCACGCAGAGGCGCTCGTCTACGCCACCGAGAAGAGCCTCAAGGACCACCGTGACTCGCTCGACGAGGCGGAGGCCTCGACGATCGAGGGTCGGATCATGGAGCTGAAGCAGGCGCTCGACGGCGACGACGTCAACGAGATCCGCTCGAAGACCGACGCGCTGCAGGAGTCCTCCCACAAGCTGGCCGAGGCCGTCTACGCGCAGGCGAGCGCGGCGCAGCAGGCGTCCGCCGGGGGCGGCAACGGCGCCGATGCCCCGTCCGACGACGAGGTGATCGAGGACGCCGAGGTCGTCGACGAGGAGGCTCCGACGTCGTAATGTTGGATCCGAAGCACAACCCGGTGTCAGACACTTCTGCCGCGCCAGCGGGCGACGTGCAGCCGGTGTCTGACACTGCGGCCCTGGAGCGCGAGCGGGACGAGTATCTCGACGCGCTCCAGAGGCTGAAGGCGGAGTTCGACAACTTCCGCAAGCGGACCGCGCGCGAGCACGACGCGATGTCGGCGCGGGCGAACGAGGCGTTGCTCAAGGAGCTGCTTCCGATCCTCGACGACCTCGAGCGCGCTCTCGAGGCCGCGGAGGAACACGAGGAGGCGAAACTCGAGGACGGTGTCCGCCTCGTCCACCGTGCGCTCGCCGACGTGGCGCGCAAGCACGGGCTGGAGGAGATCGAGACGAACGGAGCCTTCGACCCGCACGTGCACGAGGCACTGCTCACGCAGCCGGCGGAGGAGGCCGAGCCGGGCTCGGTGCTGCAGGTGCTGCAGAAGGGCTACCGCCTCGGCGACCGCGTCCTGCGGCCGGCGAGGGTGGTGGTCTCGGAGTGACCAACCCGTACGAGATGCTGGGCGTCGCGAAGAACGCCTCCGCCGATGAGATCAAGAAGGCCTACCGCAAGCTCGCCCGCGAGTACCACCCGGACAAGAACCCGGGTGACAAGGAGGCGGAAGAGCGTTTCAAGGATGTCCAGAACGCGTACGACCTGCTCTCCGACCCGGAAAAGCGGGAGCAGTACGACAGGTTCGGCTCCGCGAACGGGCGCGGGCCGGGCGGCGGGCCGGGCGGCGGCTTCCAGTGGTCGACGACCGAGGGCTTCGATTTCGGCGACCTCTCCGACCTCTTCGGCGGGATGTTCGGCGGCGGCCGCTTCGGCGGCGGCGCGCGGCCGACGCCCGCGCAGCGCGGCAACGACGTCGAGGTGCAGGTCAACCTTTCGTTCGAGGATGCCCTGAAGGGCGTCGAGACGAAGATCCCGGTCAGGCTCGAGGTCGCGTGCCACACGTGTCACGGCTCGGGCGCGAAGCCGGGGACGGCGCCGAAGGTCTGCCCGCAGTGCGGCGGCCGCGGCGTCGTGGCCGAGAGCCAGGGGTTCTTCTCGCTCTCGCAGCCGTGCCCGCGCTGTCGCGGAAACGGCACGATCGTCGAGGAGCCGTGCCCGACCTGTCGCGGCACGGGGCGCGAGCGGCGCACCAAGCGGTACACGGTGAGGATTCCGGCCGGCGCCAAGGACGGCACGAGGATCCGCCTGAAGGGCAAAGGCGAGGCAGGCTGGAACGGCGGTCCCGCCGGCGACCTCTACGTGGTCACCCGCGTCGAGCCGTCGAAGACGTTCACGCGCCGCGGCGACGACCTGCTCGTCGACGTCCACGTCCCGTTCGCGGACGCGGCGCTCGGGACGACCGCGAAGGTGCCGACGCCGGACGGCGGCCAGGTCTCGGTGAAGATCCCGGCCGGCTCCGAGGACGGCAAGCTCCTCCGCGTTCGCGGCAAGGGCGCGCCGCACCTCAAGGGCTCCGGCCGCGGCGACCTGATCGCCCGCGTCAAGATCGACGTGCCGAAGAAGCTCTCGAAGAAGGAGCGGGAG
Source organism: Actinomycetota bacterium (assembly GCA_046734415.1). GTDB lineage: Bacteria > Actinomycetota > Thermoleophilia > Gaiellales > Gaiellaceae > DATBLE01. The sequence goes on along the minus strand of JBKPRD010000358.1, from coordinate 1,271 downwards.
CTGCTGGAGCAGCTGAAGGAGGCGCGCGCATGAGCGCCGCCGACTACGAGCGCCCGCGCTACATGATCTCGGTCGCGGCCGAGCTCGTCGGCATGCACCCGCAGACGCTGCGGATCTACGAGGCGAAAGGGCTCGTCCGCCCGGGCCGCACGCCCGGCGGCACCCGGCTCTACTCCGAGCGCGACCTCGACCGGCTGCGGCTGATCCAGCGGCTGACGACCGAGCTGGGCCTCAACCTGGCCGGCGTCTCCCGCGTGATCGCGCTCGAGGACGAGCTCACGCAGATGCGCAAGCGCTTCGACCGCCTCGAGCAGGAGATGCGAGAGGCGATCGACCGGGTGCACCGGCAGTACCGGCGCGACCTGGTCCTCTACCGCGAGCAGGAGCCGTTCCCCGCCCGGAGGGCGCACTGATGGACTTCAACAAGCTGACGATCAAGAGCCAGGAGGCGGTCGCCGCCGCGCAGGAGCTCGCGCGCCGACTCGGCAACCCGGAGGTCTACCCCGAGCACCTTCTGCTCGCGCTGCTCGACCAGGACCTGCCACGCGCGCTCGTCCCGGATCCGGACGCGCTGCGCGCCGAGACCCAGGCGAAGCTCGCGCAGAAGCCGCGCACCGAGGGGATGGCGCAGCAGCCCGCCGCGTCCGCCGCGTTCTCGAAGGTGCTCGACCGCGCCTTCGACGAGGCGCGCAAGCTCGAGGACGAGTACGTTTCGACGGAGCACCTGCTGCTGGCGCTGGACGCCGTCCCGCGCGACCAGCTGCTCGCGAAGGTCAAGGAGGTGCGCGGCGGCCAGCGGGTCACCTCGCAGGATCCCGAGGGCACCTACCAGGCGCTGGAGAAGTTCGGCCGCGACCTGACCGCGCTCGCGGAGCAGGGGAAGCTCGACCCTGTGATCGGCCGCGACGAGGAGATCCGCCGCGTGATCCAGGTGCTCTCGCGGCGGACGAAGAACAACCCGGTGCTGATCGGCGAGCCGGGCGTCGGGAAGACGGCGATCGCCGAGGGCCTCGCGCAGCGGATCGTCGCCGGCGACGTCCCCGAGGGGCTGAAGGGGAAGCGCGTGTGGGCGCTCGACATCGGCGCGCTCCTCGCGGGCTCGAAGTACCGCGGCGAGTTCGAGGAACGGTTGAAGGCCGTCCTCACCGAGATCAAGAACGCCGAGGGCGAGATCATCCTGTTCATCGACGAGCTGCACACGATCGTCGGCGCCGGCGCGGCCGAGGGCGCCGTCGACGCGGCGAACATGCTGAAGCCGATGCTCGCGCGCG
>JBKPRD010000357.1:0-4502 GCA_046734415.1 Actinomycetota bacterium | reverse complement strand
CACAGGCGCTTGCGCGCTCGAACGCCTATCCAAGCCGATCTGCCCGTGTTGGAGCAGGCTGAGAGCCGACCCCCTCCTTATCAGAGAAGGGGTCGATGGCGCCTACCTAGGCAACATAACTTGCCGATTTGCAGGGTTTTTAAGCCCTCTGACGGACTCGAACCGTCGACCCCCTCCTTACCATCGAGCAACGATGCGGGAACCGCGGGCAAGCTCGGGAAGCCGCGGGCACGAAAGCCGCGCAAGGAGAAGGAATCGCCGGAAGACGGGTGACCCGCGGTGGACGCGAGTGCCCGCCGCGCTGTTCCCTCAGTGTTCCCCTGCCGTCTGGCGAACTTGCCGCTCGCCTGCCCTCGATTTGTCAGGGAGCAGCCCGGACGGCGAGACACCGGGATGGCGGGAGGAGATCCTGACGCGCAGCACGGCGGGCCGGATCGCAAACTCGAGTGGCGGGCTTAGATCTGCCGCCTCGCCGTCGACACCGGCGTGCACCGGTCCGCGACCGGTCACCTCGAACGAGGTCGCGCTCCAGGCTCGTCCCGGCACTGGGTGAGTGGCCGGAACATCGAGGACGACGATTCCGAGCTGGCCGCTGTCGAGCGTTCGTCGGGTGCCGGCGACCGGCGGACGGTCGAGGGCGTAGGGATTGTTCGAGACGAGCACCACGGCCGGCGAGCGGTGCTCACGTCCGAGGTCGTCGACGAGCTGTAGCTCCGGCAACGATCCGCTCGGGCCGAGCACCGCACGCGCCGTCTCGAACAGGGTTCGCGCCTTCTCATCGCGGTACCGTTCTTGGCGAACGGCGTCGCCGTAGATCCCGAGCGAGACGTTGTTGAGAAAGAGGCGACCGTTCACCTCGGCGACGTCGATCCGCCGCTCGACCCCGTCGACGAACGCATCGAGCGACCCGACCAGGTCGTGCGGATCGACGCCGAGGTCTTTCGCGAAGTGGTTGCGTGTTCCGGCCGGAACGCAGACGAACGGGAGTCCATGTGCCCGGGCAGCGGCCGCGACGACCGCCAACGATCCGTCTCCGCCGGCTGTGCCCAGCAGATCGGACCCGCTCGCCACGGCTTCGGAGACGAGCGTGGCCAGGCTCTGACCGGGGTTCAGGACGCGAGCGTCGATTCCCCGGTCGCGCGCTCGCTCGGCCAGGGCGGCGCGTGCCGCCTTCCCGCCGCCCGATTTGGGGTTGACGAACAGCACCGGCCGTCGCGGCCGATCCACCGGTTGCCAGCCGTAGCGCGTCAGCCGGTTCGCCCGGCTCACATCCTGGCGGCTTGCGCGGTGATGACGTCCGACGGGGACACGACCTGACGATGTTCGCAGCCTCTCGTGGGCGGATCAGGCCCGAGCGGTTGTCTAGGAGGATCTCCGCGACGCGGGCGGGTTGCTCGAGGGCGGCGAAGTGTCCGGTGTGAGGAAGCGAGATCGATCGGGCGCCAGGGAGCAGGGACAGGTTGGCTTCACGTTCGGGGCTCGCGACCAGTCGTGATCGCCGTAGATCATGAACGGCGCGAGTCGCTCGCGGCGAGTGCCGCGCGCCCGGCGTTCATCCCATCTTCTTCAAGCGGGCGGCGCGCTTCCTGAGGTACCGCTGCTCGGCGACGTTCGTCGTCTTCTGAGCGGCGGCTCGATAGTGCTCGATCGCGACTTGGGGATCGCCGGCCATCTCGAGGAGGTGGGCGCGGACTGCGTCGAGACGGTGGTGGCCGTCGAGGCGGGTGGCGACCTCGTCGAGGATGGCGAGCCCGGCCTCGGGCCCCTCGGCCATGCCCGAGGCGACGGCGCGGTTGAGCGTGACGACCGGGTTGCCGGTCATCTGCTCCAGCTGCTCGTAGAGGCCGAGGATCTGTGGCCAGTCAGTCGCTTCGGCACTTGGCGCCCGGTCGTGCACCGCTGCGATTGCGGCCTGGAGCGCGTACTCGCCCGTCGCCTTCTCGAGCAGCACGAGACCTTCCGCGATTCGTGCTTGGTCCCAGAGGCTCCGGTCCTGCTCCGGCAACGGCACGAGCTCCCCGTCGGCGTCGGTGCGTGCGGCACGCCGTGCGTCGAGGAGCAGCATCAGCGCAAGCAGCCCGGCGACCTCGGGCTCATCGGGCAGCATTCTCGCGAGCCGGATCGCCTCTGCGGAGAGCTCCGTCCGCTCCAGCTCGCTGCCGCCGCTCGCCGCATAGCCCTCGTTGAAGATCAGGTAGAGCACGTGCAGCACGCTGCGGAGTCGGGCGGGCCGCTCCTCGGCGGTGGGCATCCGGAACGGCTCGCCGGAGGCCCTGATGCGCTGCTTCGCCCGTGAGATGCGCTGCGCCATCGTCGCCTCGTCGACCAGGAACGCCTTCGCAATCTCGGTCGTGCTCAGCCCGCCGACCGCGCGCAGGGTGAGCGCGATCGCCGACGCGTCGCTCAGCGCGGGGTGGCAGCACATGAAGACGACGGTGAGCGTGTCATCCTGGTCGGAGACCTCCGGCGCCGGCTCTCGCGGGATGGCTTCGCGCTGCCTGCGAGCCAGCTCGCTGCGGTAATGGTCGATCAGCCTCCGCTCGGCGGTCTGGATCAGCCAGCCGCGCGGCCTCTCCGGGACGCCGTCGCGCGTCCAGCGCTCAGCGGCCGCGATGAGCGCCTCCTGGACGGCGTCCTCGGCCGAGTCGAAGTCGCCGAAGCGCCGCGCGAGCACGCCGAGGGCCTGTGGCGCGAGCTCGCGTAACAGGCCCTCGACGTGTGACGGCTTCTGCAGCGTCAGGCGCCTTTCGCCGTTTGCAGATACTCCTCCATCCCGGCGGCGTCCGAGGGCGAGTCGTCCATGATCCGCCGCACCTGAATCGGCTGCTGGGTCGGCACACCGCCCGGGCCTGGAACGGCCGAGAGCCGCGCCGCGATCTCGAGCGCCCGTTCCTCCGACTCGACGTCGAAGACCTGGTAGCCGGCGAGCCACTCCTTGAACTCCTGGAACGGCCCGTCCGTCACGACGGGCGCTGTGCCGTCCGAAGTCACGATCTTCGCAAGGTCGGGCCCGGTGAGAATCTCGGTCTGCACCAGCTCCCCGCTGGCCGTGAGCTCGTCGTTGAGCGCGCGGTAGTAGTCGAAGTGCGCGTCGATCTCTTCCGGCTTCCACTCCTCCATCGGCGTCTCGATCACGCCAGGCTGGAAGTCCACTCCGAGTAGGTATCTGGCCATGTCACTCCTCCTGTCCGTTGGCACTGTCGCAGGAAGAACGGAGACGTCGGCCAATTCTCGACATTTCCGGGGCGGCGAGGTTCTCCTTGAGCCGGTGCAGCTTGGTCGTGCCTGGGATCGGGACGATTCAGGCTTGTGCGCGAGCACCCATGCAAGCGCGACTTGCGCGGGAGTCGCGCGCTGTCGCGAACGACTCCGCCCACGGCGGTTCTCAAGACCAAGCTTGAGGCGAATCGAGTTTCTGGACCTACGCTCTCAGAGCTGGCTCCGGAGCCAGTTGGCCTCGGCACGGTCTGTGTGGGGCAGGTCGTCGGCGACGACCTGGTCGAGCAGTTCTCTAGCCGACTCGCGGTCGCCCTTCGCGACCGCCAGCGCGGCCGCGGCCAGCGGGTCGTCCGCCACTTCGGACAGGTACAGGACTGCGGCGCTCGTGTTCCCGCGGCGGAGGTTGACGAACCCGAGGTTGTATTGCTCGACCTTGACCATGCCGTGGTCGCCGATCCGGCTGTTGAAGGCGAGGCTTTGCTCGAACAGCTCGGCCGCTTGGTCGAAGTCGCCTCGGAGCCAAAGGGCCGTCGCATGGACGTGCAGCGGCGCCGGCCCGATCGACTCGCCGAGCGGAGCGGCCGCCTCGCGAGCCTCGAGCGCATGGCGGAGCGCATCGTCCGCGTCTCCTCGCTCTGCCGCCACCCGGCTGAGGCCGAGATGGGCGAGGGCAGTCGCCTCAGGCGTGTCCGCGAGCTCGAGCGCAGCTTCGTTCAGCCGCTGCGACTCGTCCATATCGCCGGCACGGTGCGCGAAAAGACCTGCGCCGTAGAGCGCAAGCGGGCTCGTCCTGCCCTCGACGAAGCGCCGGCCTCCATGTACATCTGCCGGCGGGGTCATCCACAAGCGCCACGCGTTCGCGGCTAGCTCGTCGGCCTCCTCCGGCGTTAGCAGGGCCACAGCCGCAGCAACATCCTCGCGCGAGGGCGCTTCACCCTGGAGAAGCGGCCCGCCAAACGACGATGGGGACAAGAACCGCAGCTCGCGGGACCGCCGCAACACGACCCGTGCCTCCTCCGGCGTCACACCGTTAGCTTACGGGCGAGAGTTCGACCTCGGTCTGTACGCCGAAGCTCGACTCGGGGGAGGCTGGATGCCATGCGGAAACTGACCTTCGGCATGAACGTGAGCCTGGACGGCTTCATCGCCGCGCCCGGCGACGACCTCGGCTGGAGCGTGCCGAGCGACGAGCTGTTCCAGTGGTGGTCCGACCGGGTGGGGGCGACGGGCCTGGCGCTGTACGGGCGCAAACTGTGGGAGACGATGAGCTCCCACTGGCCGAC
>JBKPRD010000356.1:0-4547 GCA_046734415.1 Actinomycetota bacterium | reverse complement strand
CGATCCCGTCGGGCTCGCTCGTCATCGGGACGTTCTGGACGAGGTTGCCGTTGCGGTCGATGATCGTGAGCTGGAAGCTCGGGATCCTATTCAGACGAACAGGAAGTCCCGTCCGGAGTCCACGCGATCCCGTCGACGAAGTCGTTGGTGGTGACGGTCGAGAAGACCGACGTCGTCAGTCAGGTTCTGGTCAACCCTGTGCAGCGTAACGCGACTCCACCGAACAGGATCTGCGGCGTCGTCGCGCCGAAGATCGACTGCGTGAAACCCGGCTGCAGGAACAGGAATGACTGACCAGCATTCGCGACCGCCGGAACGGCGAGCATCGCCACGGCGACCGCGAGTGCGACCAGCCAACGTCGTCTGAGCATCGTCCTCCTCCTTACGACGAAGAAACTGCTCTTCAGCAACAAGGACCCGTTGCTGTTCTTCGTCCTCTCCCCTGGACGCTGCTGACTATGTGCGCGCGAACGAGCCTCGGCGCACCGCTCGTCGAGCTCTCCCAATAGCCACCCCCCGGTCGACAACGGGCCAAACAAGCCGTTGCCGCAGACCCCGAGCGTACTACGATTCGACGTCGATTTCCATGTCGCGGCGGGGAACGTTCGGGGTCGCGCTGGTGAAGCGTGCCGCCACGACGGCGAACGGGACGACCGCCCGGCAGGCGGCTTCACGCACGCGGGTGCCGACCGGGGGCCGCTCGTCGGTCGTCGCGACGGTGACCGTGATGCCCGACCCTGCCGTCGCCGCGCGCAGCAGCGCCGCGGCGCGCGGCGCGTGCCACGCCGACGTGACCAGGACGACCTCCCCCGCTTCCGTCTTGCGGGCAAGCGCGGCGGCGGCGGCGACGTTCCCCCACGTCGAGCGGGCGTCCCGGTCGACGAACAGCCGCCGACAGGCGCCGTTCCACGAGCGGGCCATCAACTCGGCTTCGGGCGCTGCGTCCGCGCCCCTCGCCCAGCCGGAGAGCAGCACGACGTCGTCCGCGTTCGCCTCCTGCTCGGCCCGGCGCAGGCGCCGCTCGCAGATCGGGTGCAGACCGCTGCCGCGACCGTCGGAGTAGCCACAGACGGCGATCAGGCGCGTTCTCCGGGTCATCTCGCGCGACGCCGGCGCCAGATTCCGTACGCCGCCAGCGTCCCGGCGACGGTGAGGACGAGCTTCACCGCCTTGCCGCCTCGCAGCTTCGACTCGCCGATCGCGCGCTCGCGCATGTGCACGGGCACCTCGACGACGGTCAGGCCGGCTTCGTGGAGGCGCAGGAGCGACTCGACCTCTGGCGCCCCGCTCTCGTACGGCCCGGCGAGGATCGGCATCGCCCGTGCGTTCACGGCGTACATCCCGCTGGTTGCGTCCTGAAAGGGGCGCCCGAGGGCGGTCCGCATCGCGCGCCGCAGCACAGCTGTCCCGAAACGGCGGCTCCGACTGGACGTGTAGCGGTACGGCGCGTAGCCGGCACCCACGGCGAAGCGCGAACCGACGGCGACGTCGGCCTCGCCCGCGCGGACGATCTCCAGCAGGCGCGCGAGCTCCCCGACGGGGTGCTGGCCGTCTGCGTCGACGCGGCCCGCGAACGCATAACCGTGCTCGCCGGCGTAGGCGTATCCGGCCGCGATCCCGGCCTGCAGCCCGCGGTTCTCGCCGAACGAGAGGACTCGCGCGCCCCGCCCGGCCGCGACCTCGGCGGTGCCGTCGGTCGAGCCGTCGTCGACGACGAGGACATCGACGGACGGGAGGCCCGATCGCAGCTCGTCGAGCACGTCCGGAAGGCTCTCTTCCTCGTTCCACGCAGGCACGAAGACGACGGTGTCCGCCATTAGGCCAACTCCAGCAGCCGCGCCGCGTTCTCCTTCAGGACGAGCGGGCGCACCTCGTCCTTGAACGGCGCGTCGGCGAAATCGGCGAGCCACCGGTCGGGCGTGATCAGGGGGAAGTCCGATCCGAACAGCACCCTCGTACGGAGCTGGGTGTTCGCGTATTGGACGAGCTGGGGCGGGAAATACTTCGGCGACCAGCCGGACAGGTCGATCCACACGTTTTCCTTGTGCAGGCAGATCGAGATCGCCTCGTCCTGCCAGGGAAACGACGGGTGCGCGAGGACGATCTGCAGCTCCGGGAAGTCGGCGGCGACGTCGTCGAGGCACATCGGGTTGGAGTACTTCAGCCGCAGACCGCCGCCGCCCGGCACTCCCGTGCCGATGCCGCTGTGGCCGGAGTGGAACAGCGCCGGTACCCCGGCGTCGGCGATCGCCTCGTACAGCGGGTAGACCTCGCGGTCGTTCGGGAAGAACGCCTGCAGGTTCGGGTGGAACTTGAACCCGCGCGCGCCGGCGGCGGCGAGGCTGCGGATCCGCTCGGACGCGTCGGGCCGCGCCGGATCGACGCTCACGAAGGGGACGATCACGTCCGGGTTCTGTGCGGCCGCGTCGAGAATCTCCTCGTTCGGGATCGATGCACGCCCGCTGCGCGATTCCCAGTCGACCGTGAAGAGGACGGCGGCGAGGTTGCGCTCGCGGTAGTACACGGCGACGTCGTCTACGGTGGGGAGCGGCTCGTCGCTCTTGAAGTAGCGCGAGGCGGCGCTTCGCAGCTCGGGCGGCATCGGGTCGTGACCGTCACGCGTGCGCTCGGTGTGGACGTGGACGTCGATCGCTTGGACGGCGGCGAGGTCGATCACGGCGGCGACACCATGCCGATTTTCTCCTGCAGCTCGGCGCCCCAAGCGAGCAGGTCCCAGTCGGCGCCCGGCGCCCCGATCAGCGAGACGCTGACCGGGAGGCCGCTCCGGCTGCCGACTCCGGACGGGAGCGCGACGACCGGGAAGCCCGTCCAGTCCCAGTAGTACGTCAGCGAGAGGTCGTGGACGTCTCCGAACGGCTCGTCGTACCCGCGCCCGCGGACCGGCGCGACGATCGGAAGGGTCGGCTCGACTAGCGCGTCCAGGCGGTGCTCCGCGAGCCAGTCGCGCCAGACCGCGGTGTCCTCCCTGCGCTCGTCCTGGCTTGCCACGTACTCCTCGGCGGTCATCGCCCGCTCTACGGCGTGCTCGAGCCGCACGCGGTTCGAGTAGCGGTACTCGCCCCAGCGGCCGTCGAACCGGCGATGCCACACCAGCCACTCGGTGAGGACGAGGTCGAAGTATTCGCCGAGCACGTCGAGCCGGGCCGCGGGAGGCGGCGGATCGATCCGCTCGCCGGGAAGCGCGGCGAGCGCACGCTCGAACCCCTCGGCCACGTCGGGATCGAGGAAGCCGATCCGCGGCGAGAGGGCCCAGCGGCGAAGCGCCCGTCCCTCCCGCGGCGGCTGCGCGCCGGCCATCACCGCGAGGAGTGGCTCGCAGTCGCGCACCTCGCGGGTCATCGGGCCAGGGTGGTCGAAGGTCGGCGCCAGCGGGATGATCCCCCGCTGTGAGACAAGCCCGTACGTCGGCTTGATCGTCGACGTCCCACACTCCGACGAGGGGATGCGGAGCGAGCCGGCCGTGTCCGTGCCCGTCGCCGCTGCCACCTGGCGCGATGCGAGCGCAGCACTCGAGCCGCCGCTGGAGCCGCCCGCCGAACGCTCGAGCGCCCACGGATTGCCGACCTGGTCGGTCGTCCCGCCGCACGCGAACTCGTGCGTGTGCAGGTGGCCGAGCAGCACCATCCCCTCCGCGCGCAGGCGCCCCCAGACCTCGCAGTCGCGCTCGGGGATCTCGTCCAGCACGCGGCTCGAGGCCGTCAGCGGCTTGCCGGCGACGGCGTAGAGGTCTTTGAGGCCGATCGGGATCCCGCACAGCACCGGCGCCTCGCCGGCGGCGAGCCGCTCGTCCGCCCGGTCGGCAGCAGCCAGCGCGTCCTCCTCGTAGACGCGAATCCAGGCGTTGATCGAGGCGGGGTCGCCGTCGTGGCTGTGCGTCCCGTCCCGCTCGGCGATCCGCGTCAGGCAGGCATCGGTCAGCTCGCGCGAGGAAACCTCGCCCCGTCCGAGCGCGCGGGCCGCGTCGATCACGCCGAGGTCAGCCGGATGCGTCATGCGCCGTGGTATACACGGCCATGGCCCGGCTCGTCCGCGACGCGACCTTCGACCTCTTCCGCCGACGCGGGCTGACGACGATGTTCGCGAACCCCGGCTCCACCGAGGTGCCGTTCCTCACGGGGCTGCCGGAGGACCTCCGCTTCGTGCTCGGCCTGCACGAGGGCACCGTTGTGGGAATGGCGAGCGGGTACGCGATCGGCCGAAACGAGCCCGCACTCGCCCTGCTGCACACGACGGCCGGGCTCGGCACCGGTGTCAGCGGGCTCGCGACCGCTCGGGTGAACCGGGCGCCGCTCGTCGTCGTCGTCGGCCAGCAAGACCGGCGCCACCTCGCCTACCAGCCGTTCCTCGCCGGCCGGTTGGACGGCCTGGCGGGCGAGTACCCGGTCTCGGTCGAGGCCCCGGCCGCCGCGCAGGACGTGCCCGCCGCCATCGAGCGCGCCTACCACTCGGCCGCCACGAGACGCGGCCCGGCGCTCGTGATCGTTCCGATGGGCGACTGGCTCGAGCCGGCGGACGAGGACCGGGAG
>JBKPRD010000355.1:0-15179 GCA_046734415.1 Actinomycetota bacterium | reverse complement strand
GCTCCACCGCACTCATCCACCACGGCCACCTCCTCAACCGGCCCTACGAGGTCCAAGACCAACCGAGCCTCAACGCCCGCGCGATCGTCACCGCCGCGATCTTCCACACCCCGGCGACACGGCAGCTCGCAGTCCGCGGCGCCGCCTAGCCGATTGATTCCGAAGTCGTAGGGACCTGCGAGAGACTCCGGCCCGAGAAGAGGCTCATCGGGCGCGAGGCTAGGGGTGGGAGCCCCGTCAGCGCTCGACGGTGACGAGCGTGCCGATCGGTGTGTACGGCCAGACCTTCGCCGCGGCGGCCAGTGGGAGCTCCACGCAGCCGAGGCTTTGCGGCGTGCCGAAGGAGGCCCGGTTGAACGCGTGGATCGCCTCGCCGTGGTTGAAGTAACTGATGAACCGGATTCCCGGGTCGTGGTAGTGCGAGCCGTCCGGGTTCGTGCCGCTCATCGTGCCGACCGGGATGTGCTCGAAGACCGGAAACGTGCCGAGCTGGGTCGGGGCGGCCGGGACGCCGGTGTTCCCTGGGGAGCTGAGGACGATCCGCCCGTCGTGCCAGAGGTTCAGTGATTGCGGGACGGCCGAGTGCACGTAGACGTAGCTGTATCCGTCGGCGCGGGGCTTGCCGGCGATGACGTCGGCGATCAGGGCCTGCCAGACGCGGCGGCCGGCGAACGCATCGACGGTCAGTCCGTGCTCGTTCTCGAAGGCCATGATGGCACCGCGGACGATCGCGTTGTAGCGGCCCGGGTGCCAAAGATCGACGAGCGGGGCCGGCGTGTTGGGATAACGCCAGTCGAAGCGCCCGCCGGGGGGATGGACGGCGGCTGCGAGCTGGCTCGAGACCGTCCGTGCCGCATCAGCCCTGGTCGCCGTCCAGCGGAGCGGTAAGTATCGAAGCAGGGCGAGCAGCTCCTCGAGCCGAAGCTCCGAGGCGGCAGGTGTCGTCCAGGCCATTGTCGTCGTCGGGCTGCGGGCGGCCCCGATCCGCTCGACGGGGACGGGGAGCTTCAGCTGCACGTGCCCGTCGAGACCGAAGCCGTAGCCCCGGGGCACGAACTCGAGCGTGTGGGCGTCGGCCCTCCGCCAGCGGCCGGGGGCGCTCGGCTCGAGCGAGGGTAGCCGCCCGTGCAGCACGCGCGCTATCGGCTCCGAGAACCGAAGTCGAAGCGGCGTGGTCGGACCGAGCTGGGAGCCGGGCTCCGGCGACGCGAGCAGCATCGCAGCCCTGCCGGGCGGGAACCAGGTGACGGTCGTCGGCGGCGGAAGCCGCTCCCATGCCTGCGGGACGGCGCTGACGCCGACCGAGCCTGCCGCGCCGAGCCGGCCGAGCACGACGGTGCGAGTGGGATGCGGCAGGTGCACCGTCCGCGCCGGGCGGATACCCGTCAACGCGACCACCCGAACGGGCCGGTCGAAGCTCACCCGCAGCGGCGCTCCGACCGCCACCCGCAGCCAACGGGCCGAGAGGCGTGTACTGGGCGCCACGAGCTCGAGCCGCGCGGTCTGGGTGCGTCCGGTGATCCAGCCGTTCCAGCCCGGCCGGCGGAAGACGGCCTCGGCGAAGAGGCGCGTCCCCGGGATCACGCGACGCGTCGGTCGGACGATGCCGTCGCGCCGCACGACAACCGGGATCGACGCTCCGTCCTCGCTCTGGAGAGAAACACGCACGAGGCTGCCTGCTAGACGAGGCAGTTGCACCTGCGGGAGCCCGGTTGCGTCGAGTCGGAGCGCGCCGCGCGGCCAGGCAAGAAGGGCGAAGGCGACTGCCGCCACGAGGGCAATCGCCAAGGTGCCGAGCGCCCACGGCCACCGCCGCCGTCTGCGCGAGGATCGCGCGGCGATGAGCCCCGGTCTCGCGTGATTGGGCAGTTGGGTGGGCGGCTTGACCTGCATCTTCGAAGTTTTCCATGCCCTACCGGTCGAGCGCTCGAGGTGTTCTGTTGCGCTCTTTCGGAATAGGCGTGACCGCTTGACGTAGCCTGGTCTCGTGTCGACGCAGCCTGGAGGCGGGCAGGGGTCGAGCGATCCGCGTCGCTCGACGTATGGGCGCGCCTACTGGCTTCGCCGGTGCGAGGGCTTTGTGGTCGAAACGCCCACGAAGCGGATTGGGCGTGTCGCAGGCATTAGATACGGCGAACGCTCGAACGAGCCGGCCGTGCTCGAGGTACGTGCAGGCCTGTTTGGCAGGAGGGTGCTGCTGATCAGCGTGGACGACATTTCAGAGATCGCACCCGAAAAAAGCCGAATCGTGCTGCAGGATCAACCGTCGTGACACGGCCCGCGCTCGCCGAGCCAGCGCGGCGCCGGCGCTGAACCCACCACCCCATCCAGGAGCGTCCAGCCTCGACGCTCGCATCGCGCGGCACGATCTGAGATCCTCGTCCGGCCGTGAGTCGCCTCCGTGGGCTCCTCGTTCGATTCGCGGCGCTCGCAGACGTCTTCCGAAGCCCGGAGCTGCGGCGCGTCGAGTGTGCGTGGGCCGGCTACTACGTCGCCGACTGGTCGGCATTCGTCGCGCTCTCGATCTACGCCTACCACTTCGGCGGCGCAGCGGCCGTCGGCGTGCTCGGCCTCGTCCGTGCCCTGCCGGCGGCGCTGGGAGTCCCGGCCGGGTCGGCGGTCGCGGACCGAACCCGTCGCGAGCGCGTTCTCTTCGCCGTCCAGTCCGCCCGTGCTGTTGCCCTGGCCGCGTCCGCGGCGGTCGTCGCCGAGGGCGGGCCGCACTGGGCCGTGTTCCTCCTGGCAGGTGTGACCGCTGGCGTCGGGGCCGCCTACCGCCCGGCGCAGCTCGCTCTCGTGCCGCTGCTCGCCCGCACTCCGCAGGAGCTCGTCGCGACGAACGTCTCCGGCAGCATCCTCGAAGGCCTCGCGGTGCTCGTCGGTCCCGCTCTGGCCGGGATTCTTCTCACGTTCACCGGCACCGATGTCGTCCTGGCGATCGGCGCCGCGATCTCCGCCTGTGCCGCCCTCCTCGTCGCTCGCATCTCGTCGGGGCCTTACGTTCCGGCCCGGGCGAGTGGCGTGATCGCGGACCTCACCGCCGGCTTGCGCACGCTCGCGCGTGAGCCAAACATGCGCCTGATTATCGGTCTCTTCGCCTCGCAGACATTCGTCCGCGGGCTGCTGAACGTCCTCCTCGTCGTGACCGCCTTTCACCTGCTGGACATCGGGGAGTCCGGCGTGGGCTTCCTGAACGCGGCCTTCGGAACCGGTGGGCTGCTCGGGGGCATCGCCGGGCTGGGGCTCGTCAGCCTGAGGAGGCTCGCGCGGCCGTTCGCCGCCGGGCTCGTCATGTGGGGCGTTCCGATCGCGCTCATCGGCGTCTGGCCGAATGCGGCGTGGACCGTGATCTGCCTCGCGGCCGTCGGAGCGGGCAACGCTGTTCTCGACGTCGCTGGCTTCACGCTCATCCAGCGTGGCACCGACGACGCCGTGCTCGCCCGGGTCTTCGGCGTCTTCGAAGTCCTCGTCATCGCCGCGCTCGGCGTGGGGTCCATCGTCGGGTCGCTGCTCGTCGACCAGCTGGGGGTCCGGGCTGCCCTCGTTGTTGCCGGCGGCGTCCTGCCAGTCCTGACGATCTTTGCCTTCCCGCGGTTGCGCGCGGTGGATGCCTCCGTCGTCGTTCCGGAGCGACAGCTCCGAATGCTCCAGTCGATCCCGCTCTTCAGCCCGCTCCCGCCGACGACCCTTGAGCGGCTCGCTGCCCACCTTTCGCCCGTGACAGCCCTTGCGGGAGCCGAGCTCGTGCGAGAGGGCGACGACGGCGACCTCTTCTACGTCGTTGCGGCAGGACGGGTCGAGGTCTCGAGGGAGGGCGGGCGCGTCGACGAGCTGGGGCCCGGCGACTACTTCGGAGAGATCGCGCTCCTCCGGGACGTGCCGCGGAGCGCCACCTGCACCGCGACGACGGACGTCGAGCTCTACACGATCGACCGGGACCGGTTCGTTTCCGCCGTGACCGGAAACAGCACGAGCGCGAGGGAGATCGAGAGCGTCATCCACAGCCGCCTGGCCGGATTGGAGGCGCCTGCGTAAACAACCGCTTGGTCAAACTGCCTGGAGGGCAGGCGAACTCCTGATTCAGCACCAGGAGGAGCGGTACTGCGCAGGCAATCCTGCTAAGCAGGCGAGGTGCAGATCGCGCTCGCGCTGGTGCTGACGCTCGTCTCGGCGTTCGCTCAGAACCTCGGTTACCTGTTTCAGCACGACGTCTCGTCGCAGGCGGCGCCGCTTTCGCTGCGCCGGCCGATCGCGTCGCTGCGCTCTCTGCTCACTCAGAAGCGCTGGCTTCTCGGGATCGGTGTCCAGGCGGCCGGGTTCGTGCTCTATGTCGTCGCTCTCGCGCTCGCGCCGCTGTCGCTCGTTCAGGCGACGGCCGCGGGCGGGATCGGGATCCTCGCCGTCATGTCGGCGCGGCTACGGCACGTGCCGCTCACCCGGCGCGAGCGGATCGGCGCTGCCGTGTCCGTCGCCGGCCTCGCGCTGCTGGGCCTTTCGCTCCTCTCCACGCGCGATGAAGGGGCGGGCGCGACCTATGGCTGGGTCGGCGTCTGGCTCGCCGCCTCGGCAGGAGGAGCAGTTGCATGCGTACTGCCGCTCGCGCGCGTGATCGGCCGCGGGCCGGCGTGGGGGATAGCCTCCGGGATCCTCTTTGCCGCCGGGGACGTGTCGACGAAGATGGCCGTGTCCGGCGGGATCGAGAACTACGCTTTCCTCGCCTGCCTGATCGTCTTCTACGCGTCTGGGACGGCCGTTCTCCAAGCAGCGTTCCAGCAGGGGAGCGCGCTGACCACTGCCGGCCTGTCGACGCTGCTCACGAACGCGCTGCCGATTCTCGCCGGGATGGTGCTGTTCCGCGAGCCGCTGCCGTCTGGATGGGTGGGCGCTGTTCGGATCGCCGCTTTCGCCGGCGTTGTCGCCGGCGCCGTCCTGCTCACAACGAAGGAGGCCGAGCCGGTGGCTGCCGCTGTCACGAAATGAGGTCCGCCCCTCCTCGCGGCCTTTCAGGTCGCGGTTTGCTTCCTTCTGGCTCGCTCGCGCAGTTCGAACTTCTTCACTTTGCCGGTCGAGGTCTTCGGCAGCTCCCCGAACTCAACCGCGCTCGGCGCCTTGAACCCGGGCAGGGTCTCGCGTGCGAAGGCGATCAACTCCCCGTCGGTCAGCGCGGCGCCCGGGCGCAGCGAGACATACGCCAGAGGCCGCTCGCCCCATTTCTCATCCGGCATCGCGACCACCGCCGCTTCGAGAACGTCTGGGTGGGAAACGAGTACGCGCTCGACTTCGACCGTGGAGATGTTCTCGCCGCCGGAGATGATGATGTCCTTCGCTCGGTCGCGGATCTCGATGTAGCCGTCCGGGTGCATGACCGCCAGGTCGCCGGAGTGGAACCATCCGCCGCGGAACGCCTCCGTTGTCGCCGCCTCGTCAGCGAAGTAGCCCTTCATCACGTTGTTGCCTCGCATCACGATCTCGCCCATCGTTTCGGCGTCCAAAGGGACGTCGCCCATCTGCTCGTCGACCACGCGCAGCGCGTCGGCGGTGACGAGGTTGAGCCCCTGGCGTGCCTTCAACCGCGCACGTTCGGAGGCGTCAAGACTGTCCCAATCCGGGTTCCATTCACAGATTGCGATCGGGCCGTACGTCTCGGTCAGACCGTAGACGTGGTTGATCGCGAAGCCGAGGGCCTCTGTACGGGCGATCACTGCAGGCGGTGGCGGCGCTCCTGCGGTGGTGACCGTGATCTGCCGCTCGAGCGGGTGTGCGGCCTCGTCAGAGCCGAGCATCACGAGCACGGTCGGTGCGCCGCAGAGGTGCGTGACCCCGGCATCGTCGAAGAGCCGCCAGACGGCCAGCGGGTCGAGCGTGCGCAGGCAGACATGCGTCGCCGAGGCAGCGGTCACTGCCCATGTGAAACACCATCCGTTGCAATGGAACATTGGCAATGTCCAGAGGTACACCGACCGCGAGTCGAGCCCGGCGTGGTGCATCTCGGCGAGCGCGTTCAGATACGCGCCGCGATGGGTGTACACGACTCCCTTCGGCCGGCCGGTCGTCCCGCTCGTGTAGTTGATCGAGATTGTGTCGTCCTCGGTCTCGAGCTGCGGCGCAGGCTCTCCGTCGGATGCGGCCGCGATGAAGTCCTCGTACTCCGCGCCGCAGCGGACGATCTCAATGGACGCGCTCTCCGGCACGAGGTGCGCGAGGGTCGGGTCGACGACGAGGAGACGAGAGCCTGAGTGCTCGAGGATGTAGCCGATCTCCTCGGGCATCAACCGGGTGTTGATGGCGACCAGCGCAGCGCCTGCCCACGGGACGCCGTAGTGCGCTTCGAGCAGCTCACGTCCATTCGGAGCCAGGAACGCGACGCGCTCGCCGCGCCGGACATTGTTGGTCTGCAGCGCGCAAGCGAGCTGCCGGGACCGTTCGTACAACCCTGACCAGGTCAACCGGTCGTCGCCATCAATTACCGCGATCCGATCGGGAAAGGCGGCCCGCGACCGCTCGAGAAACGCGAGCGGAGTCAGTGGTGAGAGATGAACGCCCTTCGAGATGGCGTACCCTACAACGCATGGCGATTGCCGAGATCGTCCCCGGCCTACTAGTCGCGCGCGGACCATCCGCACGGATCACCCTGAATCGGCCGGAGAAGCGGAACGCACTGTCGCTTGAACTGATGGAGGAACTCATCCGGGGGCTCGAGTGGGTTGCTGCCGAGCCGGAGACGCGCACGATCGTGATCGAGGGCACTGGACCCGCGTTTTCCGCAGGTCACGACTTAAGCGAAATGACCGGCCGCGACCTGGCCTTCTACCAGCATCTCTTCGACGTCTGCACAGTGCTGATGGAGACGATCCACCGCGTTCCGCAGCCGGTGATCGCGAAGGTCCATGGGGTCGCAACCGCTGCCGGCTGTCAACTCGTCGCAGCATGCGATCTCGTGGTTGCCGCCGACACGGCGCGCTTCGCCACTCCCGGCGTCAGGATCGGTCTGTTCTGCTCGACTCCGATGGTGCCGCTCTCCCGGGCGATCGGCCGCAAGCGTGCACTCGAAATGCTTCTGACCGGCGAAATGATCGACGCAGCGACGGCCCGCGACTGGGGGCTCATCAACAGCGTTGTTCCCGAGGACTCGCTCGAGAATGCCGTCGCCGACCTCGCCGACGCGGTTGCCCGCTCCAGCCCGCTCACGGTCGCGATTGGCAAGGAGGCCTTTTACGCCCAAGTGGAGCTGGACGAGCACCGCGCGTACGACTTGACGAAGTCCGTCATGGCGATGAACTCGCTCGCCGGCGACGCTCAAGAGGGGATGTGCGCCTTCCTCGAGAAGCGGCCGCCCGAATGGAAGGGCGAATAGCAAGCCGCGACCCGGCAAAGCAAAAGGACTCTGAACTGTCAGGAACGCCCTGAACCAGGCCTGGGGGTTCGGCCACGCGTCTAGGCTCACGCTACGTTGCCTTGACGGTAAGGAGCGCATCGACCAGGCTTCTTCGTAACGACTCCAGGGGGTGGGGATGTCTAATCCGGGTCAGCCCACGATCAGTGTTGGCGCGACAGGTGGTGCGGTAAGACGGTTACAGCGCGCTTTGCGGCGCACGCCGAATCTTGGCCTTGTTGTTGACGGGGTGTTCGGGTCGTTGACGGACGCTGCGGTGAAGGAGTTTCAGCAGGGCGCCGGACTGACGGTTGACGGAATCGTCGGGCCACTGACGTGGGACGCCCTGCCTGACGGAGGGCCGATGCCGGTTCTGAAGGAGGGGTCGACGGGTGATGTTGTTCGCAGTCTTCAGACTGTGCTCACCAACGGCGCTCCCGGACAGTGGAACACGACACCGCAAGGCATTGACGGCACGTTCGGGCCCCACACGCGAGCGTCGGTGGAGGCCTTCCAGACCTGGGGCGGTGTCGGCGCCGACGGCATCGTCGGCGACCAGACGTGGTCGGTATCGCTCCACGCCGCCAGCGCAACCCTTGAAACCCAGGTCGGACTCCAGTACGTGATCGGCTGACAGACGTGCCGAGGGCACCGGTCGTCGGCGTCCTCTGCAACGACCGGTTCTCACCCGGAAGCCAGCCTAGGGAAGGACGCAGAGTCTCGTCGGGTGGTGTAGGAAAGAAGAGTTGACCGCCAAGCTCTCGTACAACTCGCCGAGTTGCCGCAGGCCAGAGACGAGTAAAATTGCGTGCGTGCACCTGCGCAAGGACGCGAAGGTGTCGTTACTCGCGAGGGTGCCGCTTTTTGAGCGGTGCTCGAGGCGGGAACTTGGACAGATCGCTTCGATTGCTCATGAGGTCGAGTACCCGCCCGGAACTCCGGTAGTTCGCGAGGGCGACCCGGGACGCGAGTTCTTCATCGTGATAGAGGGCGAGGTCGATGTTCGGCGGAGAGGACGCAGGCTTGCCACGCTCCGTCCGGGGAACTTCTTCGGCGAGCTCGCCCTGATCACCGGTTCGCCGCGAACAGCGACTGTGACGACGGGCACACCGTTGCGCGCGCTCTCGATGGATAGCCGGGACTTTCAGAGGCTCTTGCAAGGCTCCCCTGCTATCCACTGGAAGCTTCTGCAGGAGGTTGGGATACGCCTCGAGGAGACCTCAAATCAGGCGCCACAGCGCATACGGCTGCGCGACTAGACCCAGGCATCGCCACGCGGCCCCGCCGATCAGGTCTCTACGACTGGCTCAGAGTCTTGCCGTTACGCCCTCGACGTGAGACTCTGGAGAAGGGCGGACAGGTTGCGGTTTGAAAGCTGTCCGGGAACCTACTGAAGCGCGTTCTCGATCGCACCGAGCGGGCCGAGCGTCTCGAGAGTGGCAGCGTTTGTAGCGAATGCGTCGCGGAAGCGTTCGCTTTCGCGTAGCGACTGGGTGAACACTTCCTCGAGGTCGAAAAAGGCGAGCGGGTCGACGAGCGAGCGCTGGGCGAGCGCGGCGGCTCGCTCTCCCCGCGAGTCGGGTGCACGCATCGTCGGCGGTACGGTCGCAAGGTACCGAGCCCAGGCGGCGAGGGCGAGGGCTCCGCATGCGACGGGGCCGCCGCGTTCGATCTGTGCCTCGATGGTGGGGATGAGAAAGCTCGGGAACTTCGCGGTGCCGTCGATGCAGAGGCGCGAGATCTGGTCGCGGACGCCTGTGTTGGCGAAGCGTTGGAGCACGGACTCGGCGTACTCGTCGGCGGGGTGGCCGGGGATCTCGACCAACGTGGGGATCGCCTCGTCGGCGAGCAGTTGCTCGAGATAGCGCCGAACGACGGGGATTGCGACTGCCTCGTCGACGTAGACAACACCTGTGAGCGCCATCAGGTAGGCAATGCACGAGTGGCTCGCGTTCAGCATCCGCAGCTTGTAGAGCTCCCAGTCGTGCACGCGGTCGGTGAAGAGGACGCCGGCGTCCTCCCACCGCGGGCGACCGGCCGCGAATCGATCTTCGATCACCCATTGCCTGAACGGCTCGCAGACGACGGGCCACCCGTCGTCGACGCCGATCTCGTCGCGCAGCCATGCTCGATCGCCGTCCTCGGTCTGTGGCGTGATTCGGTCGACCATCGAGTTCGGGAACGTGCTCGTCTCGATGTAGGACATCAGCTCCGTACCCTGCCCTTCGGCAACGGCCGTGATTGCCGCGCGGGCGACGTCGCCGTTGCCGTGCACGTTGTCGCAGCTGAGCACGGTCAGCGGCCGGCCGCCGCGTGCGCGGCGTGCTTCGAGACCGTCGACGATCCCCTCGATCGTCGCGTTTCCGCCGGTCAGCGAGTAACCCCCCTCGGTGATCGTCATCGAGAGGATCGCCAGCTGTGGATCGGCGACTCGCTGTGCGAACGCCTCGACGTCGTTCGCCGCGAGCGCGTAGTCGACGATGCTGCCGACGACGCGTGGGCGTGAGCAGTCGCTGTCTCGCTCGATCAGGGTGTAGAGGTGATCTTGACTCCCGAGGACGTCGGCCATGCGGCGGTCTGCATCGAGGAGTCCGACGCCGCGGATGCCCCAGTCCTCGCCGTCTGCAGCGACCTCGTCGGTGTAGAGCGCCATGTGGGCGCGGTGGAAGCCGCCGACGCCGAGGTGAAGGATCCGTGGCTTGAGAGCGGTGCGGTCGTAGCGCGGGACCGGCAGGCCGAGTGCACCGATCGCGTCGAGGTTCGACGACCTGAGCGGGACGGCGCTCACAGCGTGACCGTCGCCCGCCTCACCTCCGTCGCATCGAACAGGTGCAGGGACCCGCGGAGCGCGAGGCGAACATCCTCGTCGGGCTTGCCCGCGAACGGCGGGTCCACTTTGGCAACGATCCGCCGGTCCTCCGAGTCGTGATGAATGACGAGGTGGACGAACATCTCGGAGCCGAGGTCCTCGACGAGGCGAATGCGGGCCGGAATCGGCCCGTCTTCGCCGATCAGGACCGTCTCCGGGCGGAAGCCGATGATCATGCCCTCGCCACCGAGAGCGTCGCCGATCGGGATCTCGGCGCCGGCGATCTTGACCGAGCCGTCGAACGTGACGGGCAGCATGTTCATCGCGGGCGAGCCGATGAATCCGGCGACGAACAGGTTCGCGGGCTCGTGGTACAGGGTCGAAGGCGCGTCGCACTGCTGCAGGTCGCCGTCGCGGAGGACGGCGACCCGATGGCCCATCGTCATCGCCTCGACCTGGTCGTGAGTCACGTAGACGGTCGTCACTGCGAGGCGCTGCTGGAGCTCGACGAGCTCGGCGCGCGTCTGCACCCGGAGCTTGGCGTCGAGGTTCGAGAGCGGCTCGTCCATCAGGTAGACCTGCGGCTGGCGGACGATCGCGCGGCCCATCGCCACACGCTGACGCTGCCCGCCCGAGAGGTTGCGGGGCTTGCGGTCGAGGTACGGCTCGAGATCGAGCAGCTTCGCGACCTCGCGCACACGCTTCAGGCGCTCCTCCTTCGGCACGCCGTGCTGCTTCAGTGCGAAGCCCATGTTCTGGGCGACGTCGAGGTTCGGGTAGAGCGCGTAGCTCTGGAAGACCATCGCGATGTCCCGGTCACGGGGTCGCACTGCGGAGACGTCCTTGCCGCCGATCAGAATGCGGCCCGCGTCGAGCGGCTCTAGCCCCGCCAGCATCCGTAGCGCCGTCGACTTGCCGGATCCCGACGGCCCGACGAGGACGAGCAGCTCGCCGTCGTCGATCGAGAGGTCGAGCTTGTCGACCGCCGGCTTCGGTGTGCCCGGATAGAGCCGGGTCGCCTCGTCGTACTGGACGGAAGCCACGAATCAGTCTCCTCTTACTTGAGCGCGCCCATCGAGAGCCCGCGAATCATCCGCTTCTGCGCGACCCAGCCGGCGAGAACGACGGGCAGGCACGCGATGATCGAGGCCGCCGACAGCTTCGCGAGGAAGTTGCCGCGGGTCGACACGTTCGACACCACCCACTGCGGGATCGTCGACCCGCTCGCGAAGTTCAGCTGCAACGCGTAGAAGTATTCGTTCCAGGCGAAGATCAGGCACAAGAGCGCAGTCGCGGCGATGCCCGGCGCCGTGATCGGCACGATCACCTGGCGCAGCTGGTTGAGGAGGCTCGTGCCGTCGATCTCCGCTGCCTCGATCAGCTCGCGCGGCACCTCCATGAAGAACGACCGCAGCATCCAGATCGCGAGCGGGAGGTTGATCGCGATGTAGAGGAAGATCAGGACGGTGCGAGTGCCGATCAGGTTCCACTTCTGTGCGTACACGTAGATCGGGAAGATCGAGGCCACGATCGGGAGGAACTTGATGGAGATGAAGAAGAAGAGGACGTCTCGCCACTTGTGGATCGGGCGGATCGCAAGCGCGTACGCAGCCGGCAGCGCGAGCAACAGGACGATCAGCGTCGAGACGACGACCACCACCAGCGAGTTCGTGAATGCCGTCTCAAGCGAGAGCGTGCCGGGAGTCGAATGAGCGACCTCGCTGTAGCGGCCGAAACCGAGCCCCTGGTGCAGCGTCTGCGCTGCGGCGTCCTGCTCGGTCTTGAAGCTCGTGAACACGGTCCACGCGACCGGGAAGATCCAGAGCAGGCCGACGATCCACGCGAGGACGCCGAGCCCGGCGACCACCGTTCGCCGTTCGCCGACGCCGAGCCTCGTCCCGCGCCTCATACGCGCTCCTCGTCCTTGAAGAGGCTCGAGAGGACGCGCAGCGCGAACGTCGCGATGATGATCGAGAAGACGACGACGACGATCGCGTAGGCCGATGCGGAGCCGTAGCGGAAGCCGCCGCCGATCGACTCCTGGTAGACGTAATACGGCACGTTCGTCGATCCGGGGCCGCCGCCGGTCATCACGTCGATGGCGTCGAATGCCTGCACGATGTAGATCGAGCCGAGCAGGGCGCCGAGCTCGAGGTACCGCCGAAGGTGCGGCAGCGTGAGCTGGCGGAAGATGCCGAAGGTGCTCGCGCCGTCGACGTTCGCCGCTTCGATGACGTCCGACGGCTGGCTCTGCAGCCCGGCGAGCACGATCAGCATCATGAACGGCGTCCATTGCCAGACGAGCACCGTGACGATCGACGCGAGTGGGTGGTCGGAGATGAACTGGACCGAGTTGAAGCCGAGGAAGGTCAGCACCTTGTCGAGGACGCCGAAGAGCGACGAGAACATCTGCTGCTTCCAGATCAGCGCCGCGACCACCGGCATCAGGAGGAACGGCGTGATCAGCAGCGTGCGGATGATGCCCTGGCCGAAGAACGCGCGGTCGAGCAGGACCGCGAACACCGTCCCGATGATCAGCGAGAGCAGGACCGCGAGCACGGTCATCTTGACGCTCGTCCACATCGCCTCGCGGAAGAACTGGTCGCTGAAGATCTGCTTGTAGTTGTCGAGCCCGACGAACCTGGTCGGTTCCGGCACGAGCGACTGGGTCTTGTCCTTGAGGTCGGTGAAGCTGTAGTAGATCGAGACGATGAACGGCAGCTGCGTGACCAGCACCACGTAGAGCAGCGCCGGCAGCAAGGGGAGCCGCCGACGCCACGCTGACGAAAAGGGGTCGCCGGTTTTTCCTTTCGTCAGCGCGACGTCGACGGCTGAGGCGGTCAAGGGAGGGCTACTTCACCGCCTGCGACGCGATTTGCTGACACTGGCTCAGCGCTCGCGTGTCGCTCATCGAGCCTGCGATTACGGACGAGAAGAGCTGGGTGCAGCGGTTGCCGACGTCCTGGAATTGCGGAATGCCGACGTACTGCACGCCCGGCAGCCCCGGCCGCTTCGTCGTGCCCGGGTTGTTGATCGGGGCCGCCTTCATCGCCGCGAGTGTCGTCGCGGCGAACGCCTTCGCGGCGGCCTTGTATTGCGGGATGCGATAGGTCGAGAGGCGCGTGCCCGGCGGGATCGCCGCCCAGCCGCCCTTCACTCGCGACCCGGCCGCCTTGAGGTACTGCGGCCCGGTTGCCCACGCGATGTACTTCCAGGCGTCGGCCGGGTTGGGTGAGCTCTTCGGGATCGCGAGCGCCCATGTCCAGAGCCAGCCGGACGACTTGGTCTTGGAGACCGGGGCGAAGGCGTAGCCGTTCTTGCCCTTCACGGGGCTGTCCTGGGCCTCGAGGAAACCCGCGGCCACCGTAGCGTCGTACCACATCGCCACCTTGCCGGCCTGGTACTGGGTGAGGCACTCGTTGTAGCTCGAGTTCGCCGCGTCCTTCTCGCCGGCGTCCTGCACGAGCTTCGCGTAGAAGTCGAGCGTGGCCTTGAAGGCCGGCTGGTCGACCTGCGCCTTGTCGGGCTCGCCGTTCGGCTTCGCGGACCACCAGGTGCCGCCGAACGTGTTCAGCATCGTCGTGAAGACGGCGCCGAGCTCGCCCCAGCCCGGCTTGCCGCGCAGGCAGATGCCCGCCATCGACGGACTGTTGATCTTGCGTGCTATTGCCGCGACCTGCTGCCACGTGGGATGCAGCGGCATCTTGACGCCGGCCTTGGCGAGAACGTCTTTGCGGTACATCACGAACGACGACTCGCCGTAGAACGGCGACGCGTACATGCGGCCCTTCGCCGACAGTGCGTTGCGTACCGCCGGGATCAGGTCGTTGTAGTTGTACGCCTTGTCGGCCTTCGCCTGCGAGGTCAGGTCCTGCAACAGCCCGGCTGCGCCGAACTGCGGCGCCTCGTAGGGGCCGATCATCACGGCGTCGAACGCCTTGCCGCCGGAGCCGACGTCGCGTGTCGTCACCTGGCGGAGCTTGGTCTCGTCGAGGATCGTGTACTTCACCTTGATCCCGGTCTTCGCCGTGAAGAGCGACGGCGTCAACTTCGAGATGTCCAACATCTGGCCGTTCGCGACGATGGCTACGCTGATCGTCTTGGCGGTGCTTCTGCCTGATGCCGCCGCCACGAACATCGCCGACACGACGACGACGATCGCGACGGCCAGAGCGACCGCGAGGGTCCTCCGGCTACGGACACTCCCGGACCGTGCTTTTTGCATGGCGGATGCCTCCTCCTGAGCGGATGACGGTCGGATCGTCGAGTCCGCCTGGAGACGACAGAGTCCCCGGCGAGCTCTGACGCAGCCCGTAGACGGGTGCGCGGGCGGCCGGCTCAGCAGCTCGGGTCTGCCCATGAGCGCCACGTCGTCGTGGCGAGCGCTTGATGACCCGTCTCACAGACTGGGGAAAGATAACGTTGTCATGACAACGATGTCAAGCGGAGGTGGTTGTCTGTAAACTCCACTCGCTTTGCACGCCGATCGTGCTTGACTTTCGTTGTCAGAATTGCCCATCGAAACGAAGCGCCGCCCGACGATGGTCGACGTCGCCGCCCTTGCCGGGGTGGCCGTGAAGACGGTGTCGCGCGTCGTCAATTCGGAGCCGGGGGTCAGCCCGGGGCTCGAGGCGAGGGTCAGGCGGGCGATCGACCAGCTCAACTACAGGCGTGATGCCAACGCCGCCACGCTTCGCCGGCGAGGCCGTAAGACGCAGACGATCGGGCTTGTGCTCGAGGATGTCTCGAACCCGTTCTCGTCGGAGCTTCACCGCGCCGTCGAGGATGCTGCGCGCGAGCGTGGCGTCCTGGTCTTTGCAGGCAGCTGCGACGAGGATCCCGAGCGCGAGCGGGAGCTGATCGGCTCGTTCCGGGAGCGACGCGTCGACGGGCTGATCGTCGTGCCGGCCAGCCGCGACCACACCTATCTGTACGACGAACGGCGCACCGGCACGGCGCTCGTCTTCGTCGACCGCCGCGCAAGCCACCTCGACGCCG
>JBKPRD010000354.1:0-3787 GCA_046734415.1 Actinomycetota bacterium | reverse complement strand
GAGGAAGATCGCCTCGAGCGAGACGATCATCGTCAGCAGCCCGAAGGGGTAGTCCTCGACGCCGCCGAAGCCGATCCAGCACCCGAACCAGATGATGTGGATGTAGACGAACAGCATCGAGCCCGAGAAGGTCGTGATCCTGTCCGCAATCCGGTTCTGCGCGGCATCGGCACGCTCCTTCTCGTGCTGCAGCAGGGCGGGATCGATCGGGGGCTTCAGCTTCGGTACCGGAAACAGGAGCTTGTGGACCCGCCGACGCGGCCTGCCGTTGTGGGCCGGGTGCGGCTCGGCTTGTGATCGGCGCCCGCTCATGCGAGCGCCTCGAGGCCGAGCAGCCCGGAGATGACGAGGATGAGTGCGGTCTTTGCGGCCATGAGAGCCCCTCCGTTCAGTTCGATGAGGCGACTTCCTTCGGCAGGTTCCTGAGCTGGAAGGCGAGCACGACTCGCGTCGCTCCGATCGCGACTGCCCAGATCCCGCCGACCGTGATGATCGCCGCGAGCGTCGCGCCGGGGTCCGCGAGCGCGAGGACCCCCAGGGGGACCTCGGCCAGGCCCAGCAGCAGCAGCAACCACCAGTTGGGCAGGACGTCGCTCGCGGCGAACGCCCCGGCGATGGTGAGGGTGCCGACCACGATCAACCACGAGCCCAGGAAGATGCCGAGCACGGTCAGGCTCGGACCCGGCCAGGCGATGATCACAACGCCCGCCGCCACGGAGAGCAATCCGGTGATGACGTTGGCCGCACGGTTGTCTATGCCGGCGACCAGCATCGCGTAGATGCCCTCGAAGATGAACAGCGCTCCGATGAACGTGGAGAGGCTCCTGACGCTCCAGTCGATGCTGAAGATCAGGACGCCGGCGACGATCAGGACGATGCCGTCGAGCAGCAGGGTCGTCCAGTTACGAGACAGGCCCTCGGCGGCCTCCCGGGTGAGCCCATCGCCGAACGAGTCAAATGATGCGGGCGTTACGTGCATGTGGTCCTCCAATCGATGAGTTCAACTCTGGCTTGGCCCGGGTCGCCACCCACCGCGCTTCTCGCGCGCACGGCGCACGATGTCGATCGGTGGGTGGCGACGAACCGGATTGGCGCTGGCTGCGTAGCGGAGCGCGTTGCGCTTGGCGTCCGGGCCGGTGAAACGCGCAAGCTCGCGCCCGTCGGTGAGCATCACGACCCAGCCGTCCTTGACGGGCGCCACCGAGATGGTGTTCGCGCTCGCCATGGCCTAGTTCCGATCGGCCCCGACGGGGTGGTCGAGGTGGAGCTTCGACTTGAGCTCGGCGATTTTCGCCTTGACCTTCTCCTTGCCCTCCTTCCGCCGCTCCTCGTGGAGCTTCTTGCGAGCCTCCCTCTTGGCGGCGCGTTGGGCTTCGTCAGCGGCAGCGATCTCGTCCTCGACGTCAGCGAGCGGCACCCGGAGGATCTTGCCATCCAGCCGCTGGATGGCCGCATCGATGACCTCGGGGTTCTGCTCCACGACCTCGGCGATGACCGAAGCATGGCCCACTCGCACGGTCCGGGACATCATGCTCAGGACCGAGTCGGTCTCATCCATGTCGTCCAGGTCGAAGAGCGAGCCGATCAGGACGCCGGTGGCTCCACCGAGCAGGACACCGATCGGACCGCCGAGGATTCCGACGATCAGGCCGACGACACCGCCCGTCGCGGCGCCCTTGTAGCCGATGTCGCCAACCTCGTCCTTGATGGCGATCGTGCCGTCCTCATGTCGCTCCACGACGGCCGCGCCTTCGAGGCCCAGCCGGCCCTGGTCGTCGAGCTCCTTGAGATTGGTCAGAGCCTCATAGGCGTTGCCGTCTTCGGTGAAGTTGATGGTGAGTACGTTCTCCATTGCGCTTCCTTTCAGTTGCTTCCGTTCTCGACCACGACCCTAGAAGCGGCTCGATGTACGTCCCACGGTCTGGGGTCACAAACTTCGGCGCTCACGCTGTGACGAGCGGACACACTCGGAATTGCCGTCGCCATGCGCCACAGCCTGCGCCTCCGAGGCCGCCGTTCGCGCCCGTGAACCCACCGGCCAGTCCCCTGGCAAGCTCCGCGGATCTACGAAATCTGTGCTGCGGTCACACCTTTGGCCGCCGCGATTGTGCTCAGGGACCACCTCGGAGTAGCATCGAGAGTCGGAGGAGATGGCTTCGGTGGCCCCACAGGCCAGTATTGGATCGGCGGTGCGCGAAACCGCGGAGGAGCTGTTGCCGGCCATCCCCGAGCTGGGGCGTGGAATGGCCGAATACATCTCGGCGAGGATCCCGGAGCTCGGCGAGATCGAGGACGACGAGCTCCTCGACGAGCTACGCGCCAGCACCGAGGCCAACATCGGCCAGGTGATTCGGATGCTCGCCCACGGCGCGCGGGTCGAGGACATCGTGGTCCCACCCGAGGCAATGACCTTCGTCCGCGGCAACGTTCGCCGCGATCTGCCGTTGCCGGTGCTGCTGCGCTCCTATCGCCTCGGCCACGCCTACACCTGGGAGATCTGGTCAGAGGCCCTGGCACGACGCGTCGATGACTCCGGCGAGCTCAGGGCCGGTCAGGACGAGAGTTCAGCCTTCATGTTCGCCTACGTCGATCGGATCTCCGCCGCCCTCGTCGAGGAGTTCGGCACCGAGCGGGAGCGAATGCTCCGCGGCGCGGAACAGCTTCGGGCGGACACCGTCCGGGAGATCGTTGGAGGTGAGCCCGTTGACACCGAGGCGGCCTCACGTCGCCTGGGTTACGAACTGCGCCGGAACCACGTGGCGATGCGGGTCTCGAGCGGGGCGAGCGAGGTCGAAGGACTCGAGCGCGCGGTCAAAGAGGCGACCGCGGCGCTCGCCGGCGGAGAGCCGCTCATCCTCGCGTCCGGCGCTGCGCGGTTCGATGTCTGGTGCGGATCCTTCGATCCGCCGGCTACAGATGTTCTGGAGGGCTACGAGCCGCCCTCGGGAGTCATCGTGGCCTTTGGGAGGCCCGGCGAGGGGGTGGCCGGTTTCCGCAGCTCCCACGACGAGGCGAAGCAGGCGGCGCGGGTCTGCGCCTTGCTCGGCGATGCCGCTCCATCGGTGACGAGCTACGTCCGCGTGGAGCTCGTCTCATTGCTGACCAGCGACCTGCCCCGGGCCCGCAGTTTCGTCACCAATCAACTGGGGGCGCTGGCCGCGACGGGGGGAACAGCCGAGCGGCTGCGCGAAACGGTCTTGGCCTTCCTGGTCTCCGGCGGGAGCCCCACTCGCGTGGCAGAGGAGCTGTTCGTCCACAAGAACACCGTGGCCGACCGGATCAGAAGGGCAGAGGAGATGCTCGGCCACAGGGTCAATGAGAGGCCACTCGAGCTGGAGGCTGCCCTGACCCTCGCCGTCTCCCTGGGCGATGCCGTCCTCGGAGATGCCGATGGCGCCGGTGCGATCTGACCGCTAGGCGGCGACCCTCACGAGGACCTTTCCGTGGCGCTGTCCTCCACCGATACGACTTGAAGTACCAGGTGGAGTCAAGGACCAAAGTCCTTGACTCCTACCTAGTGAGAGCATCTCCTCCTTACAGTCCGCCGAGACAAGCGTCCATGAACAGTTCACCCTTGTTCGCGAACCCAGTGTCCGACCCCGTCAAGGCCGCCGGTGAGGTTGACAGCACCGTGCAGGCGTTCTCCGTGCCGGGTGTAGACACTCCCTCCGGGAAGTGACTGTCCGGGCTGGCAAACGCCGAGCCAGCCAAGGCCATCATCAGGGCGCAAACGGCAACAAGTGAGACAAGAAATAGCTTCATGAGCATCGTCTCCTTTCGATGCCTG
>JBKPRD010000353.1:0-5158 GCA_046734415.1 Actinomycetota bacterium | reverse complement strand
CCGAGCGGCTACCGCGTCTACGGTCTCCGCGAGGTCAACCAGCTCCGCACACTCCGGGAGCTCCGCGCCCGATTCGGCGTCGAGCTCTCCGATCTCGCGTTCGCCGCGCGGCTGCGCCAGGAACCCGGCCTGCGCGACGCGGTGCACACCTGGCTGTCCGGGCGCGAGAGCGCCCTCGAGTGGGAACAGCGCAAGCACGAGCGGCTGCTGGCCGCCTGAACCGAAAGGAACCATGGCGACGACAAAGCGATACGACGTGAAGGACCTGGCGCTCGCGCCCGAGGGCGTGCGGCGTATCCAGTGGGCCGACCGGCAGATGCCGGTTCTCGCCGCGATCCGCGAGCGCTTCGCGCGCGAGCAGCCGCTCTCCGGCTACCGGATCTCCGCATGCCTGCACGTGACGACGGAGACGGCGAACCTCGCCCGCACGCTCAAGGCGGGAGGGGCAGACGTCGTCCTCTGCGCCTCCAACCCGCTCTCGACCCAGGACGACGTCGCCGCAGCCCTGGTCGACGACTACGACATCGCCGTCTTTGCGATCAAGGGGGAGGACAACGACACCTATTACTCCCACATCGAGGCGGCAGTCGACCACAAGCCGCAGCTGACGATGGACGATGGCGCCGACGTGATCGGCGTGCTGCACTCGGCCCGCCGCGAGCAGCTCGGCGACATCATCGCCGGCACCGAGGAGACGACCACCGGCGTCATCCGGCTGAAGGCGCTCGAGGCCGACGGCAAGCTCGGCTTCCCGATCATCGCCGTCAACGAGGCGAAGACGAAGCACCTGTTCGACAACCGCTACGGCACGGGCCAGTCGACGATCGACGGGATCATCCGGGCGACGAACGTGCTGCTCGCCGGCAAGCGGTTCGTCGTCGGCGGATACGGCTGGGTCGGGCGCGGCGTCGCCTCGCGCGCGCGTGGGATGGGCGCGCACGTGATCGTCACCGAGGTCGATCCGATGCGGGCGCTCGAGGCCGCGATGGACGGCTTCGAAGTGCTGCCGATGGCGCGGGCGGCCGAGATCGGCGACGTCTTCTGCACGGCGACCGGCGACAAGGGCGTGATCACGGCAGAGCACATGTCGCGGATGAAGGACGGAGCGATCCTCTCGAACACGGGCCATTTCGACGTCGAGATCGACAAGCCCGCGCTGCGCGCGCTCGCGGTGGAGACGCGCCAGGCGCGCGAGTTCGTGGAGGAGTTCACGCTCGAGGACGGCCGGCGGCTCTACCTCATCGCCGAGGGCCGGCTGGTGAACCTCAGCGCCGCGGAGGGGCATCCGGCGCTCGTCATGGACATGTCCTTCGCGAACCAGGCGCTCGCGGCGGAGTACGCGGTCGCGAACGCGGCGTCGCTCGAGCGGAAGGTCTATCCGGTGCCGGAAGAGATCGACCGCGAGATCGCGCGGCTGAAGCTCGCGACGATGGGCATCGACATCGACCAGCTCACCGAGGAGCAGGCCAAGTACCTCGCGAGCTGGGACGAGGGAACCTAATCCGCCGAGCGGGGGCAGGCCGTCAAGGCCTGTCCCCGCTCGCTGAGTCAGATCGAAACGGTGAGCGAGTCGTTGAACTCGCCCGTGCTCACGTTCTGACCGCGCCTGCGCCCCGGCCCCGCGACCCTCCCTTGTCGCGATAATGGGGTCCAGCGATGCGAATCGCGTTCGCACTCGCCGTCACCCTGGTCTCCGCCTCGGCGTTGAGCTTCGGGTACCTGCTCGAGCACTCGGCCGTACGGACTCTGCCTCCGCTCACGCTGCGCCACCCGATCCGCTCGGTGGGACTCCTCCTACGGACGCCGCGCTGGGTCACCGGCTTCACGACGGAGATCTTCGGATGGTGCCTGTACGTCCTGGCGCTCGCGCTCGCGCCCCTCTCGCTCGTGCAGGCGACCGCGGCCGGCGGCGTCGGGATCCTGGCCGTGATGCAGTCGCGGATGACGCAGGTTCCGCTGGCGCGCCACGAGTGGGCCGCGGTCGGGCTCTCCGTCGGCGGGCTCGCGCTGCTCGGCATCTCGCTGGCGGGAGACCACCGCGAGGGATCCGACCCGGGCTACGTGCCGGTCGGGCTCTGGATCCTCGCATCCGGAGCGGGGGCAGCGCTGGCGATCCGCCTGCTACCCCGCGTGATCGGGGCCGGAGCCGCGTTCGGTCTCGCCACCGGGCTGCTCTTCGCGGCCGGGGACATCGCCACCAAGAGCGCGGTCGACGGAGGCAACCTCGGCTTCTTCGCGGGCCTGATCGCCTGCTACGGCGCCGGAACGGCGGTCCTCCAGGCCGGGTTCCAGCGCGGCGACGCGCTGGTCACCGCAGGCATCGCGACGCTGCTCACCAACGCGCTGCCGATCGTCGCCGGGATGACGATCTTCGGCGAGCCGCTGCCGAGCGGCTGGCTCGGCGCCGTCCGCATCGCGGCGTTCGCCGCCGTCGTCGCCGGAGCCTTCCTGCTCGGCGAGCGCAGGCACGGCCAGCGCGGCGAGCTCGGCGCCGCCGACGCGCCGGAGAGCGAGCCGCGGGCGCAGCCGGTCGGGTAGCCGCGTCCTAGACTCCGGGGATGCTGGAGCCCGAGCGGATCGTCCGGCTCGAGGACGATGCCGTCGTCGTCCTCGACCAGAGGCGCCTGCCCGACGAGGAGGTCGAGCTGCGCTGCGCCTCGTCGCTCGAGGTCGCGGAGGCGATCCGCACGCTCGCGGTTCGCGGCGCGCCGGCGATCGGAATCGCCGCCGCGTACGGGTATGCGCTGGCGGGGCGGCGCGGGGAGGACCTCGGTGCCGCCGTCGCGACGCTCGCCGCCGCAAGGCCGACGGCGGTGAACCTGGCATGGGCGCTCGGCGAGATGGAGCGTCGGGGCGGGGATCCGGCCGAGCGCGCTCGCGAGATCCACCGTGAGGAGGTCGAACGCTGTCGGCGGATGGCCGAGCACGCCGCGACGCTGCTCCAGCCGGGGACGCGCGCGCTGACGCACTGCAACGCCGGCGGGCTTGCGACGGGTGGTTACGGCACGGCGGTCGGTGCGCTCCGTGCGGCCTGGGAACAGGGCCTGCTGGAGCACGTGCTCGTCGACGAGACGCGGCCGCTGCTCCAGGGCGCGCGGCTGACGGCGTGGGAGCTCGAGGAGGCGGGTATTCCGCAGACCGTGATCGCCGACGCGGCAGCCGGGCTGATGATGGCCCGCGGGGAGGTCGACGCGGTCGTCACCGGGGCCGATCGGATAGCGGCGAACGGCGACACTGCAAACAAGATCGGCACCTACACGTTGGCGGTGCTCGCGGCCCATCACGGCGTTCCGCTGTACGTGGTCGCGCCGAGCTCGACCGTCGACCTGGCGACATCGAGCGGCGCCGACATCCCGATCGAGGAGCGCCCCGGTGCCGAGGTGACGGCTCGCTTCCCGGCGCGCAACCCGGCATTCGACGTCACGCCGGGCGAGCTCGTCGCCGCGATCGTGACGGAGCACGGCGTGCATCGGGCACCCTACTCGCAGTCGCTCGCCGGAGCGGTGGTCACATGAGGGCGATCGTCCTGGCCGCCGGCTACGCGACCCGGCTCGCCCCGCTGACCGATTCGATCCCGAAGCAGCTGCTGCCGGTCGCCGGCCGGCCGATGCTCGACTGGGTGT
The DNA here is from genome assembly GCA_046734415.1 of Actinomycetota bacterium. Classification (GTDB taxonomy): domain Bacteria; phylum Actinomycetota; class Thermoleophilia; order Gaiellales; family Gaiellaceae; genus DATBLE01. Next base: position 1,535 of record JBKPRD010000353.1, on the reverse strand, counting down.
GCGACAAGATCGAGGAGGTGAGCGATGACATCCACCTCGTCACGAACAGGCGGTTCGTGAACGACTTTCGCCGCTGGGCCTCGGGCCGCCCCGCGATCGCCGTCCATGACGACGGCACCGAGTCGAACGACGACCGGCTGGGCGCGATCGGAGACATCGCGTTCGTGCTCGAGCAGACCGGGCTCGACGACGACCTGCTCGTGATCGCCGGCGACAATCTCTTCGACTTCTCGCTGTCCGGGCTGGTCGCGTTCTGGAAGCCGAAGGGCGTCGCGAGCGCCCTCGCCGTCTACGACTGCGGCGATCTCGAGCTCGCGACCCACTACGGCGTCGTCGAGGTCGACGAGGACGTTCGAGTCGTCGGGTTCGAGGAGAAGCCCTCCGAACCCGCCAGCACGCTCGCGGCGACCGCGACGTACCTCTACCACCGCGACCACCTGCCGCTCGTCGAGCAGTACCTGGCCGAGGGGAACCCGCCCGACCAGCCCGGTCGGCTCGTCGCCTGGTTGTTTCCGCGCGAGCGCGTCTACGCCTACGCGTTCGAGGGCGAGTGGTACGACATCGGCAGCCACGAGCAGCTGCTCGAGGCGGACAACCGCTGGCGCGAGCGGGTCGGACTGCCCCGGCGCGAGTCGTACTCCACCCTGAGCTGAGGCTCGCCGCGCGTCGGGGGCTGCCGGCCCGTCACAGAGTCGGCACGCATCCGGCGCAGACACGTTCGAGGTTGTCGCCTACCGTGGCGACATGTGTTGCTCGACCTCCTGTTTCCTCGCCGCTGCGTCGTCTGCTCGGTCCCGGGCGCCACCGTCTGCGCCCGGTGCACGGCCTCGCTACCGAGGCTCGAGGGACCCCTATGCGCCCGGTGCGGCGCGCCCGTCGCCTGGCCGGTCGCCCGCTGCCGCGAGTGCGTCGGGCGGCAGCTTGCCTTCGCCTCCGCGCGCGCCGGCGTGGAGTACGGCAAGTCTGTCCGCGCCCTCGTCTCCGCCTGGAAGGAGCGAGGCCTCCGCGGGCTCGCCCCGCTCGCCGCCTCGGTCGTCGCCGAGGTCGTGCCGCCGCCGTCCGAACACCTGATCATCGCCTTCGTCCCGCCCGACGGAGACCGGAGCCTGAGTCGCGGGCACCACCCGCCCGAGCGCCTCGCCCACGAGCTCGGGCGGCTCTGGGACTTGCCGGTCGCGCCGCTCCTGCGGCGGACGCGTCCGCTGCGGCCGCAGCGCGGCCTCTCCCGCCAGGCCCGCCGCCGGAACGTGCGCGGGGCCTTCCGGGCCGAGTCGGTCGACGGTCGCCTTCTGCTCGTCGACGACGTCTACACGACCGGCTCGACCGTCGGCGCAGCCGCCTCCGCTCTTCGCTCGGCGGGCGCCCGCTCCGTCGATGTCGTCACCTTCGCGCGCGCCGTGCGCGGGTGAGATCGACTAGAGTCCGAAGAAGCGAAAGACCGCTTCCGAAGGGAGCCGAGATGCGCTTGCAGGTGAAGGGCAAGAACGTCGAGGTGAGCGAGGCGATGCGGACCTACGCGGAGGAGAAGCTCGGGC
>JBKPRD010000352.1:0-6130 GCA_046734415.1 Actinomycetota bacterium | reverse complement strand
CGATCTCCGACTCGGTGCCGGGCATCCGGAAGCCGTACAGCTGCTCGTGCAGGCCGTTGAAGCGCTCCTCGAGCTCGCCGAGGCCGTCGCGCGCCTCGGCGGGATCGAGCGCCACCGGGATCTCGTAGCCCTGTCCGTGGTATCGCATGTCGGCCGTGTGCGTGATCGACCGGGCGTCAGCAGCGATGCCCTCGCTCTCGAGCCAGTCGTCCGCGCGGCCTCCCAGCTCGTCGAGGATTCCGGCCACCTCGCCCGGTTCGGCCTCCGAGAGCAGGCGGATGTACGTCTGGGCGAACTCGTCGCGGAAGTCGGCGACGAGGTCGCCGATCGCGCAGAGCAGGCCGGGAGCGGGGGGCACGCTCCGGGTGGGGCCACGCTCGGCCGGCGCGGATGCCGGCCCGCTGTGCTACCGCCGGGGCGGCACCGAGCCGACCGTCACCGACGCGAACGTCGTCCTCGGCCACCTGCCGCCGCAGTTGCTCGGCGGCGAGATTCAGCTCGACGTCGAGGCGGCCACGGCCGCGGTTCAGAAGGTCGCACGCGCGATGGGGCTCGACTCGGTCGAGCAGGCCGCGGAGGGCATCCTCGCGATCGTGAACGAGAACATGGCCGGGGCGCTCCGGCTCGTGTCCGTCCAGCGCGGCCACGATCCCCGCGACTTCGCGCTCGTCGCCTACGGCGGCGCCGGGCCGCTGCACGCGAACGCGCTGGCGAAGCTCATGGGCTCGTTCCCGGTGATCGTCCCGCCCGCGCCCGGGCTGCTCTGCGCGATCGGCGACCTCGTCGCCGACTTCCGCGACGAGTTCGCGCAGACCTACATCCGCCTGCTCGCCGAAGCGAGCGGGACGGAGGTCGCGGACATCCTCGACGGGCTCGGCGGCCATGCGCAGGCATGGCTCGAGGGCGAGGGCATCGACACGGGCGACCAGCGGATCGCCTACAGCGCCGACATGCGCTACCACCGCCAGGGCTACGAGATCCCGGTCGCGCTCGACCCGGACGAGGTCCGCGGCAACGGCCTGGCCGACCTCGAAGAGCGGTTCAACGGCCTCCACGAGCAGCTGTACGGCTTCCGCATGCCGGACACGGCGTGCGAGATCGTCAACCTGCGCGCGGTCGGGTACGGCGCCGTGCCGAAGCCCGAGCTCCCCGTCGGCGACCTCGGCTCGAAGGACGCGGCCCCTGCGGTCGTCGACGAGCAGCAGGTCGTCTTCGACGGACGGCGCGTGCCGACGAAGATCTACGACCGCGCGAAGCTCGAGCCGGGAGCGACCCTGGAGGGCCCCGCGATCGTCACCGAGTTCGACTCGACGACGGTCGTCCTCCCGGGCTACCAGGCAACCGTCGACGCGAACTTCAACATCCTGATCACCCCCGAAGGGAGCCACCGTGCAGACTGAGCAGGAGGGGGCCCAGGGGGGAAAGCCGGTTTCCCCCGTGCTGGAAGAGCTCCGTATCGCAGAGATCCCCGATCTCGAGGTCGACCCCGTCACCCTCGACATCATCGAGGGCGCGCTGAAGAGCGCCCGCTACGAGATGGACGCCGTGCTCTTCCGCTCGGCGATGAGCCCGGTGATCAGGGAGCAGCACGACGAGTTCCCGATGATCACCGACCCGCGTGGCCGCATGGTCGTCGGCCAGTTCGGCGCCTACATCAACGAGATGATGGAGACCTGGGACCGGGGCGTGTACCCGGGCGACGTGATCCTCACGTCCGACCCGTTCAAGTGCTCGGCGTCGATCTCGCACACGAACGACTGGCTCGTGCTCGTGCCGATCTTCTACGAGGACGAGCTCGTCGGCTGGTCGTCGCAGTTCGGGCACCAGATGGACGCGGGCGGCCCGCTGCCCGGCTCGCTCCCCACCGGCGCGAAGACGATCTTCGAGGAGGGCATCATCATCCCGCCGATCAAGATCCTCGAGCGCGGCGTCCCGCAGGAGGACGTGCTCCGGCTGATCTTCAACAACGTCCGCCTGCCGGAGATGAACCGCGCCGACCTCTTCGCGATCGTCGCCGGCTGCCGCTCCGGCGAGAAGCGTGTGATGGAGCTCTGCGACCGCTTCGGCAAGGAGACCTACCTGGCCGCGCTGCAGGCGCTGCTCGACCGCACCCACGAGGCGATGCGGAAGCTGATCCAGGTCGCGATCCCGGAGGAGCCGCAGAGCTTCGAGGACTGGATCGACGACGACGGGCTCGGGAACGGGCCCTACAAGATGAAGCTGACGATCTGGCGGGAGGGCGACCACGCCTTCTTCGACTGGTCGGGCACGGATCCCCAGGCCCTCGGTCCGATCAACTTCTACCTCTCAGAGGGCATGTTCAAGATGTTCATCGGGATCTACCTGATCATGGTCAACGATCCCCAGATCCTCTTCAACGACGGCTTCTATCCGCTGCTGCACGTCGTCATGCCGGAGGGCTCGCTGCTCCGACCGCGCTTCCCGGCCGCACTCGGGTGCCGCACTCATGCCCTTGCAAGGCAGTTCGACGTGCTCGGCGGTGCGCTTGTCAAGCAGGCGCCGGAGCTGAACACCGCCGCCGGCTACGGCACCTCGCCGTACATGCTCTATTCCGGCTGGGACGGAAAGGGCGAGTTCTTCTACTCGATGGAGATCCTCTACGGTGGAATTCCGGGCCGTCCAATTGGAGACGGCATGGATGGTCACTCGTGGTGGCCTTTGTTCGAGAACATCCCGACCGAGTACCTGGAGGCGTACTACCCGCTGCGGATCGACGGCTACACGACGGTCACGGACTCCGGCGGCGCCGGCCTGCACCGCGGCGGGAACGGCGTCGAGAAGCGCTACGTGTACCTCGAACCGGGCGAGATCTCGATCCACGACGACCGCTGGCTGACGCGGCCGTGGGGCGTGCTCGGCGGCGAGCCGGGCGGGCGCTCGGAGAAGATCCTCCATCGCGCCGACGGCACGGAGGAGCGGTTGCCGTCGAAGTGCGACCAGATCGAGGTCCAGCCCGGCGACATGCTCGTCTACCGCACCGCCGGCGGGGGCGGCTGGAAGGACCGCCTCGACCGGCCGGTGGACGCGGTCGTCCGGGACGTTTCCTTCGGCCTCGTCTCGCGCGGGTACGCGAAGAGCGGGTACGGCGTGATCCTGAACGACGACGGCACGGCCGACGAGGCGGCGACGGAGGCCGAGCGGGCGCGCCAGCGCGCGGAGCGCGGCGACGCGCTGCCGTTCGACTTCGGCCCGCCGCTCGCGGAGGTGCTCGCCAGGTGCAAGGAGGAGACCGGGCTCGACCCGCCCACCTTTGCACAGCCGCTGCGCTGGTCGCCGCTCGAGCCGGGCAACGAGGCGCTCGCGCGGGTGCGCGCAGGAGACGGCATCCCGGCGCCGTGAGGCACGAGGGCTTTCACGGCAGGGCGGGCTTCGGCCGGAAGCCCGCCCTGCTCGTGATCGACGTCAACGTCGGCTTCACCGACCCGGCGTCGCCCCTCGCCTGCGACCTGGAGGACGCCGTCGCCGCGATCCGCCGGCTGCTGGACGAGTTCCGCCGCGCGCAGCTCCCGGTCGTGTACACGACCGTCTCCTACGGGGAGGGCGACAAGGTCGCCGCCGCGGCGTTCATCGACAAGATCCCGGCCCTGCTGACGCTCGAGGCCGGCAGCCCGTGGGTGGAGATCGACCCGCGCATCGCGCCGCTCCCGACGGAGCCGGTTCTGAACAAGCTGTTCGCCTCCGCCTTCTTCGGCACACCGCTGGCGAGCCTGCTGGCGGCCGCCGGCTGCGACAGCGTCGTCGTCACGGGCGCCTCGACGTCCGGCTGCGTGCGCGCGACCGCCGTCGACGCGCTGCAGCACGGCTACCGGCCCGCCGTCCCTCGCGAGGCGGTCGGCGACCGGAACCCCGCCGCGCACGAGGCGAATCTGTACGACATCGACACGAAGTACGGCGACGTCGTCGGCGTCGACGACGTGGTCGCGCACCTGGAGGAGCTGGCGGGGGTGCGGCCGTGATCGTGCGCGACCTCGGCGACGCCTGGCAGGTCGTCATGCAGACCGACCACGCCGACCTGTCCGCGGCGTTCGCGCGCGCCTGGGCCGAGCCGCTGAAGCCGTCGCTAGTCGTCGCCGCGGAGCGCCACGACGACGGCTGGGCGGTCTGGGAGCAGTCGCCGCGTGTCGACGGCGACGGGCAGCCCGTCAATTTCCTCGAGGTCGACATCCGCTCCCACCTGGCGTTCTACCGCGCGGGGATCGCCGCGATCACGGAGCAGGACGCCGACGCGGGTCTGCTCGTCTCGATGCACGGCGCGGGGATCTACCGGCAGCGCTACGGCCTCGACCCCGGCCTCGGGCTCGCGCGGGCGACGGAGGCGCAGGACGAGGTCGACGCGTTCGTCGCGGAGCAGGAGGCGAAGTTCGGCGGCGACCCGGGCGACCGGAGGTCCGACTACGACCTGCTCCAGCTCTTCGACCGCCTCTCGCTCTACTTCTGCATGCGCGACGGCGACGAGGCGGAGCTGCAGGGCTACCGCCTCGAGCCGGTCGCGCCGTGGCACGTGCGGCTCTCGCCGTATCCGTTCGGCGACGGCGCGGGCGGGTTCTCGCTGGTGCGGCGCCTGATCCCGAAGAACGGCCGCGTCGACGTCCTCGGCGCCGCGCCCGAGCGCGTCGAGATCACCGTCGAGGCGTAGCTACCCCTTACCCTGATCCCAGGCGAGCCAGCGCTCCGGCGTGATCTCCACGCCGACGCGACCCTCGAACCACAGCAGCTCGTCCAGCTCCGGGCCCCGCACGTCGGCGGGGAGGTAGCGGTCCTCGACCTTCGTGGTGATCTCCCGGACGCCGGCCTCGTCCTGAACGAGCTTCGCCAGCCCGAAGCAGACGACTGCCCGCGGGCTCTTCGTCAGATCGGTCGTCCGCGGGTCCTCGTCCACGCAGATCGTCACGTGCGGGTCGCGGGCGATGTTGTCGAGGTGGCGCCGGCTCTTGCCGAGGGAGAGGACGAAGCGGCCGCCGTCCCAGACGTACCAGATCGGCGTCACGTGCGGCCAGCCGTCCTCGCGCTGCGTCGCCAGGCGGCCGATGCGCAGCTCGGTCAGGAACGTGTCGCGCTCTTCGGTGGTGAGTGCGTTCTCCTTCGTCGCCGTCGTCCGGTTCAGCAGGGTCTGGCTCATCTCACTCCTCCACGATCGCGGCCGCCCGCACGGGCGAGCCGTAGGCCACTTCGAGGCGCAGCGGGAACCCGACGAACAGGAACCGCCGGTTCACGACGTCCTTGAGGTTGTTCAGGTTCTCGTAGTGCGTCAGCCCGCGCGCTGCGCAGGCCTTGTGGGTCGGGTACTCGTCGGTCAGGTAGACGAGGTCGGGGCTGATCGTCTCGACCCCGAAGATCTTCACGCCGCGGTCCGCCATCCAGTGCACCGCCTCCGCCGAGATGCCGCAGAAACCGTCGAGGAACGCCGGCGTCCCCGCGGTGCGGTTGTAGTGGTCGGAGCAGAACAGCAGGATGTCGCCGTCGCGCAGCTCCTGGCCGCTCGCCTCGACCGCCTGCTCGACCTCGGCCGCGGTGACGTCGTGGCCGCGCTCGTACTGCCGGATGTCGACGCAGAGCGCGTCGCCGCAGAACGTGTCGAGCGGCATCTCCGCGATTGCCACGCCGCTCGGGTCGTAGTGCCCGAACGCGTCCACATGCGTCGCCGCGTGGTTCGACGTGATGATGATCTCGGCGCTGAACGACGGCCGCCCCGGCGCTGCGTCGGTGTGCTGGATGTGCCGGAGGATCTGCGTCGGCGGGAAGAACGGGTGCAGCTGCGACTCCCGCGACAGCGGCTGGGAGAGGTCGATCACGCGACGGGCCATCGTTACTCCTTTCCGGCGAGGTCCTTGCAGACCTGGACGATCCGCGGGACGACCGCCGCGACCATGCGCTCGCCGAGCTCGCGGCTCGCACGGGTTGCGTCGCCGACGACGCCCGAGGCGGTGATGTCGCGGAGCATGTCCATCGGGACGATCACGCCGGGGCCGCGGGCGCGCATCTCGTAGCGCCCGAGCGACGTCCACGGCAGGCCGGCCTCGCGCACCGCCTCGCCCCGGTCCCAGGCGTCGCGCGTCGCTCGATCGATCTCCACGCGCTGCCCGAGCGCCAGCGCGAGCGACGTCTCCGC
>JBKPRD010000351.1:0-7368 GCA_046734415.1 Actinomycetota bacterium | reverse complement strand
GGCCCTCCTCGACGTTGACGACGCCGTCCTTGCCGACCTTCTCGATCGCGTCCGCGATCACGTCGCCGATCTCGCGCTCGCGCGACGAGATGCTGGCGACCCGGGCGATGTCCTCCTTGCCCGAGATCTCCTTCGACTGCGTCTTCAGGTTCTCGACGACCGAGTCGACGGCCTGCTCGATGCCGCGCTTGAGTCCCATCGGGTTCGCGCCGGCGGCGACGTTCTTCAGGCCCTCGCGGACGATTGCCTGCGCGAGCAGCGTCGCCGTCGTTGTGCCGTCGCCCGCCACGTCGTTGGTCGCCGTGGCGACCTCGCGGACGAGCTGCGCGCCCTGGTTCTCGAACACGTCCTCGACCTCGATCTCGCGCGCGATCGTGACGCCGTCGTTCGTGATCGTCGGAGCGCCGAACTTCTTGTCGAGCACGACGTAGCGCCCCTTCGGGCCAAGGGTGACCTTGACCGCGTCGGCGAGGATGTTCACGCCACGCTCGAGCGAGCGACGCGCGTCCTCGTTGAACTTCAGCTCCTTGTGAGCCATGTCAGTGTTCCTCCGTTGACTCTTCGATTAGGCCTTGGCGCCGGCAAGTTCCTTCTTGCCCTTGCTCTTGGCCCCGCTGGAAACGGCCTTCGCGAGTACATCCGACTCGCGCAGGATCAGGACGTCGTCGGCGCCGAGCTTGACCTCGGTGCCGCCGTACTTCGAGAAGATGACCTCGTCGCCGACGGCGACGTCGAGCGGGATCAGGTCACCCGTGTGCTCCGAGCGGTTGCCCGGGCCGACGGCGAGCACCTTCCCGCGCTGCGGCTTCTCTCTGGCCGTGTCCGGCAGGACGATCCCGCTGACCGTCGTCTCCTCCTCTTCGAGTACCTCGACGATGAGCCGATCGCCAAGCGGCTGCAGATCCATACCAGGACCTCCGGTTCGATAGTGACTGTACGTAGCACTCTCTCCCCGAGAGTGCCAGCGCAGTGTAACGACTCAGGTGCCGGCTCGGCAAGCAATGTGAGCGCACGAGACTGAGATCTCGCCGAGGCGCTAGGTTGCACGGCGTGCGACGGGAGTTCTCCGCGGGCGGGGTGCTCGTCCGTAGGCTGCGAGGCGACTGGGTCGTCGCGGCGATCCGGCCCGCCGGCCGCCCGACCGGCCTGTGGGCGTTGCCCAAGGGGAACATCGGTGCAGGTGAGGACGCAGCGCAGACCGCCCTGCGCGAGGTCGCGGAGGAGACCGGCGCGCGGGGACGGCTCGAGCGCAAGCTCGGCGACGTCCGCTACGTCTACACCCAGACCTGGGGAGAGGACGCCGGCGAGCGCGTCTTCAAGATCGTCAGCTTCTACCTCCTCCGCTACACGGGCGGCCGGCTCGGAGACGTCCCGCCCGAGTTCGCGCACGAGGTGGCGGAGGCGCGGTGGCTCCCGCTCGCCGAGGCGCCGACGCTGCTCGCCTACGGGGGCGAACGCGAGATGGCGCGGAAGGCGTTGGAGAGCCTATGATCGGCGAGCCCTTGTACGCCCTCAACTTCTACTCGCCGATCGTCGAGAACCAGCTGCGCAGCGGGCGGAAGTCGGCCACGATCCGCCTCGGCGACAAGTCGTCGAAATACCGGAAGGGGATGATCGTCGCAGTCCTCGCCGGCGCGCGCTTCGGGCCGCGGAAGAAGGTCTTCGACGCCGTGATCGACAAGGTCGAGGTGAAGACGCTCGGCGAGCTGTCGCCGAACGAGATCGAGCACGACAACCCCGAGATCCGGCGCGTCGAGGAGATGGCCCAGTTCCTGGGGACGCTCTACAACCGCGAGGTCTCGCCGGCCGACCTCGTCACGGTGATCCGCTTCTCCGAGATTCGCGCCTGACCCATCTTTCACTGCCCCCTGCTGGCGGGGTCGACTCCGGCGAAGGTCAGGAAGTCCTTCATCCGGAACGAGGAGCCGGTGGACGTCAGCGTCGGCGTCCACTTCGGCTTCTGGACCAGGTAGGACGTCGGATCCGTCTGCAGCAGCCCGATCAGGACCTCGCCGACGATCCGACCGCCGACCGGTCCGAGGTGCAGGCCGTCCTCGACCAGCTCGGCCTCCCTGAGCACGTAGTACCAGAGCGGCGTGCTCGAGTCGAAGCCGTACGGCTGGAGCTCCGCGAGGTCGGCGGGGGCGAGCGGCGTCACACCCATCGCCGCGGCGACGGACTGGCCGGAGGGGAGGCTCCACGTCAGGTGGCGCAGCAGGTTGCGCTGCGGCAGCACCTGAGGCGTGTCGTGACTGGCGATCGCCGCGAGGGGCAGGTTGAACAGCGGTGTCGAGATCTTCGTGTCGATCCGCTTGTTCGGCTTCACGTTCCCGTCGCCGAAGTCGAAGAAGGTCTGCCAGCCGATGAAGCGCCGGCGCGCGCGGGCGCCGCCGCGCAGGTCGACCGGGTCGGCCTGCCCCTCGCCCTCGGGCTGGAAGATCATCCCGAAGAACGGCCCGCCGCCGTCGTTCCCGGCCAGGTTCGCGCGATAGGAGGGCCGGACCATGCTGTGGCCCATGCGGTACGTGCCGGTCTGGAACTCGACCGGGATGAACGCCTTGTTCATGCGCGCTTTGTAGAAGCGCCGGCCATTCCTGAGGATGTCGTCCACCATCTCCTGTCCGACGATCTCGGGCAGGAACTCGTGCAGCAGGACCCAGTGGTAGTGCCACGTCGTCAGATGGCGCGCCTCGTCGAAGGTCGACGAGCTCTTGTAACCCTGCTCGCGTACGAAGTCGACAGCCCTGTTGTGGAACAGGATGAACGCACACTGCAGACCGCAGATGATCAGGTTCTCGTCGTTCCGCGGATCCGGGATGACCGCGATGTTCGTCCCGTCGACGCGCGGCAGGTCCTCGAACAGCCCGCCGAAGGCGATCCGCAGCTTGTCGTGGTCGTCCGGGGCGTAGAACTGTGGGCTCGCAATCGGTCCTTGCCCGTACACGGAGTCGAGGTCGAGCGAGGCGGTACGGGTGTTGGGCGACACCGTGGGGTCTTTCGTCACGCCGAGCGACGAGGTCGTGTCGAAGGTGACGTCGTGGTCGACGAACTGGCCGAAGAAGGTCGTGCCGGCGGTGTGCGTCGGGTTGTTCCTGTTGTTCGCGCTCAGGTTCGGGTTGGTGATCAGCAACTCCGGCCCCTGGGTCAGGTCGTCCGCCGCGTCCAGCAGCCCGCCGGGCTTACCGAGGTCGGCAAGCGCGGCGCGGACAGCGTCGGTCGCAGGAGCGAACGCCGGCAAGCCCCCGAAGATGCGCCCGAACGTCGTCGGGCTGGTCGCAACCGTCCGGCTCCGGGCCGCCACCGCGGGCGGAGCGACCGCGGCACCGAGTCCACCAGAGAGCGCGACCGCCCCTGCTCCCGCCCCGGCCCGCTTGAGGAACCCACGCCTGCTGTAACGAGAGCTCGACTTCCCTGCATCAACCGTGGCCACTGGCCTCTCCTTTCGGTTCGAAGGCGGCGCGTGCCGGCGGGCGCGGGCCGCGGGTCTGCACGACCTCGACGACGCGATCGAACGGAAGCGCGGCACGGCACCCGGCCTGACGCACGTCCTCGGCCGTCGCGGCGTCGTAGAGGTGGAAGCAGGTCTCGTCCTCGGGGACGAAGATCGACCGCAGGTACGTGACCGGAGTTCCGTCGCGCGTCATCTGCTCGGCGGCGAGCCGAGCGCCCTCGGCGTGGCGGTCGAGACCGTCCGCCGAGCGCGGAACGTACAGCTCCGCTACGAACTCGGTCATAGCCTGGACGGTACGCCCGCCAAGCTTGGCACGAAATACCGGAAACCGGGAAAGTTCGGCCTAGGCCGGGGCGTTCAGGCGGTGGGCCAGCTGGCTGCGCGAGCGGACACCCACCTTCGCGTACACGTGCGTCAGGTGCTTCTCGACCGTGTAGACGCTGACGAAGAGCTCCGCCGCGATCTGCTTGTTCGAGAGCCCGCTGGCCGCGAGCCGGGCGACCCGTTCCTCGGCCGCCGTCAACGCGCCGTCGGGCGCGGGCCGCCGGGCGCCGACTCGCTCGAGCTCGGCTCGGGCCTGGTTTTCCCAGCCGAAGGCGCCGAGCTCCTGGAACGCCGCGGCCGCCAGGCCGAGGGAGCGCCGCGCTGTGGCCCACTTCCTGAACCGGCGCTGGGCCCGGCCGGCGACCAGCAACGAACGGGCCTCGTCGAACCGCAAACCGAGGGCGCCGTAGGCCTCCACGGCCTCGACCAGGAGCGCCGCCGAACGATCCTCGTAGCCGCGCTGCGCGAGACCGATCAGCCCGCGGCACCGCTTCACGCTCGCCTTCCCCCACGGATGCTCCTGCTCGACCGAGAGCCGCTCCAGACGATCGGTCACTTCCTCGGCTTCTTCCAGCTCGCCCAGCTCGACGAGCGCTTCCACCAGATCGGGCGCGACGGGGAAGACGCCCGGCTCCTCGACACCCTCCTCCCGGGTGTGCTGCCAGACGGCGCCGAGACTGTCCGCGGCTCGCGCCGCATCGTGCGCAAGCAGCGCGGCCAGTCCACCCGCCCGCTGAGCCTCGAGCCAGTCCCACCGCACTCCCGTCTCCTCCGCCCGAGCAAGCGCGTCGTCGGCAAGTCGTTCGGCCTCCGGGAGGCCGCGGCCGGCCGCCAGGAGAGCGCGACAACGCTCGTACATCGGCCAGGGGAGGATCTCGCGCTCCGAACGGTCGCCCCACTCGTCGAGCAGACGTGCGACGACGTCGAACCGGCCCACCCGCAGCTCCAGCTCGCAGAGATGGAGACGGTGCAGACCCTGGGAGAGCACCTCGCCCCGGTCGACGGCGATCGACTCCACTGCGGCGAGCGCGTCTCGCGCAGCCTCTACCTCACCTCTCCAAACGAGCCTCTGCACTCGGACCCGGGCGGGGTGCGCCGACATCGGGACGTGAATGCCGGCCGCGGCGTCGAACAGCTCGCAGAGATCGTCGACGGGACGTCCCCGCAGGCCGCGCGCCCAGGCGAGAGCGTGTAGCGCCAGCCGCTCGACGTCTGTCCCGGCAGACCGCGCCAACGCCAGTGCCTCACCCGCCCTCCCCTCCGCCTGTTCGATTCCCTCGACGCGCGCCCCGGCGGCGTTGCTCGCCAGTTCCGCGAGCACAGCTGCCCGCAGGCGGTCGTCGTCGTGACTCTCCGCGAACGCGAGCTCCAGGTAGCGCTGGATGTCGCCGTTGTCGCGAATCGCCCCGTCGGTGAGGATCAGACACGCCCGGACGCGGGCCGCTCCGGGCGGGAGCGACTTGAGCTCCGGGCCGAGAAGTTCCGTCACCCGCTGACGCTCCCCCGCGATCGAAAGGTACTCCGCGAGATCGAGCAGGCGGCCGGCGCGCTCCGCCGCTTCCGGCGGCGTGAGTCGGAAGGCGTGCTCGGCCAGCTCGGCAGCGTCTTCCGCTGCGCCGCGTGCGACCGCGACCGCAGCGGCTTCCGCAACGGTGGCGGCGAGGTCCCCGTCCGGCCTCGCGGTCGCGAGCGCCCGGTGGCGCGCGCGCAGCGTGTCGTCGACAGCGGTCTGCGCCAACTCGAGGTGCAGCGCCCTCCTCTCGGCCGCGCTCGAGTGCCTTCGCGCCGCAGCCGCCAGCAGCGGGTGCGAAGCTCGCACGCGGGAGCCGTCGACGACGAGCAGGCCCGAGGCCGCTGCATCTTCGACCGCGAGTGGATCCACGATCGTCACGAGCTGCCGCCGGGTGAGGCTGCCCGCAAGGGCGACCGCCAGCAGCGCAAGACGCACCGGGCCCGCGAGGCCTGCGATGCGCTCGGCGAAGAGGTCGTCGACGAGATCCGGCAGGGGAAGCTCGTCGCCGATCTCCGGCGTGCCGCGCTCGACGAGCAGCCGCCCTAGCTCGAGCGCGAGCAGGGGATTGCCGCCGGATGACTCGAAGACGCGTCGGAGGACGCGCCTCGGCAGGGAGAGGCCGAGCCGCTCGGCGAGCAGCGCCCGTGTGGCGCCGAAGCTGAGCGTGCCCAGCTCCACCCGCTCGATCCCGACAGGGCCGAACGCCTTCTCCAGGGGGGACGGCCTCCCCGGCCTCCGGGCGAGCAGAAACCGCACCGGCCGGCCGCCGAGGCGACGTGCCGCAAAGGTGAGCGCCTCCGCCGACGAGCGGTCGAGCCACGGCACGTCGTCGAGCGCGACGAGCAGCGGGCCGCGGCTCGACAGGAGACGCAGCGCCGCAGTGAACCCCGCGGCAACGGCAAACAGGTCGGGCGGCGAGTCGCCGGGCTCTGCGCGCAGGGCCGCCACTTCGAGCGCGCGAAGCTGCGGCCCAGGGATCCGCGCCAGCTCGGCCGACTCGACCTCCTCGAGCACGTCGGCCACCGCCACGAACGACAGCTTCTCCTCGGGCTCCGTCGCCCGTGCCGTCAGAACACGGCGGCCATGCTCGTGCGCGAGCGAAGCGCCGGCTTCCCAGAGCGTGGTCTTCCCGATCCCCGGATCCCCGACGAGGACGAGCGCACGTGCACCACCCTCGGTCGTGAGAAAGCGGTCCAGGCCTGCCAACTCGACCTCACGCCCGACCACCTCCAGGCGCGCCGGGGCCGGTGGCCTCACTCATCCTCCTTGCTTCTCCTCGAACCTAGATAAGCACAGCGCCCGCGAGCGGGCAAGCTGGGTCAGGACGATCTGCGGATGGCGGTTCCGAAAAGCTCGCGCGGCCGGAGCTCCGCGCCGCACCGTTCGCACTCAATCGCGAACACGGAGCTGAACGGCGCGTTGCAGGCCGGACAGCGATGACGCATCGTGCCGCTGCAGGCGCCGCACCGCTCCGGCAGCTCCGCCTCGAACTCCTCGAACCAGCGCTGCGCCGCGCCGCAGTCGAGGCAGACGGCCGCCCAGTCGCCGAGTACCTTGCGGCGCTCCTCGCGAAGCCAGTCGGCGGCCTTGCCCATGAGCCAACTCTAGCCCCGGTTAGAGTCGCGCCGATGCCGCCCGACCTACCGCCGATGGAGCTCGGATACGCGAGGACGCCGCTGCGCCGGCAGCTCGTCGAGGCGGTGCTTCGCGGCGAGAAGACGGCGACGGCCAGCCTCTACGGACACGAGCCGCTCCCGCGGCCAGGGGACCGCTTCCTGCTGCTCGACTTCGACGACAGGCCGGTCGCGGTCGTCGAGACGACGGAGGTCCGCGTCGTCCGCGTCGACGAGGTCGACCTCGACTTCGCCCGCGACGAGGGCGAGGGCTTCGAGACCGTCGCGGACTGGCGCGAGGCGCACGAGCGGTTCTGGTCCGACCGCGCGATCGCCGACGACACGCTCGTCGTCGCCGAGCGGTTGAGGCTCGTCGAGCGCTTCGGGATCGGTCAGGGTGGATAAAGTGTCCGCGCGATGGCGATCGCGCGCGAAGCGGAGCCGGTTGGCTCGCTGACCGAGGTGAG
>JBKPRD010000350.1:0-3278 GCA_046734415.1 Actinomycetota bacterium | reverse complement strand
CCTCCCTGCGCGGCGAGGGCGAGAGCGCGCTCTTCGACGACTCGCGCATCGCCGTCCTCACGCCGCGCGAGGCGAAGGGGATGGAGTTCGACCACGTGATCGTCGTCGAGCCGGCCCAGATCGTCGAGGAGGCGGTCCAAGGCCAGGGCCTGCGCGAGCTCTACGTCGCGCTCACCCGGCCGACGACGACGCTCGTCGTCGTGCACGGTCGCCCGCTCCCGCCCGAGCTCCGCGTCTGAGCGGGCGCTAGAGCGACGTCAGCAGGAAGTCGTTGAAGCTGCAGGTCACGACGTCCTCCGTCGACCCGAGGCGTAGACCGACGTTTCCGCTCTCGATGTCGTCGTTTCCGTCCGTGATCGACGCCAAGGTCTCGCCGTTGACCGCGAGCGTCAACGTCGTGGGTCGATAGTCGGCGCAGCGCACCCTGACTCGGTTCTCCCTGGAGTCGATGGCGTCGCTCTGCCTGAGGCCCGTCAGCGGGCGCAGCCGCCCGTCCCGGTACTTGGCGATGTTGTACTTGCCCGAGCTGGTCACGCCGAGCAGGTAGTAGTTGCGGCTGTCCTCGGAGCGGCAGACCAGCGCGAAGCTCCAGTCGCCGGCC
This sequence comes from Actinomycetota bacterium, assembly GCA_046734415.1. Classification (GTDB taxonomy): domain Bacteria; phylum Actinomycetota; class Thermoleophilia; order Gaiellales; family Gaiellaceae; genus DATBLE01. The sequence goes on along the minus strand of JBKPRD010000350.1, from coordinate 2,677 downwards.
CCGCTCTCCCACTTCACCCGGGCGCTCAGCTCGACGCCTTGGAGGGAGACCGGCGGATCCGCGAGCACCCGCACTCCGTGGCGGGGTGTCTTCGCGGTCACGTACATCGTCCCGTCCTCGAAGCGCACGTCGCCGGTTGCCCGCGGGCCCGGCGCAAACAGGCTCTTGGCGTCCTGGCCGCCCGTGGTGACCTGCGTGACCGCCGTTCCGCTGTCGCCTCCGATGACGCCGGCCTTCTCGAGGGCGATGATCAGGCCGCTGATCGCGCCGATGAGCGCAGTCACGGAGCCGAGGAGCCGGGGAGTGCTGCTGAGGAAGGCGCCGAGCCAGCCGGTCGACTCGGAGTCTTCAAGCCCGGACGGAGGTTCAGGGTCAGACACGACGGCTGTTCGAATCTACTACTCGGCGGCCGTGCCGCCAATGACGACACCGCGACGACCCGCTCCGAGCGGCAGGGCTACAGGCCGGCGTAGAGGCTGACCTCGACCCCGTCGGGGTCGAGCAGCATCGCGTAGCGCTGGCCCCAGAATGCATCCCACGGCTCCTTCTCGCCGTGGAACCCCGCGCCGGTCACCCGGGCGTAGACCTCGTCGACCTCGGCCGGGCTCCCGCACTCGAGCGCCACGCCGATCTGGTTGCCGGTCTGCCGGCTCCAGTCCTCGCGAAAGCTCCGCATCACGTCCTCGGAGTCGAGCATGAAGCGCACGCCGTTCGGGAGAAAGGTGTCCACATGGCCCTCGTCCGGCGTCTCCGGCACGTCGAGGCCGAGCAGCTGGTAGAAGCGAATCGACGTGGCCATGTCCGAGACGGCGATCCCGATCGCGTTCAGCTCCGGCACGGTGCGAGCGTACCGACTCGCACTGGAGAGGAGCCGGACAACCTCCTCCTCTCCCCGAAGAGAACCGCCATTCCCGGGGGAGACGACTGTCCGACTCCGCCCAAAGAGACGCAACACATGCTTCGAACCTGCGCTGTGGTGCCTAAACCTCCAGGACGATCGTCACCGGCCCGTCGTTGACGATCTCGACGCTCATTCGGTCGCCGAATCTCCCGGTCGCGACCACCATGCCCAGCCTCAACAGAAAAGCCATCCTGCATCCCTCCGTTTCGGTGGGGCCGGACGGCGGAACGAGCGTATCGCAGGTGCGTTGCTAGCTGCTAGCCCGGCGCGTGAGCCACCCGACGAGGGCACCGAGCACTAATCCGACCTCGAGATGCCGTGACCGTTCGGGAGCCTGTCAACTTCAGCCATCTCGATGGGCGCGAGCTCGTGGCTGAGCCTCGCCACAGGGTGCCCCGATGTGGGATTCTTCTCTGGCGGTCCTCTGAGGAGCGAAGCAATGGGTGTGTTGGGCAAGCTGAGGCAAGTCGGCAACTTCATGCGCAAAGGCTGGCTCTCCTCCAACCCCGACAGCTACTCCCACTACAAACGGGGACGTGAGCGCGAGCGCAAGCAGGCGGATCGGAGCCGTGGGGAAGCCGGCCACTCGGTTGAGCTGGAGCGCAAGCGGGTGCAGCGCGGGCGTGAGTACGAAGAGCGCTATGCGGCCGAGCGTGCAGCCGAAGAGCCACGAGCGGAGCCGCCTCCCGACGATACGGGCAAGCCCGAATGATCGTCGCCGCGTCCACCGTCGCCATCGTCGCGATCGCTGCGGTGGTCATCGTCGCCCTCATCGCGCTGATGTACCTCTTGCCCCGCGGAGGCCGAAGACGCCGGTAGGGCGGTAGCTGAGATCGCGCGACTTTCGAGGCGGGCGTGGAGGGACTGCGGGACGGGAGAGCCTGAGCCTAGGCGCACTCCCCCCTGTGAGGAGGAGCGCGCTTCTGCGGTCCGGTCTCGCCGTCGCATCAGCGCAGCCTTTCGGCGCGAGACTCAAACGCTCCCAGGTCTGCCGTTACAGCTCGTCTCGTCTCCAGTGCAGGACGGGTTTCTCTAGGTCCGGGGTAGGGTCGAAGTCCCCCTCTGACGGCTCTGCGGCCGGTGGTCGGACGGCCGGGACGTGACGCGCGGGGGGTTGTCGCGTCAGCCGGCCTGCTGCACCTCTGCAGGGTGCGAGGCATAGCTAGACCTCGAGCACGATCGTGACCGGGCCGTCGTTGACGAGCTCGACCGCCATGCGCTCCCCGAACGCTCCCGTCTCGACCGAAACGCCCAGCTCGCGGAGTGCCAAGCAGAACGCTTCGTAGAGCGGTTCGGCTTCGCCCCGTGGTGCTGCCTGGGAGAAGTCCGGTCTAGTTCCCTTTCCGCTTGTGGTATCGGCGAGCAGCGTGAACTGGGAGACGACGAGCGCCTCGCCGCCGACGTCGAGCAGCGAGCGGTCGAAGCGGCCCTCCTCGTCCTCGAAGATCCGCAGCCGCGCCACCTTCTCGGCCAGCCGCTGCGCCTCCGCAGGGCCGTCACCACGCGCGACGCCGAGCAGGACGCAAAGACCGGTCCCGACCTCGCCGACCGGCTCCCCGCGCACCCGCACGCGCGCTTCCGACACCCGCTGCACCACGGCCTTCATTTCTGTGTCGGAAATGACGATACAAGCGAGGTGGAAGCGGCCCACCTGCCCTGGCAGCACCTCGGCTCGCTGCTGATCAACCGCGGCCTGCTGACCGTGGACCAGGTCAAGCAGGCCTTCGAGGAGCAGCAGCTGACCGGCAAGCGGCTCGGCGAGATCGTCGTCGGGCA
>JBKPRD010000349.1:0-24060 GCA_046734415.1 Actinomycetota bacterium | reverse complement strand
CAGGATGACGACGTCTTTCGCCAGCTTCTCCTGCGCCAGGCCGGCGATATGGCGTGCTTGCTCGAGCGGTGTCAGTCGGTCAGGCTCCGGTGTCGTTGGACCAAGGCCAGTCTAGCCGCGGTACAGGCCACGACCGGCGATCTCGGCGGACACGCCCGCGGGCACGAGCCCCTCGATCGACTCGCCACGCGCCACCTTTTCCCGGATCTCGCTCGAGGAAACGGAGACCGGCTCGATCTCGAAGAAGAACACCCGCTCGGGGTGCGCGAGGCCGCGCAGCACCTCCTCGAGCCGCTCGCGCGGGTATCCGGGCCGGCTCGCGACGCCGAGGCGCGCGAGCTCGAGCACGCCGTCCGGCTCCTTCCAGCCCGCGAAGTCGAGGAACTCGTCGGCGCCGATCAGGAAGATCGGGTTGCGCCACGAGCCGTCCCGCAGCATGTCGACCGTGCGCGGATGACGGTCGACCTCGACCCGCCGACCGGGGAACGCCGTCTGCGCGAGCGCGAGCCGCGTCTCGACGGGGCAGTGCACCTCCTTGTGCCCGGGGTCGGCGACGACGACCACGACGAGGTCGTCGAGCCCGAGCTGACGCTCCGCCGCCTCTGCGAGCGCGACATGCCCGACGTGCGGCGGATCGAACGCGCCGCCGAGCAGTCCTGTCAATCCAGCACCACCGTCTCGTTGCCGACCTCGACCTCGGAGCCGCTGCGGGCTCCGGCCGCCCGCAGCGCCGCCTCCAGCTCTTGCGGCGGCGGCGGTGTGCCCAGTACTCGGAAGCCGCGGTCGGTGCGCAGGATCCGGAAGGTGGTGGCACGAGGCTGCGGCCGGTAGACGAGGAACTCGGCGAGCCCTTCTGGATCCACGTCCGGCGGAGGCGCGGGCGGGCAGAGCTCGAAGAGCTTCCGCTTCAGCTCCTCGATGCCCGCGCCGGTCGCCGCGGAAACGGAGAACACGGCGGCGATCCGGTCGTCGTCGTAGTCGAACGCCGGCGGCTCTGGAAGGAGGTCGATCTTGTTCAGGACGATAGCCTGGCGGCGCTCGTCGAGGCCGGCGCCGTACTCCGCCAGCTCGCGGTCGATCTGGCGGAACTGCTCGGTCGGATCGCCGGCGGCCCCGTCGATCACGTGCAGGAGCAGCCGCGCCCGCTCCAGGTGCGCGAGGAACTCGTGTCCGAGGCCGACACCCTGGCTGGCGCCCTCGATCAGGCCCGGCACGTCGGCGACCGTCAGCTGGCGGCGGTCCGGGGAGTCGACGGTGCCGAGCACCGGCTGCAGCGTCGTGAACGGGTAGTCGGCGACCTTCGGCTTCGCGTTCGAGATCCGCCGCAGCAGCGATGACTTGCCGGCGTTCGGCAGGCCGACGAGCGCCGCGTCGGCGAGCAGCTTGAGGCGGAGCTCGAGGTCGGCCTCCTCGCCGGGGAGCCCGGTCTCGGCGAAGCGCGGCGTCTGCCGCGTCGGCGTCGCGAAGTGGCGGTTCCCGCGCCCTCCCGTTCCCCCGCGCGCGACCACGACACGTGCCCCGGGAGCAGCGAGGTCGGCGACGATCTGGTCCTCGGCGAACACCTGCGTCCCGACCGGGACGTGCAACTCCACGTCGGCGCCGTCCGCGCCGTGCTTCCCACTCCCCCGCCCCGGCTCGCCGCGGCCGCCCTTGTACACGCGCTTCGCGCCGGCCGACGAGAGGTCGCGGAGACCGGGATCGGCGACGAGCACGACGTCCCCGCCGCGGCCGCCGTCACCGCCGTCCGGCCCGCCTTTCGGGACGAACTTCTCGCGGCGGAAGCTGAGCCCGCCGTCGCCGCCACGTCCCGCCTGGACGTGGATGCGCGCGCGATCGTGGAACACGCCCGTCGGGGCCAGGGTGAAGGCTGACCCTGCTAGCCGGCGTCGACGACCGAGACGGTGCGGCGCTCGCCGCTCGTCCGGAACTCGACCTTGCCGTCCTGCGTGGCGAAGATCGTGTCGTCGCGGCCGATGCCCGCTCCGGAGCCCGGGCGGAAGCGCGTGCCGCGCTGGCGGACGAGGATCATGCCGGCTTTCACGTCCTGGCCGGCGAAGATCTTGACGCCGAGCATCTTCGGGTTCGAGTCGCGCCCGTTGCGCGAGGATCCGAGTCCCTTCTTGTGTGCCATTACTCCGCCTTCTTCGTCGAGGGCTTCTTCGCCGCGGGCTTGCGCGCCGTCGTCGTCGCGCGCGCCCTCGGCCTCGGCGCCGGCTTCTCGGCGGCCTCCGTCTTCGGAGCCGCTGCCGCGGGCGTCGTCTTCTTGCCGATCGACTCGATCTGGACGCGGGACAGCGAGGCGCGGAAGCCGTTGTGCCGCCGGTACCCCGTGCGCTTCTTGTACTTCCCGATCCGGATCTTGTCGCCGCGCTCGTGGCCCAGCACCTTCGCAGTCACCTGGAAGCCCTTCGGGGCGAGCTCCGCCTGGCCGTCGCCGCCGACGAACAGCACCTCCGGGTGGAAGGGCTTGTTCGCGTCCACGGCAAGGCGGTCCACGAGAAGTCGCTCGCCCTCCTGGACGCGGTACTGCTTCCCGCCGAGTTTCACGATCGCGTACGTCATAGAAAGCGGCGCCATTACGCGCCGGGCAGGCATTGTAGCCAGATGGCGATTCGCGCTGTCGTCTTCGACCTCTTCGGAACGTTGATCGACGATTCGCCGCCGGCCGACTACGGCCGGTTCCTCGCGGAGACCGCGTCGGCGCTCGGCACGGACCCGGACCTCTTCGAGGCGGCGTGGAACCGGAGTGACGTCGCGCGCTACACGAGCCCCGTCGACGAATGCTTCGGCGCGTTGTGCGCGGAGCTCGGCATCACCGATCGAGCCCGGATCGACGCAGCGCTCGGGTTGCGCGTCGACCGGCTGCGAGCGCTGCTCGTGCCGCGCCCAGACGCCGTCTCGACGCTGCATGAGCTCCGCGAGCGCGGCTTCCGCCTCGGGATGATCAGCAACGCGACCAGCGAGCTCTCGGGCCTGTGGGCGGAGAGCGCGTTCGAGCCGCTCTTCGACGCCGTCCTCTTCTCGGCCGACGAGCGAATGATGAAGCCCGACCGGCGGCTCTACGAGCGCATGGCCGCGCTGCTCGGGCTCGAGCCCGCGGAGTGCCTCTTCGTGGGCGACGGCGCCTACCGCGAGCTGCAGGGAGCCGCCGCGGCGGGAATGACGCCCGTCCTGATCCGCGCCCCGCACGACGAGTGGGAGCACGAAGGCACGCTCGGCTGGGACGGCCCGCGCGTCTCCTCGCTCGGCGAGGTGCTAGCCCTCGTCTGAGCCTGGCTCGGCCGTCGCCGCCGCGGCCGGCTTGCGGTGCCGCCGGCCGCCGCGGGAGCCCCGGCGGGTCTTCTTGCGCGCGGCCGTCGGCTCCTCGCCGTTCGAGTCGCCGTTCGCGCTCTCGGACGACTCGGCCTCCGGAACGTGAATCGTCGGCCGGCGCGGCTCGCCGATCGCCTCCGGCTCGCCGGCGCCGTTCGCCGCCGCGTCCACCGCCGGCCGCTTCTTCCGGCCACGGCCGCCGCGCGAGCCACGACGCGTCTGCTTCTTCGGCGGCGTCTCGGCGGCCGCCTCGTCGGTCCCGGCGGCGGTCGCATCCGGCTCCGCGGGCGTTGCCTGGGTGTCGCCGCCGTCCGCGGTTTCGACCGCGACCGCGGGCTTCTTCTTGCGGCCGCGGCCGCCGCGCGAGCCACGGCGCGTCCTCTTCTTCGGCGCGGCCTGGGCCTCGCCCTCGCCGGACGGCTCCTCCTCCGGAACCTCGGCGACCGCCTCGGCCTCGACCGCAGCCGTGGGCTCGACCGCAGCCTCGGCATCAGTCGCCGGCTTCTTGGCGCGTGAGGCGCGCGTGGGCTTCTCGGCCTGCGCCTCCGCCGTGATCGGGGCGGCCGCCGCCGTCGGCTGGTCGTCGGCGAGCACCGCGTAGGCGGTGCCGTCGATGACGCGGGCGATTCGGACATTCACCTTCTTGCCGACGAGCTTGGCCGCGCCGCCGACACAGACCGTGTAGCCGTCGAGCTTCGCCACGCCCGAGCCGGCGTCGAACCGACCGACCTGGACGAGCTTGACCTCGAGCGACTCGCCCTCGCCGACCGGAGCGCCCTCGACCGCGAGCTTCTCCACCGTTCCCTCGTCCACGAGCGTGAAGTGGTCGTGACCAACCCCTGCCTTGCCCTGGACGGAGAAGCGCCGCCTCGTCTGCGCTTCGATCTCCTCCAGCCTGGCCGCGCCGGGTCCGATCAGCAGCTCGGCGACGTGGTCGTTGAGCTCGACCTTGAACGCCTTCGTCCGCGGCTTCGACGCGGCGAGCGCTCTGAGGCGCCGCTCCGCGTTGACGACGGCCGTCTCCTCGGAGACGACGACACCTTCACCGGCGCAGGTGGGACACTTGCGGGTGAGGATCTCGCGCGGCCCGTCGGTGACGTTCTGGCGCGTCATCTCGACGAGGCCGAGCGGCGAGATTTCGACGACGTACGTCTTCGTCCGGTCGCGCTCGAGCTCCTGCTGGAGTGCCTGCTCGACCGCCTCGCGGTTCTTCGGGTTCGCCATGTCGATGAAGTCGATGACGATGATCCCGCCGATGTCGCGGAGCCGGAGCTGCCTGACGACTTCCTTGACCGCTTCCAGGTTGTTCTTGGTGACCGTGTCCTCGAGCCTCTGCGTCGAGCTTCTCGCGCGCGAGCCGACGAAGCGGCCGGTGTTGACGTCGATGACCGTGAACGCCTCGGCGTAGTCGAAGATCAGATAGCCGCCGGAGGGCAGGTCCACTCGCCGCGAAAGCGTCGAGCGGATCTCGGCGTCGACGCCGTACGCCTCGAAGAGCGGCGTCTTGTCGCGATAGCGCGAGACGCGCTCGGCCATGTGCGGCGAGGTCTTCTTCAGGTACCCCTGGATCCGCTTCAGCGCGCGGTCGTCGTCGACGAGCGCCTTCTCGAAGTCGCCCGTGAAGAGGTCGCGCGTGACGCGAAGCGGCAGCTCGGCCTCCTGGAAGATCAGGGCCGGCGGCTTCGCCTCCTTCGCACGCGCCTGGATCTGCTTCCACAGCTTCATCAGGAACTCGAGGTCGAGACGGACGTCCTCGGCCGACGCACCCTCGGCGGCCGTGCGGACGATCACGCTGCCTTCCTTCGGCGCGATCGCCTTGACGATGTCGCGGAGGCGGTTGCGCTCGTCCTCCTCGAGGCGGCGCGAGACGCCGAGACCCTCGCCGCTCGGTACGTAGACGACGAACCGGCCGGGCAGCGAGATCTCGGTGGTGAGCCGAGCGCCCTTCGTCTTCATCGGGTCCTTGACCGCCTGGACGAGGACCTCCTCGCCGCGGCCGATCAGGTCGGTGATCCGGCGTCCGCGCGGACGACGGCCTTCCAGCTCCGGGCCGACGATCTCGTCCACGAACAGGAAGCCGTTCTTCTCGAGGCCGATCTCGACGAAGGCCGCCTCCATCCCGGGCAGGACGTTGTCGACGACGCCCTTGTAGATGTTCCCGGCGATCGAGCGGCGCTCCGGGCGCTCGAGGTAGACCTCGGCTACGCGCCCGTCCTCGAGGACGGCGACCCGCTGCTCGGAGACGTCGACGGACACGAGCAGCTCGCGCTTCGCCGCCGGAAGAGGCGCACGACGCGGCGGCTGGCGGCGGCGCGAGGACGGTCGCCGCTGGCGGTCGGCCGGTTCCTTCCGCTCCTTCGCGGGCTGCTTGCGCGCCGGCGCGGCGGCGGTCCTCACCGCGGCAGCAGTCGTCGCGGCGGCGGTCTTCTTGCGGCCGCGCCCTCCGCGGCCACCGCGGCGGCGCTTCTTCGGTGCCGGCTGCTGGCCCTCGGCGGGCGGCGCCGGTGCTTCTTCCCTAGGGGGTTCTGCCTTTGCAGCCGGAGTCGGCTGCGCTTGCTCGGACTTCTTCCTGCGAAACCATGGCAGGGGCAAATGAATTCTCCTTCGTGTACGCGCGCGCCAGCGGCTCCCACGCAGGGGCGCCTGGGCGCAGCGAGTTGATGTCGTAAGAACGCGGCATGAATGCCTCGCCCATCAGGGTAGCAGCCCGCTCTGACGACCCCTGGGGCTAGGCCGCGGCGGGGCGCAGCTTGGCTCGGCGCGTCCGGATCGCGCGCAGCCGCTGGTTCAGACGAGCCCACGCCCACGGCTCGACCTCGCCGTAGCGCACCTCCGTCTGGTTCCGCGTCGCCTCCAGGTATTCGAACCAGGCGTCGGCCTCCTCGATCATGAGCAACTCCTCCGCCTCACGCTCGCTCGTCATCGGGTACCTCCCGCTCGCTGACGGCCCGGATGCTAGGTCCCGCCCCGGACGGAGCCCGCGAGGTCAGGCCGCCGGATCCGGTTCGTCTCGGTGAGCTAGCGCGGGAACAGCGTCCGGGCGCCCGCGACGCGGGTGACCGGCGAACGGCGCTCGAAGTAGCGCACCGCGGCCTCGCCGAGCGCGCGTGTTCCGACGTAGGCGACGCCGCCCTTCAGCGCCCAGCCGACGACGGGGACGAACCCGACCGCACGCCGCGCCACGGTGCGTAAACCGAGGCCGGAGGCGATCACCGCGAGCACCTCGGGCACGCGCTCCCTGTCGATCTCGAAGCCGTAGGCGTCCGCGATCCGCAGGACGAGCCGGATCTGGTTCAAGGTCAGCACCGGCAGGTCCGTCCCCGGCACGAAGAACGCGAGCCCGATGAACGCGTTCTGCCGCGAGAACTTCCGGATCAGCTCCTCGCAGACCGGCCGCCGCAGCACCGGCAGGCGCGCCGCGAGCGGCGTCCCGGCCTCGCCGAGCGCGCGGGCGAGCCGCGTGGCGATCTCCTCGACCGGCAGACCCGTGCCCGCGCGAACGCGCACGACGTTCCTGTCGAGGACGTACGGAATATGTGCATCGGGGACCGGATTCATCCTGTCCCCGATTCCCTTTCTCGGCTCGTCATCTCGGGTGACGGCGACGATCGGGATCCGCGCCTGGGCCGCCTCCTTCAGCACCCGCTGGTCGTCGTCCTCCAACCGGCCCGCGACGATGTGGACGAGGGCGATCGCGCCCTCGACCGGTCCCTGCTGACGGACGGCGCTCGAGACGCCGCCCCGGGTCAGCTCGCGCTCGAGGACCGAGACGAGCTCGCGCGCGCCCGAGACGACGAGCGGCCGGTCGGTGTCGGCCGAGGCGCGAAGCTCCTTCAGGATGCCGAGCAGCGCCGCCGGCTTGACCGGGAGCTTCGCCGACGGCGTCACCAGGGCGTGAGTCGCCCACGCCCGCGGCCGCGGGCGTAGATCGCCTGCAGCACGCCGATCGCGCACAGGTTCGCGATCATCGACGAACCTCCGACGCTCACCATCGGCAGCGGGATGCCGGTCACCGGCGCGATCCCGATCGTCATCCCGACGTTGACGAAGATCTGGAACAGGAACGCGAAGACGATCCCGCCGGCGGCGATCGCCGAGAAAGGATCCCTGGCGACGGCGATCACTCTCAGGCCTCGCCAGACGACGAACAGGTAGAGCATCAGCAGGAGGCCGGCGCCGAGGAAGCCCCGCTGCTCGGACAGCGAGGCAAAGGCAAAGTCGGTCGCGTGCTCGGGCAGGAACTGGAGGTTCGTCTGCGTCGCGCCCTTCACGCCGCGGCCCTCGAAGCCGCCCGAGCCGACAGCGGTGATCGACTGCGACACGTTGTAGGTCGAGCCGCGCGGATCCTGATCCGGGTGCAGGAACCCCGTCAGGCGGTTCTTCTGGTACGGCTTCAGCACGTCGACGCCGGCGGCCGGCATCAGCCAGAGGACGGAGGCGACGCCGAGCGCCGCGATCGACCCGATGACGACGAGATGGGGCCAGCGCGTGCCGGCGACGAAGAGCAGCGCGCTGAGCGCCGCCAGGTACACGAGCGCGGAGCCGATGTCCGGCTGGACGAAGACCAGCAGCATCGGCGGGATCGCGAGCGCGATCGCCGCCAGCACCGTCGACGTCTCCCCGATCCGCTTGAACCGGTCGGCGAGGAAGCCGGCGAGCGCGAGGATCACGAGCAGCTTCCCGAACTCGGACGGCTGGAAGCGGAAGAACCCCACGTCGATCCACCGCCGCGACCCCCGGCGCACCTCGCCCTCGAGGATGACGACGATGAAGATGAGCAGCGTGACGAGCCAGAGGTGCTTCCGGTAGCGGCGGTAGACGTCCGGGTCGACGAAGATCGCCCCGACCAGGCAGACCACCCCGATCGCGACGAAGACGAATTGCCGGTTGACGAAGTAGCCCGGGTCCCCGGTGACGTCGTGCTGCGTGATCCCGGAGATCGCCCACAGGCCGTATGCGACGATCGCCGCGACGGCGAGGAGCATCCACCAGTCGAGTCGCGCGAGGAGCGGCGCTGCCTGGGCGAGCTCGCGGCGGCGAGCCCGGGCGCGGGCCCTCGAGCTGGAGGTGTAGACGAGGTCGGCCATGTCGTCAGTCCGAGTAGATGCTCCCGATCGGCGGGGCGTTCTCGTGGAAGTAGTGCTCGAACACCTTCAGGGCGGCCGGTGCGGCCGCGGTGCCGCCGTGGCCGCCGTTCTCGATCACGACGCACACGGTCAGGGCAGGCTTGTCGGCGGGTGCGTAGCCGCACCACCACGACTGGTCCTGCAGCACCGCGTACGTGTAGCCGGGCGGCTGCACCGACTTCTCCGCCGTCCCGGTCTTCCCGGCGACCGGGATCGGGAAGCTCCCGAAGACCGAGGTCGCCGTTCCGTACGAGTAGTGCGTTGCCCGGTACAGGCCGTCGCGCACGACCGCAAGCGCGGCCGGATCGACGCCGCTCGGCGTCGGCAGCGTCGGGTTGAGGTAGTGCCAGCCGGTCGAGTCCGGGGGCTGCACCGCGCGCACGATCCGCGGCTTGACGAGCTTGCCCCCGTTGGCGACCAGCGCGTAGAAGCGAGTCATCTGGAGCGGCGTGACGAGGAGGTCCTTCTGGCCGATGGCGAGCTGGATCGAGTCGCCCGGCTTCCAGAGGCGGTCGATCTCCCAGCAGCACGGGTCGGTCTTCTTGGTGTACGTCTGGTCCCTCCACTCCGGTGTCGGCAGCAGCCCGTCCTGCTCAGGCCCGATGTCGACCCCCGTCGGCTGGCCGAAGCCGAACCGGCTCGCCCAGCCCTGGAGCGGGTGGCCGCGGTCCGGCGGCAGCGCGTAGAACGCATAGCCGAGGTTGTAGAAGTACGTGTCGCAGGAGGCGCCAATCGCCTGCGGCAGCGTCATCGGCTCGTTCGCGTACGGGTCCCAGTTCTTGAAGATCTGGCCGTGGACCTCGAACTGCGACGAGCACTGGATCGTCTGGAACGGCGAGATCAGCCGCTCCTGCATCGCCGCCAGCGCCGTCACCGGCTTGAACGTCGAGCCGGGCGGATAGAGGCCCTCGGTCGCACGGTTCAGGCCGGGGTAGTTGTCCTCCTTCGCGACCTTCGCGTCGAGGAGCGGCGCCAGCTTCTTCGGGTCGGTGCGCCCGACGAAGATGCCCGGCTTGAAGGTCGGCGCCGACGCCATCGCCAGGATCTCGCCGGTGTTCGGGTCCATCGCCACCACGGCGCCGCCGTTGGCGAGCCACTTCCCGTCGTTGTGCGCGAGGCGGATCCCGTACTGGAGCGCGCGCTCGGCGGCGCGCTGGAGCGAGACGTCGATCGTCAGCTGGACGCGCTCGCCCGGCTGTCGCTCCTTGCGGACGATCGGCTGGGTCCCGGGTACCGGCCGGCCGAGCGAGTTGACGTGCACCTCGTCGATCTCGGGCTGCCCGCGCAGGTAGGTGTCGTAGGTGCGCTCGACGCCGGTCTGGCCAATCTCGTCGCCGGCCTGGTAGCCGTCCTTGCGCAGCTTCTTCAGCTGCGCCGGGGAGATCTCGCCGACGTAGCCAAGGACGTGGGCGAGCAGCGCCTGCGTGTTGTACTTGCGCAGGTAGGTGAGGCGGGTGTGCACGCCCGGGAACTCCCGGCGGTGCTCGGCCAGGTAGTCGAGCTGCGGCTTGTGGACTGAGACCTGGATCGTCACCGGCGTCAGGGGTTCGTCCTTGCGCTGGTCGAGCCGCGCGAGCACGCGTGAGAGAGGAACGTGGACGACCTTCGCGAGCGCCTTCATCTCCGCATACCGGCCCTGCTTCGGCAGGTCGGCCGGCCAGACCTCGACCGCGGTCGCGCCGACGTTCGTGACCAGCGTCCGTCCCATGCGGTCGACGATCGTCCCGCGCGGCGCCTCGCGGCGAACCGCCCGGATCTGGTTGTTCAGCGCGGCGTTCTCGTACTTCGTCTCGGAGAGGATCTGGAGCGACCAGAGGCGGAGGAAGAGGACGGCGAAGACGGCGAGCGAGATCGCCGCGAGGATCGCAACGCGGAGCGCCATCTTCGGCGTGAAGAGGTACGGCTCCTCGACCCGTGGGTCGCGCGGGAGGAAGCGGCCGGAATGCGGAGCGGCGGGACCGCTAGCCAACCGCGTGGATCCTCTGGACGCGGTCGAGCTGGCGGAGGACGAGGCGCACGATCCGGTAGACCGGCCACGTCAGGATCAGGTTGAGGACGATCCCCTGGAAGAGCGTCGTCCAGAGAACCGTCCGGGCGGGGGCGGGCTCCCCGAGAACGAAGTGGAAGGCGAGCGAGCCGAGCGCGTACAGAAAGGTGATCACGGCGACGGAGAGGAAGGGCGCATGCGCGCGGTCGCGGCCGGTCGTCTCGCCGTACCGCCCGGTCCAGTAGCCGGCGATCGTCAGCAGCAGGGAAGTCACTCCGAGCGTCTCCAGGTTCGCGACGTCGAGCAGCAGGCCGCCCCAGAATCCGGCCAGCGCGCCGACGACCGGCCCGCGCAGGAGCGCGATGCAGATGATCGTCACCAGCAGGAGGTCGGGCGTTCCGTTCAGGATCGTCACGCTCGAGAAGACCGACGCCTGCAGGATCGCGGCGACGAAGACGAGCGCGGCCGACTTGAGGCCGTCGAGGGCCACTACTTCGCCTCCGGCTTCTTGACGAGGACGATGACCGCTTCGAGGTTCGGGAAGTCGACGTACGGGTCGACCTGGACCTTCTTGTAGATGTCGGTGTCGCTCTGGCTGACGCTCGTCACGACGCCGAGCGGTAGCCCGCGCGGGTACAGCGACGAGAGGTCGCCGGAGCGGAACCCGGAGGTGACGACGACGTCGCCCTCTTCGACGATCTGGTCCTTCGTCACACGGTCGAGGATCAGCGACGATCCGGACTGGTCGAGCTGGAGGATCCCGTCCGCGTTCGAGTGGATGTCGAGCGCCGAGACCGCGCTCGTCGGGTCGGTCAGGAGCGTCACCTGCGCGACTCGGTTCGCGACCTTGGTCACCTCGCCGACCAGCCCGTCGGCGGTGACCACCGCATCGTGCTTCGCGACTCCGTCGTTCTTGCCGGCCGAGACGACGATCTGCTGGGTGAACTGGCTCGGGGCGCGCGCGATCACCCGCGCGGTGATCGGCCGGTAGTCCTTCGGGAAGGTCGGGCCCTGGAGGTAGGCGAGCAGCCGTTTCAGCTGAGTGTTCTCGCGCAGCGCCGACTGGGTGAGGATGACCTCCTGGCGAAGGTCGTCGACCTGCTTGCGCAGCTTCTTGTTCTCCGACTTCGCGTCGAGCAGGCCACCGAACCAGCCGGCGGCGTCGCGGAAGGGCCTGGCGACGCGCTCGGCGGCGACCTCGAACGGGCGGAGGACGCTCGCGCCCGTGCTCTGCACGCCGTGCAGGACGCCGCCGTCGGACTCGCGGAAGTACACCGTGACGAGCGCCAGCGAGACGATCGTGAGGACGGCGACGACTGCCCGTCTGCGGACGACCGCGCTCGCGCGAGCGGACTGCGTGGACGAGCCGGAACGGGGGGCCGGAGAACCGATCGCCGCCACGCGCACTGACCTTTGGCGGGGCACCGAACGGCTTAGTGTAGGCGACGCGGCGGCGTGTCGCCTACGGGCGGTGATTGCTGCTGTAGGCCGGCTTGCGGCCCTTCCGCTGCGTACGGTGGATGACCTCGAACTCCTCGAGGCTGCGGCCGGAACCGACGGCGACGCACGTGAGCGGCGACTCGGCCAGGTGCATCGGCATGTGGGTCTCGTGTCTCAGACGCTCGTCGAGCCCGTGGAGGAGCGCGCCGCCGCCGGCGAGGACGATCCCGCGGTCCATGATGTCGGCCGAGAGCTCGGGCGGCGTCTTGTCCAGCGTGGACTTGATCGCCTCGACGATCTGGGTGACGGGATCCTCCAGCGCGTGCCTGACCTCCTCCGAGGAGAGGATCACCGTCTTCGGGAGGCCAGAGACGAGGTCGCGCCCTCGCACCTCGGCCTGCACCTCTTCCCTCATCCCCCACGCCGAGCCGACCTCAAGCTTGATCTCCTCGGCGGTCTGCTGGCCGACGAGCAGCTTGTACTCGCGCTTGAGGTACGTGATGATCGCCTCGTCCATCTCGTCGCCGCCGACGCGCAGGCTCTGGGAGACGACGATCCCACCGAGGCTGATCACGGCGACCTCCGTCGTGCCTCCGCCGATGTCGACGATCATGTTCCCGGTCGGCTCGCCGATCGGGAGGCCCGCGCCGATCGCTGCCGCCATCGGCTCCTCGATCAGGTATGCCTGGCGGGCCCCTGCGCTGAGGGTCGCCTCCTCGACGGCCCGTCGCTCGACGCCGGTGACGCCCGAAGGGACGCAGACGACGACGCGCGGGTGGGCGAACCGGTTCTGGTGCACCTTCTGGATGAAGTGCCGGAGCATCTGCTCCGTGACGTCGAAGTCGGCGATCACGCCGTCCTTCAGCGGGCGGATCGCGGTGATCGTGCCGGGCGTCCGCCCCAGCATCCGCTTGGCCTCGACTCCGACGGCGTGCACCTCGCCGGTTCGCTGGTCGATCGCGACGACCGACGGCTCGGAGAGCACGATCCCACGGCCGCGCACGTAGACGAGCGTGTTCGCGGTTCCGAGGTCGACGGCCATGTCGCGGCCGCCGAAACCGGTCAGATGATCGAAGAGACCCACGGGGTTGCCCAGTCTAGCTAGCCCTGCGCAGTGTCTTCTTCGGCCATGTCAGGGGTCTGACCCCAGATGTGACGATTCTGTGCCGATCGCGGCCGGCCGATCGCCCACGGCCCGCGCTCGGCTACGTTCGCCGCATGCCACGTCGGTTGCGCATCCAGTTCGCCGGCGGCATCTATCACATCACAGCCCGCGGCAACCGCAAGCAGCCGATCTTCCTCGATCCGGACGACCACCGCTTCCACCTGTGGTGCGTCGGCCAGGCCGCCGATCGCTTCGAGTGGCGAGTCCTGACGTTCGTCCACATGACGAACCACTTCCACATGATCGTGTTCACGCCCGAGCCCACGCTGTCGCGCGGGATGCACTGGCTGAACGGTCTGTACGCGCAGGTTTTCAATGATCGCCATGGCTTGACCGGACATCTCTTCCAGGACCGCTTTCACTCCGTGGTGATCGAGGATCAGAGCCACGTGCTGACGGCGAGTCGGTACGACCACCTCAATCCTGTCCGAGCCGGGCTGTGCGACCATCCGCTCGCGTGGCGCTGGAGCAGCTGCCGTGCACTCGTCGGCCTCGAGCGGCCGCGATTCCTCGACGTCAACTGGCTGCTCGGGCAGTTCGGCGCCGATCGGTGGCGCGCGCAACAGCGCTACCTCGACTTCGTGGAGGACGGCCTTCCAGAGAGGGCGGCCAAGGCGGCATGACCGTTTCGGACATGGCAGGGGTCAGACCCTGGACGTGTCTGTTTCAGCCGACGCCGTAGGTACCGGCGAAGCGTTCCGCGAGCAGGCGGATCAGCAGGGCCGCCGGGAGGCCGACGACGTTCAGGTAGTCGCCCTCGATCCGCTCGACGAGCCTCGCGCCAACGCCCTGGATCGCATACGCCCCGGCGCGGTCCTGCCATTCGCCCGTCGCAACATAGGCCGCGATGTCCCGAGCCGTCAGCGGCCGGAAGGTGACGCGCGTGACCGCGTGGTGGAGCTCCTCCCATGCCGGGGTGAGAACGCAGAGGCCGGAGACGACCTCGTGCGTCGCCCCGCCGAGCGCCTCGAGCATCTCGGCCGCCTCCTCCAGCCCAGAAGCCTTCCCGTACACGCGCCCTGCAGAGACGACCGTCGTGTCGACGCCGAGCACCGGCCGGTCGCCCGCCTCCGCCGCGACCGAGCGCGCCTTCCCCCGGGCATGCTCGCGGACGAGCGCGACCGGATCGGAGTCCGGAGGATCGTGCTCCTCGTAACGCGGCGCGACGACGTCGAAGGGCAGCCCGAGCTGCTCGAGGATCGCGCGGCGCTGCGGCGACGTCGAGGCGAGCAGGATCGGCGCAGCCGGCGCAGCGCTCACGCCCGCTTCCGCGCCTTCCACATCTCCTCGGCCGGCCACCGCTCCGCCCAGTCGGCCGTGAACAGTCCGAGCCGACCCGCATCGCGGCCGGGATTCCGGAGCTCGATCAGCCGCTCGACCTCGAACCCGTGCGCCCCGAGAACCCGGATCCAGTCCCCGTATCCGAGGTGGAAGTCGACACCCTCCGAGTCGACCCACTCGAACCGTCGCATCGCGAAGTACGGACGCAGCAGCTCGACCCCGGCCGGCCGCACCGGGTCGACGTCCGGCGACGTCAGCATCAGTAGGGTCCCGTTGACGAGGAAGACGAGCTCGCCTCCCGGCCGGAGCAGCCGGAACGCCTCAGCGACCCAGAGGTCAGGTTCGCACCAGATCGAGGCGCCGTACTCCGAGACCGCCAGGTCGAAGGACGCGTCCGGCAGACCGTGCCGTTCCTGCATCTGCCGCGCAGTCTCGAGCTGCTCGGCGCTGAGGTCGACGCCGACGACGCGGGCGCCACGGCGCGCGAGCCAGGCGGAGACGTACGCCGTGCCGCAGCCGAGCTCGATGACGTCCTTGCCCACGAGGTCGCCGAGCATCTGCAGGTCGCGCTCCGGCACGCCCAGATCATCGCGAGCGGCGACGAGTGCGAGAATGCGAACAGACCGCCCGGCCGCAACAGCCGCGCCGCCTCCGGCACCGTGCGGTGGGGATCGCCGAACGTCATCCCGCCGTGGTCGCAGAAGACGACGTCGAAGCTCGCATCCGTCAGCGGCACCTCCTCCGCGCTCGCGTGCAGGAGCGGGAAATCGAGGCCGGCCCGCGCAATCAACTCCCGGGCATGCTCGAGTTGCCGCTCTGAGTTGTCCAATCCGACAACACACGCACCTTGACCTGCAAGGTGCATCGACCACTGTGCCGCGCCGCAGCCGAGCTCGAGCACGTCCTAGTCCCCCACGTCGCCGAGGACCCGCAGCTCCGACTCCGCCAGCTGCCACATTCCCCAGCGCGGCTCCGGGCGGCCGATGAACTCCGCGTGCCGGGCCTGGTACTCCTCGCTGACCCGGTCCCATGCGGCGCGGTTCCTCAGCGAGTCAGGCGACTCAGACGAGCTCATCCTCGCCGAACCACAGCGCCACCTCGCGGGCGGCCGACTCCTGCGAGTCGGAGCCGTGCACGAGGTTGTCCGGCATCGAGAGCGCGAGGTCGCCGCGGATCGTCCCGGGTGCGGAATCGGCCGGGTTCGTCGCCCCCATGGTCGAGCGCACGATCGCGATCGCCCCCTCTCCCTCCAGCACGAGCGCCAGCGTCGGCGCCGAGGTGATGAACTCGACGAGCTCGCCGAAGAACGGCTTCTCCGTGTGCTCCGCGTAGTGCTGCTCGGCCAGCTCGTGCGAGACCGTCAGCAGCTTCCCGGCGCGGAGGTTCAGCCCGCGCCGCTCGAACCGCGCCAGGATCTCGCCCGCCAGCCCGCGCGACACGGCGTCCGGCTTGATCAGGACGAGCGTCCGCTCGACGGCCATGAGCCCGCGAGTCTACTGATCGCCGGTCAGGTCCTCGGCCGTGTTCTCGGCCACGCTCCGGCGCGCTCGCCGCGGCGTGCGGAGCGGCTCGTGGAGCTCCTCCGTCGAGAGCGCCACCGTGTCGTCGAAGACCGACGAGCGCCGCACGACCGGCGTCTCGCAGTAGGGGCACACCTGCCAGAGCGGCTCCAACGGCGCCTTGCACGTCACGCACGCCTGCCGCAGCTTGGTCGTGCACACGGGGCAGATCAGAAACTCGGGCTCGACCTCGGCACGGCACACAGGGCAGTGCGACTCACGGCCGGCCAGCCGCTCCTCCATCGCCCGGATCTCGAGCTCGCGCTCGCGGATGTCCTCGACGTACTCGGGAGGCCGGAAGAACAGGTAGATCAGCGGGCCGAGGAACGGCGGGACGAGGCCGAGCAGCGTCGCCATCGCGACGAGCCACGGATCCTGGATCCGGCGGCGCGCGTCCTTGAAGACCCAGTAGGCGCTCGCGAGCCAGAAAACGACGACGAAGAAGATCGCGAGATTCCGGATTACGAGCCACGTTCCGGACTCGAAGAAGTCGTTCACGCCGTCGAACAGCCCGCTGTCGGTCGTCGTCGGCGTGGTAGCGGCTGCGAGCAGACTGGTCATCGGCTAGAGAAGGAGCTTCCCGACGACGTACCCCGCGGCGAACGCGATTCCTGCAAAGGCGCAGACCACGATCGCGGCGAAGACGTAGACGCTCAGTCGCCCCTTGCGCGAGATGGTACGTCTTCGCGGTGAGCGGCGAGGTCGGCCAGGAGGTACAGCGACCCCGTGACCAGCACGGCTCCCGCCGCGCCGGCGATCGAGCGTGCGCGCTCGACCGCGTCGGCTGGGTCCCGCTCCGTTTCCGTTCTCTCGAACCACCGTCTCGCTAGGGTTGCAAGTTCCTCGGCGGACAGCGAGCGGGCATTCGTCGAGGCCGTGGCGACGAGGGTGTCCCCGACGGCCGAGAGCGCAGCCAGCATCCCTTCCGCGTTCTTGTCGCGCAGGATCGAGGCGACGACCACATACTGCCGGTCCGGCAGCCTCGGGAGAAGCCAGCCGACCCCGTCGAGGTTGTGCGCGCCGTCCCAGATCTCGAGCGGCTCGGCTCCGCGTTGCTCGAGCCTCCCGGGAAGGATGACGCCGTCGGCCGCGGCGGGATCGACCTGGCGCCCGAGGAACGTCTCGGCGGCGGCGACGGCGAGCGCGAGGTTGCTGCGGCCAGTGAGCACCGTCGTCTCCGCGCCTGACGAGCGGGCGAGCTGCCTCCACTCCGGCTCGCAGAGGACGACGGCCGCACCCGACGAGACGACCGCGAGCTTCTCGACCGCGATCTCCTCCCTCGTCTCGCCGAGCTGCTCGGTGTGGTCGAGGCCAACGTTCGTCAGGACGACGACCGGCGCGCGCAGGACGTTCGTCGCGTCGAGGCGCCCGCCGAGCCCTGCCTCGACGACCGAGGCGTCGACGCCCTGCTCGGCGAACTCCGCGAGCGCCGCCGCCGTCAGCGCCTCGAACTGCGTCGCGCCCGCCCGCTCGGCCGCCGGCCGTATCCGGGTGACGGCGCGCTCGAAGCCCGCCGCGTCGGTGTCGAACCGCTCGTGCCATCCGAGAACGTGCGGGGACGTGTACGCGCCTACCCGCAGACCCGCCCCGCGGAGCAGCGCCGACGTCAGCCGCGTCGTCGTCGACTTCCCGTTCGTGCCGACGACGTGGATCGACGGGTAGGCGAGCTGCGGGTCGCCGAGCTCCGCGAGCAGCGCGCGCATGTGGTCGAGCCCAAATTCCTCGGGCCACGGCGAAAGGGCCGCGACCCAGTCAGTCGCCGATGGCGTCGAGTTCACGGCGGTACCGCGCGAGCTTCTCGCGCTCTGCCTCGACCACCTCGGGCGGCGCGTTCGACACGAACCGCTCGTTGGCGAGCATCCCCTCGGCGCGCGCGATCTCCTTGCGCAGCCGCTCACGCTCGGCCTCGACGTTGCCGTTCGCCTTCTGGCGCTCCGGCTTGACGACGACGTCGAGGATCCGCTTCTCGTCGCCCTCCAGCGGAACGACGACGCCGCTCCGCCGGAAGATCGCCGCGGCCTCTTGCACCCGGTCGAGCGCGCCGGCCGCCGACTCCTCGCCCGCGGCCGGCCACGGCGCCACGATCAGCCGCGACTGGCGTGCCGGCAGGTTCGACCAGATCTCCTCCGTGACGTGCGGCATCACCGGGTGGAGCAGCTTGAGCAGCCGCTCCAACGCAGCCAATGCGGTCGCGCGCGCCCCCGCGTCGCCGTGGTAGAGCCGCGGCTTGATCGCCTCCGCGTACCAGTCACAGAAGTCGTCGAACGTCACGTGGTAGAGCAGCGACGCCACCTCGGCGAAGTCGAGCGCCGCGAACGCCGCCTCGACCTGCCGCTGGGACGCCGACAGACGCGCCAGGATCCAGCGCTCCTCCAGCGAGCTCGGCCGCTCCTCCGGCGTCTCCTCCCCCACGTTCGCCAGGATCAGCCGCGCGACGTTCCAGAGCTTGTTCGCGAGCTTCCGGCCCTCCTCGAGGAAGCCGTCGGAGAAGCGCACGTCCTGGGTCGAGGACATCTTGATCAGGCCGTAGCGGCTCGCGTCGGCGCCGTGGCGCTCGATCACCTCGCGCGCGTCGATGCCGGTGCCGAGGCTCTTCGACATCCGCCGCCCGTCCCGGGCCAGCACGGTCGCGTGGATGACCACGTCGCGGAACGGCACCTCGCCGAGCAGCTCGAGCCCGGAGAAGATCATCCGGTTCTCCCAGAGCCGGATGATGTCGCGCGCAGTCGTCTGCAGATCGCCGGGGTAGAAGGCGCGCAGGTCGGGCGTGTCGTCGGGCCAGCCGAGCGTCGCGAACGGCCATAGCGCCGACGAGAACCACGTGTCGAGCACGTCCGGGTCGCGCTCGAGCTCGCCGGAGCCGCACTCCGCGCACGCGTCCGGCTCTGTCTCGGCGACCGTCACGTGCCCGTCCGGGCAGTACCACGCCGGGATCTGGTGGCCCCACCAGAGCTGGCGCGAGATGTTCCAGTCGGGTGCGTGCTCGAGCGACTCGTTCGCGAACCGGTGCTGGGACGCCGGGTGGAAGCGGACGCGCCGCTCGCGCAGCGCCTCGATCGCCGGCCGCTTCAGCTCGTCCATCGCGCACCACCACTGGAGCGAGATCAGCGGCTCGATCCGGCTCTTGCAACGTTCGCAGACGGCGATCGAGTGGCGGTAGGGCTCGCGCTTCTCGAGCAGCCCACGCTCGTCGGCCCAGGCGAGCACGCGCGCTCCCGCCTCGTCCTGCGTCAGACCGGCGAGGTCGCCCGCCTCTTCGTTCATCACCCCGTCCGGACCGATCACGATCAGCTCGGGCAGCGAATGGTCGCGGCCGATCTCGTAGTCCTTCGGGTCGTGGCCGGGCGTGACCTTGAGCGCGCCGGTGCCGAAGTCGAGCTCGACGCGCTCGTCCGCGATCAGCGGGACGCGCCGCTCGACGTACGGGACGACCACCTCGCGGCCGACGAGGCCGCGATAGCGCAGATCCGCAGGGTTGACTGCGACCGCGACGTCCGCGGGAATCGTCGCCGGCCGCGCCGTCGCGATCGTCACGCCGCCCTCGCCGTCCGCGAACGGGTACCGCACGTACACGAGCTCGTCGTCGGTCTCGACGTGCTCGAGCTCGAGATCTGAGAGCGAGGTCTGATGGAACGGGCACCAGTTGATGATCCGGTCGCCGCGGTAGAGCCAGCCGCGCTCCCAGAGGTGGACGAACCAGCGCATCACCGCACGCACGTAGTCGTCGTCCATCGTGAAACGCTCGCGCCTGTAGTCCATCGACGCGCCCATCCGGCGGAAGTCGACCATGATCTTGCCGCCGTACTCCCGCAGCCACTCCCAGACGCGCGCCTCGAACGCCTCCCGCCCGAGCTCGCGCCGTGACGTCCCCTGCAGCTCGAGCTCCTTCTCGACCACGCCTTGGGTCGAGATCCCGGCGTGGTCGAAGCCGCCCTGGAAGAGGACGTTCACGCCCTGCATCCGCTTCATCCGGACGAGCGCGTCACCGATCGAGAGCTGCAGCGCGTGGCCGAGGTGCAGCTCGCCGGTGACGTTCGGCGGCGGAAAGCAGTAGACGAAGCTCTCCCGGTCGGGGTCGGGCTCCGTGTCGTAGAGCCCCTCCGCCTCCCAGGTGCGCTGCCAGCGCTCCTCGACGCCCTCGGGTGTGTAAAGCGGCTCCATCAGCCCATTCTACGGAGCCGTGTTGTCCACTCTGCCGGGTTTACTTGGATCCAATTCCGTGCAAGACTGGATCCAATATGACTACATATCAGCGGATCACGAGATATTTTCGCCGTTCTAGGATCCGAAATTATTCATATTCGTATCCGAAGTCGGCGACTCTCCCGACTGCGGCGACAGCCGAGTGCACGTGCCCGGACTTCTGCGAACGCGATCACGACAACGAGTAGGAGGAGCGGGGTGAGCTCGAACGGCAAGCCTCCGAGCGCCGACCGCTGGGACGGCATCGAACGTCCGTACGCCCAGGCCGACGTCGAGGCCCTGCGTGGGTCGGTCCATGTCGAGCACACGCTCGCACGCCTCGGCGCCGAACGCCTCTGGCACTTGCTGAAGACCGAGCCGTGCGTTCCCGCGCTCGGCGCGATGACCGGCGGCCAGGCCGTGCAGATGGTCAAGGCCGGACTGAGATCGATCTACCTCTCCGGCTGGCAGGTCGCCGCCGACGCGAACCTCGCCGGCCACACGTACCCGGATCAGAGCCTCTACCCCGCCAACAGCGCTCCCGCTCTCGTCCGCCGCCTGAACAACGCGCTCCTGCGAGCGGACCAGATCGACCGCGCGGAGGGATGCAGCGGCACGAAATGGCTGGCGCCGATCGTGGCCGACGCCGAGGCCGGCTTCGGCGGACCACTGAACGCCTTCGAGCTGATGAAGGCGATGATCGAGGCAGGCGCCGCCGGCGTCCATTTCGAGGATCAGCTCTCGTTGGAGAAGAAGTGCGGCCACCTCGGCGGCAAGGTGCTCGTCCCGACGGGCCAGCACGTGCGGACACTCGTCGCAGCCAGGCTCGCCGCCGACGTGCTCGACGTCCCCACGCTCGTCGTCGCCCGCACCGACGCACTCTCGGCGAAGCTGCTGACGAGCGACGTCGACGAGACCGACGTGGAGTTCTGCACCGATGGGCGTACGCCTGAAGGCTTCTTCCGCGTCCGCGACGGGCTGGAGCCGACGATCGCCCGCGCGCTCGCGTACGCACCGTACGCCGAACCGCTACACCGCCACCCGGCACCAGCGCGAGGTCGGCGCCGGCTACTTCGACCGCGTGCTCGACGCCGTCTCCCGCGGCCAGAGCTCCACGCTCGCGCTGAAGGGCTCGACCGAAGAGGTCCAATTCACCGCCACCAAGGAGGTTGCCAATGTCGACCGTTGAGCTGACCAGAGATACCGACGGCCCCGGCCTGCTCGAGGCGCTCGCGGAGCACGGGCTCGAGGGCGAGCTCGTCGAAGGCCACGACCACCTGGCGGTCGAGGTCGCGGACTGCGACGAGGAGCAGCTGACGCACGCGATCGAGGACTGGATCCGGGCGCGCGAGCTGCCGTTCGTGCCGGTGCGGATCGACGACTGCACGTTCGCGGTCTCACCACCTGCGGGCTAAGCTCACCCCCATGCCCCCGGTCGGCACCAAGGCCGACGATCTCGCGCTCGCGCTCGAAGAGGCGATCGTCGCGGGTGAGATCGCCCCGGGCACCGTCCTCCGCCAGGAGCAGCTCTCCGAGCAGTACAGGGTCAGCCGCACGCCGGTGCGCGAGGCGTTGCGCCGTCTGGCGGCGCTCGGGCTCGTCCAGTTCGTCCCGAACCGCGGCGTCCGTGTCCGCACGCTCTCGCGTGACGAGCTCCGGGAGGCGTTCCTCGTCCGAGCCGAGCTGGAGAGCCTCGCGACGGAGCTGGCGGTGCCGAAGATCACCGCCGAGGGCCTCGCTGCGCTCGACGAGGCCGAGCAGCGGTTCAGCGAGCTGACCCTGGAGCTGCGCCGCCGCGCCCGCGAGGGGACCCAGGACGGCGCCCTGGTCGCGAGCTGGGTACACGCGAACCACGCCTTCCACGACGTGATCTACGGGGCCGCGGACGCCCCGTTCGTCGAGCGGCTCGCCAAGAGCGCCCGCCGCAGCTTCTTCACGCACGTCGTCTGGGCCGCGGGGCTCGACATCGACCACCTCTACGAGCAGAACGACCTGCAGCACCGCGCGATCCGCGAGGCGATCGCCGCCGGCAGCGCCGAGGGCGCCCGGCTGCTCGCGCGGGAGCACGTCCTCTCCTCCGGCCGGATGCTCGAGACCATCCTCGAGCAGGTTCGGGACCGGCAGGCAGCCGAGCTGCGCAGCGCGTAGCGCTTGCCGCAAGCCCGGCGCGGGAGCATCCAGGCGATCGAACAGAGGAGGAGACGTGCCTGACCGACTCAGGAACGTTTCACGCAGGACTGTTGTCACCGCCGTGGCCGGGGTCTTCATGCTCGCGTTCGCAGCCGTCGCGCTCGCGGGATCGACCTTCAAGAACGGCGGTTTCGAGACAGGGGACTTCACCGGGTGGAAGGTCGCCTCGTCGGGCTTCGGCACCTGGTACATCCGCCACAGTGGGCCCCTCCCGCTCAGCGGCAACGGCTGGCCGGGGCCGCCGGAGCACGAGTTGGCCGCGGTCAGTGACCAGGACGACCCGGCCAGCGGGATCCTCTACCGCAACATCAAGGTCGGGACGAAGACCGTCCGGCTGTCGCTGATCGTCTATTACAAGAACTTCGCCGCGGGCTTCTGCACGCCGTCGACCCTCGACGAGACGATCGGGAGCTGCAACCAGCAGTTCCGGGTCGACATCCTCAGGAGCGGCGCGAGCCCGTGGTCGATGGTCAAGACCGACATGCTCAAGTCGCCGTTCAAGACGAAGTCGAGCAGCGCGCTCCACATCGAGCCCACGCTCGTCACCGCAAGTCTCACCGGTCTCGGAGACAAGGTGATGCTGCGGATCGCCTGGGTCGCGAACGACGCCGTCCTGGACGCCACCGTCGACGACGTCCGCGTCGACGCCGGCTAGCGCTCTTGCGTGAGTGGGTGCCCGGCGCGCCGGGCACCCACTCAGCGGTACTGGCGGAAGACGAGCTCCGCGGCGCAGACGGGCTTCTCCTGCCCCTCGCGCTCGGCCACGCCGGCGAGCGTGACCTGGATCCCGCCCTCGATCTCCTCGACCGCGACCGCGGTGAACCGCCCGCGGACGCGGCTCCCGACGGGCACGGACGCGGGAAAGCGCACCCTGTTCAGCCCGTAGTTGATCCCCATCCGGTAGCCCTGGAAGGAAGGGCCGACCTCGTACCAGAAGCGCACGAGCAGGGAGAGCGTCAGGAACCCGTGGGCGATCGTCGTCCCGAACGGCCCCTGGGCAGCCTTCTCCAGGTCGACGTGGATCCACTGGTGGTCGTCGGTCGCCTCCGCGAAGCGATCGATCCGCTCCTGCGTGATCTCGAGCCACTCGCTCGGGCCGAACTCGTCGCCGACCTGCACGGCGCGAGCCTATCGCGGGATGGCCCTAGGCGCCTTCGGCGACCTGCTCGTCGGGCAGGTCGACGACCGGGCCGCCGGCGCTCGTGACTAGCGTCGGCTTCAGGCCCTTCTGGATCGTCTCCTTGGTGATCACGCACTTGGAGACGTCCTTGCGCGAGGGCAGCTCGAACATCACGTCGAGCAGCGCGTTCTCGATGATCGAGCGGAGGCCGCGGGCGCCGGTCTCGCGCTCGAGGGCCTTGTCGGCGATCTCCCAGAGCGCGTCGTCGGTGAAGACGAGCTCGATGTTGTCGTAGTTGAAGAAGCGCTGGTACTGCTTGACGAGCGCGTTCTTCGGCTCCTCGAGGATCTTGACCAGGTCGTCGCGCAGCAGCTGGTGCACGGCGGAGACGACCGGCAAGCGGCCGATGAACTCCGGGATCAGCCCGTAGGAGAGGAGGTCCTCCGGCATCACCTGCTGGAGCATCTCCGTGCCCTCGTGGGAGTGCTTCGAGTGGATCTGGGCGCCGAAGCCGACCGCGTTCTTGCCGATCCGACGGGCGATGATCTTCTCCAGCCCGGCGAACGCGCCGCCGCAGATGAAGAGGATGTTCGTCGTGTCGATCGAGAGGAACTCCTGGTGCGGGTGCTTGCGCCCGCCCTGCGGCGGCACCGAGGCGACCGTGCCCTCGAGGATCTTCAGCAGCGCCTGCTGGACGC
>JBKPRD010000348.1:0-4032 GCA_046734415.1 Actinomycetota bacterium | reverse complement strand
CGCTCGCCGAGCTCGACTGACCCGCGCGGATGCCGAGGTTCGGCACCCGCGCGGGATGCTGGCTTCAGCTCGCGGTGATCGTCCCGAAGAGCCCGTGCGACTCGTCGTCGGGTCCTGCGGTGAAGAAGAGCTGGTCCGGCGTGCCGTTACTGCCGCCGTGGCCGAGCTCCAGCGCCCAGAGGCCGTCGATTGCGAGCTTCTTCCCGCCGGCCTCGCGGAGCGTGCCCCGGTGCTCGAAGACGCCCGGCGCGACCTCGGCGTAGGCGTTGATCTGTCCGTCGCCGAAGTTGCCGACGAGCAGGTCGCCCGCGAAACGGCCGAAGCCCGGAGGCGCGAGCGCGAGCCCCCACGGCGCGTTCAGCTGTCCGTGTGCCTGGATGCGGCCGACCAGGTTTCCGGCGAGGTCGTACGCGTCGACGAACCCGCGGCCCTGGCCGGCGATCTCGTCCTCGGCGTCCTGGTCCTGCTTCGCGTAGGCGACGAAGATGCGGCCGCCGATCGTCTGAATTCCGAATGGTGCATAGCCGTCCGGCAGCGCCGGGTCGGTGAACGAGCCTGCCGGCGTGACGTCGTTCCACCCGTCGTCGAACACGTCGACGCGCGCGTTGTGGAAGTCGGCCGCGTAGAGCCGCGGTCCGCTCGACGTCTGGGCGATCGCGAGGCCCTTGTAGTTCGCGCCGTCGGCGAGGTCGGCGGTGACGAGCGCGGCTGTCGAGCCGAGGCGCCACGCGCGGATCTTCCCGTCCTCGCTCGCGAAGATGAAGAACGCCGGCGCGAAGACCTTCGGGTTCGCGGTCGTGCCGACGAGGAAGCTGCCGTCCAGCCCTGCGAAGACGGCGCCGGTCGGCCCGCCCTCGACGGTGGGAGCGAGCATGAGGACGGTGCCGGTGCCGGTGTAGAGCGAGGATTTGTCCATGCCGTTGTCCGACACCCACCAGGGGCTCGTGTCGCTGCGCGCGAGGCCCCAGCCGTTGACCAGGTTCGGGTCGGTGTTCGGCGCCACGCCCGGCAAGTCGGAGACGAGTGGCGTGACCGTGTAGGCGTTGCCCGGCGGCGCAGCGGCCAACGGCGCCGCGGCGGCGAGCGTGAGCGAGAGGACGACCGCAACGAGTGTGCTCCGGATGACGAATCCGTGCATTGGGTTCCCCCTTTTGTGAAGTGCTGGTCCTCGGTCGTGCCTACGGGCCGAGGGCGAGCTCGGTTTGCGGGAACCTGCCCTCCGCGCAGGACGCTGTAGGCTCGCCGGGGCGTCCAGTGGACACGCAACGGCAGAAACATCTGGTCTTGATCCTGGCGCGCGAGTTCGCCTCGAACCTGTCGACGCCGACGCTCATCGCCGACGCGCGCGGGCACCTCGTCTTCTACAACGACGCGGCGGAGGCGGTCGTCGGCAGGCGCTTCGGGGAGGTGGGCGAGATGCCGCTCGACGACTGGGCCGGCGCCTTCGAGGCGAGGACGCTCGCATCGGAGCCGCTTCCGCCCGAGCGCCGGCCGGCGCGGGTCGCGCTCGACGAGCGCCGCGCATCCCACCTTCGGTATCTCGTCACGAGCGCCGACGGCGTCGAGCGCGAGATCGAGGTGACTGCGTTTCCTCTCTTCGCGCAGACCGAGGAGTTCGTCGGCATCGTCGTGATCTTCTGGCGGGACTAGCCGGCGTGCCGGTGCAGCTGAAGATCTGGGGCTGTCGCGGCTCAGTGGCCGCGCCGGGGCCCGACACCGTCGAGTACGGCGGCAACACGTCCTGCGTCGAGGTGACTCTGAGGGACGGGGCGGCGCTCGTCCTGGACGCAGGCACGGGCATCCGCGAGCTCGGGCTCGAGCTCGTCCGGCGGGGCACGCGGCGGATCAACCTCTTCCTCACGCATCTCCACCTCGACCATCTCGAGGGCCTTCGCTTCTTCGCGCCCCTCTGGGACCGGACCGTGACGCTGGACATCTGGGGCCCTCGCTCGCCGGTGCTCGGCCTTCACGAGCGGATCCTGCGCGCGTTCTCGCCGCCGTTCTTCCCGCTCGACTTCAGGGACGTCCCGGCCCGCGTCACGTTCCACGACCTGCCCGGGGAGCCGTGGCGGGGCGACGGCGTCACGCTGATCTCCGAGCTCGTGCTTCATCCCGGGCCGACACTCGGCTTCCGGCTCGAGACGGGCAGCTCGAGCCTCGCCTACCTTCCCGACCACGAGCCCGCGCTGGCCGGGATCGAGGGGAGATCGCGCGACTGGATCTCCGGCGGTGCCCTCGCCGGCGGCGCCGACTTCGTCCTGCACGACGCGCAGTACTTCGACGCCGAGTACGGCGCGAAGATCGGCTGGGGCCACTCGAGCGTCGACGACGCCGTCGCCTTCTGCCGCGCGGTCGACGCGCGCCGCTTGGTGCTCTTCCACCACGAGCCCGAGCGCTCCGACCGCGCGCTCGAGTTGCTCGAGGATCGCGCTCGCGAGCTGACCGGAACCGAACGGCTGCCACCGGTGCTCGCCCGCGAGGGAATGGTCATCGAACTCGCCTGATCGCGGACAATGAAGCGACGCAGGCGAGATCTGGGCGGTGGCACGCTCGTCGTGCTGGCCGTTGTGGTTGCCGGGCTTGGCGTACCTTCCGCCGGCGCGCATCCCGGCCCGGGGAGCGGGCTCCGCCAGGACGTTTTTCGGCCGCCGGTCCCGTCGGCGCTCGTCTCCGTAGGGCTTCCGTTCCGGGCCGGCTCTGCCGCCTTGATGGAAGCTCGCGGCCGTATGTGGGTCGCCGCTGCGCGCCCGCCGCGCCCGGTGATCACCTCGATCGACGTCACGCCCACGGTCGTCTCCGGCCGAGGGGGTTCGGTGCTCGTGCGCGTCGAAGTCGCGCACGCGAAGTGGTGCGCGTTCCACGGCCAGCGCGTTGCTTTCGCCGTCCTGCGACTGCACCGGACGGTCGGCTGCAGCTTCGGCCGCGCCCGCGTCCGGATGCCGGTCGGCGCGAACCCGTACTCGCGCCCGGTCACGCTCCACTTCGCCGTCACGGCAACCGACGGCCACTCCCGCCGCGCCAGGAGCAGCCTCGCGGTGATCCAGCAGGCGCGCCAGGCGCCCGCGCCTCCGTCGCCGCAGACCGGCTCGCTCGCGGTCGCCACCGCAGGCCTTCCCGGGGCGACGGCCGGCAGCGCGTACTCGGCGGCGCTGAGCGCGAGCGGCGGCAAGCCGCCTTACGCGTGGACGATCGCCTCGGGGTCCCTTCCGCCCGGCCTGCTCCTGTCCCCCGCCGGCGTGATCGCCGGAACGGCGAGTTCTCCAGGCGTATTCACGTTCGGCGTCGCAGTGGCCGACTCGCAGTTGCACTTCGCACAGGCCGTACTCACCATCTCCGTCGCGGCGCCGCAGATCCCGACCAGCACGAGCGCCAACTGGTCGGGGTACTTCCTGTCGGGCGGAACGTACCGCGGCGTGAGCGGCACCTTCAACGTGCCGGCGCTCTACTCTTCGCCGAACGACACCGTCACCGGCGAGTGGGTCGGCATCGACGGCTACGGCCCGAGCGACCCAAGCCTGATCCAGGCGGGGGTCGCGGAGCCCTACTTCGCCGGGACGAACCAGTACGCCGTCTTCGCCTGGGTCGAGATCCTGCCGGCACCCGCGGTCCCGCTGTCGCTCCCCGTCGCTCCGGGCGACCGGGTGACGGTGGCCGTCGCCCAGGTGGGAGCGGGGGTCTGGAGCGTGTCGATCAAGAACGAGACGACCGGCCAGGGGTGGTCCGCCAGCCTGTCGTATTCGGGCCCGGGCCTGTCGGCCGACTGGATCCTCGAGGCTCCGACCCTGGCCTCGACGAACACGATCCAGACGATTGGCAACTTCAGTCCGGTCACGTTCTCCCACCTCGCGATCGACCCCGACCCTCCGCCCGGGTCGCTGACGCGCGTCGTGATGGTGCAGAACGGTCAGGCGGTGGCGACGCCGTCCGCGATCACGCCGAGCGGGTTCACGATCATGTACGGCGGCGCGACGCCACCTGCGCCCTAGATCGATCGCTGAAAGAGCGTCATCGAGGACCAGGATGACGCAGGGG
>JBKPRD010000347.1:0-4969 GCA_046734415.1 Actinomycetota bacterium | reverse complement strand
GCGTAGCCACGTGACTCTCTTCTGTCACCTTGTTGGAGGCTTTAGGGCACCTTTCGCTGTTAGTCAGACAGTTGCAGGTAACGGTGACGTCGGCTTCGGCAAGGTAGTTGATGTTCTGGTTGGTGCCTAGCCCAGCCTCTTTGAACTTCACATCCAAGTCGCCATCTTGTTGAAGCGAGGCCGTCACGAAGATGAAGTGAGGGTTCGTTGCCCAGACAATCCCTGCACCCAACACCAGCGCCGCAACGGCAACTTTGCTCACATGTGTGAGAATTCGTTTCATGTCCTTCTCCTTTGCAGGTCTGCTCATATCAGCCTGGTCTCGAGCTCGAGGCTGGGGACCAGACGAGTAAAGTAGAGAGAGGGGCTCCCCCCAAACACACGGGGCCACGGTCTCGGCTTGAGCGGGGTGCCTGCGGCTTGGCACATATGGGGCATTCCCGCCCGACACGCCGAGGCTCGCCGCGCCACCCTCGAGGAACGCGCGCACTGCCTGACTTCATTCCGACGGTTACAGCGTCGACTACGCTGCCCGTCGCCGGCTAGCACTTGCAGCAGTGGCACTGCGAGCAATGCGACGGGAACCAGCGAGGCGGCGCACGCGCACGTTCCACGAGCTCTCCTGGAAGCAAGCAGCGTGCCTCATGAAACACGATCCCTAGATCCGTATCTCCCCAGAGTACCTACGCCGCGGGGCGCGCCACAGCACGTCGTGTCTTCTGGCTCTGACAGCTCGGCGCCGGCCCGTCCGGCATCCTACGGAAAAAGCGGAAGAAACCGGGCCGTCGCGATCCTTGCGAGCGCGCCCGCTCCGCGGCACGACGAGACCGTGTCACGGCCTCTCGACCAGAAGGCTACGGAAACACGGCCGTTCCGAGGACTGTTCCCGCCACTGGCAAGATCGTTGAAGTGAAAGCTCCTGTTGACACTAGGCCGCTCAGGGCTGTAGGCACGCGGACAAGGGGCGGCGGTCGACATGTCGACATGAAGTGCCACGCATGCGGCGGCGCCTCGGATCGACCCGAGGCGCGTTGTCCGACCTGCGGAGGTCACCTCGCGGTCGCGGAGGCCGCGACGTCCTCCAGGCGGTGATCGGCGACGGCGCCAAGAAGCGGGTCTACCGGGGACTGGACACCCGCCTCGGCCGCGAGGTCGCGATCGCCATCCTGCGGGCACCCGACGCCGGCGCCGCATCGCTCGCCGCGCTCCGCGAGGAGGCCCGCGATCTCAAGGTCGACGGCAAGGTCGTGAGCACACGATCCCGATCATCCTCCAGTTCGACGAAATCGTCGACGTCGGAGGCGCCAGATTCCCGAGATGTAGAGGACGGCATGCGCCGCGCGAGCCCAGAAGAAGATCGTGGCGCCGAGAGCGGTCAGGGGGCACGAGTCCCGCGACGTTCGCCAGCAGGACGAGTGCAGCGAAGTGCGGGAAGTTCTCGAGCATGTTCCGGTGTGCACGGTCTGCCCTCCAGGCCCACGCGGGCAGCGCCGGCGGATCGTCTCGGTTGCCCAGCACCTCGGCGACGGGCCAGTACGTCCACATCGCCACGCCCTTTCCGGACGCCAGCAGGGCGGTGAGCACGGCGCTCGCACCGAGCATCGTCAGGTCGGTGTTCATGATGTCACCCGGCGCCGCATCATCACGATGCTGGAGCCCTTGGTTTGACACCTGCGAGAGGGTGCGGGTACGGGATGGCCAGTCCCTGCGCTCGGAGGAATACGATGGAGGCCGCACGGCATCTGCGTGACGGCGAGCCCGGGTCGGGCCGCGTCGCCTTCCGAGTGCTCTGTACGCTCGTGACCGGGAGCTGCCTGCGGGGTCTCGTCCTGGTTGCCGGGGCGAATGCGGCGGTCCCCGTTCCAACGTTGACCGGTCCGATCTCCTCGCCCGGCTCGGCGTTCATCACCCCACCAGGGAATTTGGATCTGGCAGCCTCGGGCTATGTCGAGGAGGAATTCTTCGTCGAGGGAACCGCCAGCGCCTATTCCGCGGCCGGGGCGTTCCTCCCCGACGGCAGGTGGGCGGCGACACGTGCCAGTAGCGCGCCGTACAAGACGCGCATCCTGGTACGGCGACCGACCTCGGCGCGGACGTTCAACGGTGTGGTCATCGTCGAGTGGTTCAACGTGTCGGGGGGCCTCGACGCGGCGCCGGACTGGACCTTCGTGCATACGCTGCTGATACGAAAGGGATACGCGTGGGTCGGGGTGTCGGCGCAGTTCGTGGGTGTGGAGGGGGGCTCCAGCCCGCTCGGGTTGAACCTCTCGCTGAAAGCGATCAACCCCGCGCGGTACGGTTCGCTATCCCACCCCGGCGACAGTTTCTCCTACGACATGTTTTCGCAGGTCGGCGAAGCGATCCGGCATCCGAGCGAATTGGCACCGCTCGGAACCCTGCGGCCGCGGCGGGTGATCGCCATCGGCGAGTCGCAATCGGCCGGGCGTCTCGTCACCTACGTGAACGCTGTGCATCCTCTCGCCCGGGTCTACGACGGCTTTCTGATCCACAGTCGGGGCGACGATGGGACGCCGCTCTCGCAATCTCCGCAGGCGACCGTCGGCACGCCATCGCCCTCGCTGGTTCGCGACGACTTGGACGAGCCCGTCCTGATCTTCGAGACGGAAACCGACCTCATCAGGCTCGGGTACTTCGCCGCACGCCAGCCGGATGGCGGCAATGTCCGGACGTGGGAAGTCGCGGGGACGGCACATGACGACGCGTACGGCCTGGCGGTGGGCCCCGACGATCCGGGCCCCGCGGCCCTGGATACGAGCTATCTGCCGCCCGTGACGTCGATCTTCGGCGTCTTCACCTGTGCCAAGCCCATCAATGCGGGCCCGCAACATTATGTGCTGAGCGCAGCGATCGATCGCCTGAGCAACTGGGTGAAGAAAGGACGGATTCGCGGCAGGAGCGCCCCCCGACTCGACGTCGCGGCCGGGCCGCTGCCGAACCTCACGCGGGATGCGCACGGCAATGCCGTGGGCGGCATCCGCACGCCGCAGATCGATGTGCCGATCGCCACCCTATCCGGACTCGGGCAGCCGGCCGGCGGCTTCTGCGAACTCTTCGGCACCACCGTCCCGTTCGACGCGGCAACGCTGTCGACGCTCTACCCGAGCCACGCGGGGTACGTGGCGGCCGTCGCGAAGGCGGCCGGCGAGGCGATCCGCGCTCGTTACCTGTTGCGGGCTGACGCTCCGGCGATCAAGGCGGCGGCGATCGCGTCGAACGTCGGCAGGTAGCCTCGGCGGCCGGACCCGTGTTTGCCGAGCCCATGGTCGCTCGAAGCGTGCCCGGCGTACCTCGAGCGGCCCTGATCGCCCGCGTCGTCAGAAGACGTTATCAGAAGACGTTAGAAGAGCACCTTCGGGCTCGTCCTCACCGACCCGGAAAGGGCCGACCGGATCGAGTACTCGAAGCCGTTGTGAGCCGAACCGTGTGGGGGATAGTAACCCTGGAGCCAACGAAAGGAGGCAGGATCATGCGCAGGTTTGGGATCATCGGGCTGGGGGTGCTGCTGGCCGCGGTCGTGGCGACGGCCGCAGAGCAGGCGTCGAGCGTCACCGGCGAGGTGGTGGACACGTTCTGCTACGCGACCATGGGGGCCAAGGGTACGGGGCACAAGCAGTGCGCGGTCGACTGCGCGAAGAAGGGCATCCCGGTTGGCCTCGTGGAGAAGGGGACGGACAAGCTGTACGTGCTGCTCCCGAGCAAGGACAAGACGGCGCTACCCGATGAGGTGATGAACAAGATGGCGGAGACCGTCACCATCACCGGTCGTGCGCAGACCAAGGGAGGCTCGAACTTCCTCACCGTCGAGTCGGTCAAGTAGCCTGGTGCTCGAGACGCTCGTCCCGGGAGCGCAGCACCTCCAGAACATCCACCCGCTGGTGGTGCACTTCCCGCTCGCCTTCCTGCCGGGTGCTGCGCTCTTCTACGTCCTCGCCTGGCTCACCGGTCGTGAACCACTGGCGTGGACGGGCCTCTGGCTCCTTGTCCTCGGGACTGTCACCGCAGCGGTCGCGGCTGGTACCGGCCTCTACGCTGAGGAGGGGGTCATGGTGGACCCCTCGGTCCGCCGGGCGCTCCTCGACGTGCACGAGTGGTGGATGCTGCGCGTGGTCGGGGCGAGCGTCGTGCTCGCCGGGTGGGGGCTCGTGGGCCGCCCTCTTCCTCGGCGCAGCCGGGCCGCCTTCGTGTTCCTACTCCTGGTACTCGTCGCCGCCCTGGTCCGCGGCGCCGACTTCGGCGGTCGGCTGGTCTACGATTACAACGCGGGCGGCAATGCCTGCGGGCAACCCATCGAGTTCAGCAGGTAGCGGCGAGCGTCACGCCTCGGCGGCGTCGAATCAACTTGCCCTCGCCGAGTTCCTGGAGCACCTCGCTTTCGTCACGCACGACATGACGTCAAGCGTCCACGACGAATGCTTTCGACGCCAGCAACGCTTCGACCTCCTCGAGCAGGAGGAGTCGCTCCTCGCCACTCGCAATCAGGCGCGCAGCGGGCGTGTTCAGGACGAGGAATGCGCTTTCGACCTCCGCCGCCAGCGCAGGGATACGTGCGTGGCGCGCTGCGCGCTCGGCCCGAGCGAGCGCAGCTTGTTCCCTGGAGCGCTTTGGTACGGTAGAGGAGGTCGCGGCGGTGATCGCCTTCTTGGCCTCCAAGCCAGCAAGCTACGTGACAGTGGCGCAGTACACGATGGGCGGCGAATGCAAGCGTGAATCGGCGGCCGTGCAAGACGTCGACCGAACGTGGGACGGAAGGGAACGAACGATGAAGGACACCGATGGAAGGAGAGAAGAGCGATGACGAAGCACATGACCGGGACACGTAAAGAGTGGCTCGCAGCGCGGCTCGAGCTGCTCGAGGCGGAGAAGGAGCTAACGCGGCGCAGCGACGAGCTGGCGCGGCGACGGCAGGAGCTGCCGTGGGTCCGGATCGAGAAGGAGTACCGATTCGAGA
>JBKPRD010000346.1:0-8907 GCA_046734415.1 Actinomycetota bacterium | reverse complement strand
GCTCGGCCTGATCCAGTCCTTCCGGATGATCCGAGTGCCGGAGCCGAAACCCTCGACGGCGGCCGAGGGACTCGTCCTCGGCTGATCAGCCGCCGGCGGGACGCGCCGCGCGGACCCGCTCGACGATCGCGAGGAAGGTCTCGTCGTCGATCAGGCCCTTGCGGACCGTCGACTCCTCCTTCACCGCGGCGAGCACCTCGGCGACCTGCTCGCGCGAGAGGTCGATTCCGTGCCGCTGGAGGTGGTGGAGGACGGAGGCCGTGCCGCTCCCGGCGCCGAGGAGCAGCCCGATCTCGCTCTGACCGACGACCGACGGCACGAACGTCCGCACGGGCTTGATCCCGGCCGCGCGCAGCTTCTCGGTCGAGTGGACGGCGACCCCGGTCTCGATCTGGAACACGCGCCTGCCGACGACCGGCGCGTTCAGCGGCACGGGCACCTTCGACACCTGCTCGACGAGCCGTGAGGTCGCCGTCAGCCGCTCGAG
Source organism: Actinomycetota bacterium (assembly GCA_046734415.1). Classification (GTDB taxonomy): domain Bacteria; phylum Actinomycetota; class Thermoleophilia; order Gaiellales; family Gaiellaceae; genus DATBLE01. The sequence goes on along the minus strand of JBKPRD010000346.1, from coordinate 8,420 downwards.
GCGGACGCCGGTGTCCACGCCGAGGAGCATCTCCAGCGCGGCCACGACCTGCTCCGTCGGCGCGTTCCCGGTCCGCTCGCCGACGCCGTTCACCGACGTGTGGACGACGCGGGCGCCGCCCCGGACGGCGGCGACGACGCTGCCGACGGCGAGGCCGAAGTCGTCGTGGTTGTGGAACTCCAGCGGCAGCGCGTCGAACCGCGCCGAGAAGGCGTCGAAGGCGGCGCGCACCGCAGGCGGCGTCGCCACGCCGAACGTGTCGACGAGGACGAGGCTCTCGGGCCGGCAGCGCTCGACGACCTCCCCGAAGAGGTCGAGGCAGTAGTCGAGCGTGCAGCGGAAGAAGTCCCAGCCCATGAAGATCGGCCGGAGGCCGAGGTCGCGCGCGGCCGCGAAGCTCTCCTCGAGCCGCGTGAGGAGCTCGGGGCGGTCGACGTCGTAGACGTAGCGGCACAGGTACGGGTTGACCGTGTGCTCGACGATCACCGTCGGCAGGCCGGCGGCGGCGCACGCCTCGACGTCGCCGGGCAGCGCACGCGCGAAGCCGACGAGCTCACACCGGAGGCCGAGCTCCGCGACGGCCGCACATCCGGCGGCGACCTCCGCCGAGACGGCCGGCATCCCCACCTCGATCCGCGCCACCCCGAGGTCGGCCAGCGCCTGCGCGATCGCGACCCGCTCCTCCCGCCGGAAGACGACACCCGGCGTCTGCTCGCCGTCCCGCAGCGTCACGTCGTGGATGTCCACCCGCTCCGGGAGCCCCTCCTGGATCTCCGGAGCGAAGTTCATCGGCGAGACCCACCAGCGCTCGGCGTCGAACCAGGGCGCGCCCTGGAGCGGAAACGGATCCTCGGGCATGGGCCTCTTATATACGGCGGACGGGGGCGTTTCATCTCCGCCGTCCTCTGGGGGTGGGTCGGGCTCACCGGCCGCGTGCGCAGGCGCTGGCTATTCCGCGTCGGCCGCCCGCTCGAGCTCGGCGATCTCGATCTTCTTCATCTCGAGCATCGCCTGCATCGCCCGGTGCGAGCGGCCCGGATCGGGGTCCTGGAGGAGCTCGGTGAGCCGCGTCGGGACGATCTGCCAGGAGAGCCCGAAGCGGTCCTTCAGCCAGCCGCACGGCCCCTCCTCACCGCCCTTGGTCAACGCGTTCCAGTACCTGTCCACCTCGTCCTGGTCCTTGCAGAAGACCTGGAACGAGATCGCCTCGCTGAACGAGAACTCCGGCCCGCCGTTCAGCGCCAGGAACTCCTGGCCGTTCAGCTCGAAGTTGACGGTCATCACGGTTCCGGCCGGCCGCGGCATGGCCTCGCCGTAGTGCGCGACCGAGACGATCTTCGAGTTCGGAAAGATCGAGGTGTAGAACTCGGCCGCCTCCTCACCCTCCGTGTCGAACCACAGGCACGGGACGATCTGCTTCTTCATCGCTCCTCCTTCGGGTCGTGTCTTGCAGTAGACGCGGCTCGCGGCCGAAACTCATCGCTACCGAAGCGGCGCGAACAGGTCGCCGTCGCGGTCGATCCGGTCGAGCCTCGGTTCAGTCCTCGCCTAGAAGCGCTGGCCGCAGTGGCGGGGCGCGTTCAGACAGCCGTCCACGAGCCGCTCGAGCGCTACCTGGTTCCAGGCGTTGAAGAAATCAGCGTGGCCGGAGAACTGGCCGCCCGAGGAGAGCGTCAGGCCGGGCCCGCCGGCGCTCGGATAGCGGACGTTGACCTGGAGCGCCGGCAGCGCCACAGGGTGGTCTGCCGGGCAGACGCCGCGCACGGAGTACGCCGTGTGGCTCTGGTGGTCCGGGCTGTCGAGGTTCACGCCGTCCCAGCAGTCCGGGAACTGCACGTGCAGGGCGAGCCCCTGCCGCACCGCGTCCGGGCAGGTGGGGATCGTCGACTGCGGCCTGATACCGGCTATCGGCCCGCAGTTCCAGGAGGTGATCCGCAGGCCTGCCCGGCCGAGGTGACGAGCGTCGGCACCCAGTAGGCGGCGGTGTCGCCGGGACGGCGGCACGACGACGCTGCGCCCTTCAGCGTGTCGAGCGTCGAGAGCGCGTTGGTCGTCGCGTTCCCGAGGAAGGTGTGGTCGTGCGAGCGGCCGGGCTCGCCCGGGAAGACGATCGGGTCATCCGTGTTCCGGTGGCTGAAGCCGCAGCCGCTGACGAAGTTCACGCCGCGGAGGCGAGCGAGGCTCGACACCGTCCGCCCGCGTACCGCCGACGGCGTGACGCGGTGCGCGACACGCGCAAAGGCGCGCGAGCTGCCCTGCGAGCCGAACGCGCTCGCTGCGGCGCCCGCCGCGACGACGGCGCCCACGCCGAGCAGCGTGCTCGTGCCGACGATCCAGTGCCTCCTCATGCCAGCCCCCTTCGATCGCGGTGTCCGGCCAGTGTCGGACGCGATCGAAAACGCGAAGTCAGCCCTGTGTAACGGCCCTGTAAGGTCGATCCGGGCGGTAGACGGGACCGAGCGGCTCCGCCGCCCACTCCTCGTCTGGCCAGGTCGCGAGCTCCGGGTAGATGATCCCCTCGCGCGGGCGAACGGGGTCGGTGCGCCGCAGGCCGCCGGGGAGCATCTCTGGAAATCCATCGGCGGCCGCCTGGGCCGCGATGCGCCACAGTCGCGTCACGTGCTCCTCGAGAATCGCCGTCCCCTCCTTGTACCCCTTGCCGTTGCGGGGCAGGTCGAGCTGCACGGGTTCGCCCCAGACGATGCACGAGGTACGCCTGTTCCGGAGCGTCCAGCCGAACGTGTCGAGCCCGCCCGGGACGACCGGGACGCCTTCCTGGATCGCGAGCATCGCCGCCCCGGCGTGCATCGGGCCGGGGTAGCCGAAGCGCTGGCGCGTGCCCTCGGTGAACACGCCGACGACGTGGCCGTGCTGGAGCGCCCAGCGCGCGACCCGCAGCGAGTCGCGGTCGCCCTCCCCGCGCCGCACTGCGAAGGCACCGGTCCAGCGCAGGATCTCGCCGACGACCGGGATCGAGAGGAGCTCGATCTTCGCCATGTAGTAGATCGTCCGGGGGCAGTTCAGACCGGCGATCGCGGGGTCGACCTCGGAGAGGTGGTTGACGGCGAGGACGGCGGCTCCAGCTTGGGGGATTCGGTCGCCGCCGTAGCCGAAGCTCGGTGCGATCACCCTCGTGACCGAGTTCACCAATGCGCGGGCAAACGGCCACGCGCGTTCGGGGTTCTCGCCCCAGAGCTTGTAGAGACCGAGCCGGGTGAGCATGGCGGCCCGAGTCTAGTGGCGCGTCAGCTTCGCGCCTGGTCCTCGAGCCCCACGGCCCTCTTGAGCAGCTCGAGCGCCTCGTCCTTCCGGCCCTCCTGCTCGAGCAGGTCCGCCATCTTCGAGTAGAGGGAGCGGATGAAAGCGTGGTCGCGCTCGACCATCAGCTCGGCCGAGAGCTCGTAGAGATCGAGCGCCCTGACGCGATCGCCGTTCGCCGCGAAGACGTCCGCCGCAACGGCGTAGGCGCGTCCGGCGAGGTCGGGCCGGTCCTCGGCTTCCCCCGCGAGCTGCATCGCGCTCGCGATCGCCTCGTCGTCGCGGCCGAGCTGCGCCAGCGCATGCGCCCGGACGACCCTGAAGTAGCCGTCCGCCTCCACGCCGCCGGCGCGGACCGCAAGCGCGTCGCCACGGTCGAGCAGGTCGAGCGCCTCTTCCGCCTTCCCTCGTTCGAGCTCGACGTAGGCGAGCAGCCGGTGCGCGCGAGCCGCGTATGCGACGTTCTCCGTCAGCTCGATCGCCGCCAGCGCCATGCGCGCGTAGCGCGAAGCGGCGTCCGTGTTCGCATCGGCGGAGTGGAGGCGCGACTGCGACCAGTACAGGCGCGCCTGAAGAATCGGGTCGACGGCCGCGGCCGCCTTCGCGAGCGACCGCCCGAGCAGCTCGCGTGCGGAGGCGAGGTTGCCGCTGTCGATCAACGCGTTCGCCAGCAGGATCGAGAATCTGGCCTCGGCGGGCTCGTCGCGCCGCTCCCGGGCGAGCGCGAGCGAGCGCTCGAGCAGGCCGATCGCCTCGTCGAACCGCGACTGGAGCCCGTAGGCGCGTGCCAGCGCGTCCACGATCCCGGGGTAGTCGGCAAGCGCGTCGCCGAGCAGATCACGGCTCGCCTCCAGACGCTCCGCCCCCTCCTCGAGCCGGCCCGCGTGCAGGTCGATCTCGCCCAGGCCCGCAAGCGCCCGGGCACGGCCGGCGTGGTCGCCCGGCTGCGCCAGTACCTGGTTGTACAGGTGCTCGGCGAGCTCGAGCTGGTCGAGGCGGAGCGCGACGTCCGCCTCGACGAGCTTGTCGAGCTCATCGACGTGGGCGGCGCCGGTCGCCAGGTACTCCTCGTCGACGGCGAGCCGCTGGGCGAGCTCGCGAAGAAGCTGCAGCGAGGGGACACGGTCACCCCGTTCGATGCGGCAGATGTAGACGGCCGTGCAGCCCGGGAACGAGAGCTCACGCTGGCTCATCCCGGCCGCCTGGCGTGCCTCCTTCAGCCGCCTGCCCACCGCCTGCGGACTGTCGACGTGCCGCCACCCTCGCTTGGACATCGTGTGCTCCCTTGTAAACTCATGTCAACCCGGGTCCGGATGTCAATTCAGACGAAAGGACGCTCCCAATGTTGCGGAGTGTCGTGGCCGCGTGTGCGACCGCAGCCCGCCCCACGCGATGACGTCCAGTCCTTTGACCGAAGTCAAGAGCAAATCGCCGCGCTCGAGCATCACCCGGGCGGGGACATGCGCTCTGCTACCGTCGAGGGCGTGGCCGACGATCCCGCCCAGGCGACGGTCTACGACGTGGTCTGCCCCCACTGCGGCAAGTCCTTCCGCGACGAGCTGCTGACGGGACCCGCGGAGCGCTACCACGGCTTCAAGTGCCCGCACTGCCGGCTGTTCGTCCCGTTCGAGCGAGTCGCCGAGCAGGACGCGGTCGATCCAGTCGGCTAGCGCCCGCCGGGTTGTTTGCACCTGGTGGGGATCGGCTTGGGAGCAGGGGTTCCAGGCGACCTTAGCCCGCCTTGGGCGGCGCCTGCAGTTCGACCTCGGCCGGCTCGCCCCTGCGCAGCTCGCGGGAGCGCTCTGCCTCGGCGTTGACCTCGGCGCCGAACAGCAGCGCGAGCCCCGACAGCCAGAGCCAGGTCAGCATCACGACCACGGCCGCCAGCGACCCCCACGTCTTGTTGTACGAGCCGAACTTGCTCACGTAGAACGCGAAGAGTCCGGAGAGGGCGAGCCACGAGACGATCCCGATCACGGCTCCGAACGTCAGGAACTGCCAGCGCGGGTGGTCCACGTTCGGGCCGAAGTAGTAGATCGCCGCGAACACGACGAGCAACGCGCCGATCAGGATCGGCCACTGCGCGATCCACCACAGCCACGAGACGAGCGTCTTCTGCCCAGCGGCGTCGCCGATCCACGTCACCATGTGCGGCCCGAGGACGAGCATTCCGAAGAGGAGCAGGACTCCCAGCGCCGCGAACCCGACCATCGTCAACGCAGTGATGCGGCGGCGCACGAAGCCCCGGGACTCGTCGCGCTCGTACGCGACGTTCAGGCCCCACATCACGTTCTGCATCGCGCCTGTCACCGACCAGAGCGCCAGCAGCGACCCGATCACGAGCACCGACAGTCCTGTTCCCTTGTTCTGGGTCAGGTTCGTCAGGCTGGTCCTCAGGAGCGACTGCGCCTCGGCCGGAATGACCCCGCCCAGCTTGTCCACGAGCGTGTTCGCCGCCGAGGGGTCGCCGACCAGCGCGAAGATCCCGACCACGACCATCAGCACGGACGGGATTGCCAGGAAGGCGTAGTAGGCGAGCGCGGCGGCGATGCTCGTCAAGTGATCATCGCCGACCTCCTTGGCCGCCCGCTTCAGGATCGCGGAAAAGTCCCGCGCCGACAGCTTCGCGGGCGTCGGGTCGGCGAGCTTTGGCTCCCGCCGCTCGGGTTGCGGCTGGGGCCCCTGGGCATCGTTCTCGGATGCACCGTTATCGCGGCGGTCGTGCTCCCGTGTTCGATGCTCGCGCTGCAGAAGCTTCATCGCTGCTGCATTCCACCGCGTCAGGAACGCAAAACTGAGGTGTGCGAAAGAACAGGGGCGTCGAGCCTGTCTCGACGCTACTCGGCTAATTCTTCCCACGGCACTAGGTCGGGGTGAATCCTGTTGATGTCGGAGTTCGATCTCGCTGGGCGACAAGCTGTTCCGGCGAACGCTGTCGCGACCGACCCGACCACGAGTACCTGAGCGAGAGAAGGGATTGGTAACACGCGGGAATCCTTCTCACCCTCACGCGCGTTCTACGAATATGAGGAAGGGGTCGTGAGGCGTTCTCGAACCAGGCTCGTCTTGGCAGTTGCGGCGTTATTCGCCGTGGCCTCTTGCATTGGCTCTGCTGGCGCGCAGCAGGACTGCACGTGGGGGGCCTCCTCCACGACAGCGTCATTGGTGAATGGGCAGCTCGTCGTGACGGAGCCGCAAACGTCGGGCTGCACGTCGTAGGCGGCCGGTACCGGCTCTGATCTTCCCGCCGCAAGAACCTCGAACAGGCGGGGCAGATGCCGTGCGTGGTTCGCTCAGCGACGGCGTGGGGCAACGCGGGAACGCGGTCGCCACCCGATGGCCGCCAGTTCCGCGGACGCGGGCACGGCGTAACTTTCGCGCGCCTTCAACCGTTGTTCATCTATCAAGCGAATGGAGGTTCAGTAGAGATGCTCGGTCTATTGGTTGTCATCGCACTCGCGCTGCTGATCTTCGGTGTTGTCGGCGGGATTGCGATCTCGAAGTTCCTGTTCTTCCTCTTGCTGGTTGCCGGGATCATCTTCCTGATCGGCCTATTCACACGAAGTACGGCGTGATCGAAGGGGAGGGCGCGTGCCACGCGCACCGCCCTCCCTCCATACGGCGCTCACGGGTTTGGGCACAACCAGTTGACATGGGAGGGTGAGTGGATAACGGCGAAGTACGCGAGTTGGTGCGGAGATACCACGCCGGTGAGACTCGGGCGCGAGAGTCCCTGGTCGAAGCGTTCGCGCCGACGGTGCGGCAGATCGCGCGGCGGTTTGCGGATCGAGGGGAGCCGCTGGATGATCTGTTCCAGGTCGGGATGGTAGGGCTGCTCAAAGCCGTCGACCGGTTCGACCTCGATCGCGGAGTTCGTTTTTCGACGTACGCGTTCGCCTGTGTGGTCGGCGAGATCAAGCGTCATTTCCGAGACCGCGTTTGGGCAGTGCGTGTACCCCGTCCCGTCAAAGACCTCGCCAATCGCCTTCCCCATGAAACAGCACGACTCACGAATCTTCTCGGGCGTGCCCCGACCATCAGCGAACTCGCAGACGCGCTCGATTCGGACGAGGAAGCCGTGCTCGAGGCCGCTGACGCCTGGTACGCCTACAGCCCGACAAGCTTCAGTGCAAGACCAGCCGACGAAGACGATGAGAGCGACCTGCTTGATCGGCTGGGTAAGGAGGAAAGCGGATACGAGCGCGCAGAGGACTGGGCTACGCTACGTGCAGGCATCGCCGCTCTCGATGCGCGCGAACGGCAGATCATCTTCCTCTCTCTTGCCCGCGGCCTGACTCAATCCGAAATCGCCGCCCGCCTCGGTTACTCGCAGATGCACATCTCGAGACTCCTGCGCGCCGCACTGGACAAGATTCGCGCCCGCATCGCCGTAGACGTTCCAGCCGTTTCAGCCCACGCGTCGAGTTGACGCCCGATGGTGGTCTAGGCACATAGTGATGGCTCGGCAGCGCGAGAGGCGACTCGATCCGGCTGAACCGTAGTCCTCGAAGAAGAGCGCGCTCGCGCACCCGAAGCTCGGTTACCGCGGCCCCGCGCCCAAATCGCAGATCCCCATCCTCGTCGCTTCGCTCCTCGGCGATTTGGGCTTCCCCGCCGTAACCGAACTTCAGGATATTTCTGAATGCTTGCGCAGGTGTTGCTAGTGGTCGGGCCTCAAGGAAATGAGGATCATTGCCGCGCCCCGGGCGAGCTAGTTGCACCGAGATTCGATTCACCAAACGGCGGGTACTGGCTCACCGATGTTCGCCGGCCCGGAACTCACACGGTTTTGCCGCAAGGACGGCCTGCCGGAGACCCAGTCCTCATTTACGTGGTTCCGGGCGCGCCACCCCTAGAGGCACGCTTTAGCTGTTCGAATCGGTGCGCTCGGCGAGCTTGCGGGCCTCAGGAGCGGTCTTCCTGACGACGTAGTAGCTGCCCTCGTCTGCAACCACTTCCTCGACGTCCGGAATCTCATGGCCGGGCACGAGCGCGAACTGGTGCGACTCACTGCGCACGGCTGTGTACGCCGCGTCGGTGATATGGATCCGCTCGGAGCATCCCAGATCTCCGCATTCGCAGACAATCTCGAAGTCTGGAGCCTCGGAGTCACCGCTGATATCGCTGACGGCTTCGTTGACCTGGCGAAAGAGTGCTTCGTT
>JBKPRD010000345.1:0-13554 GCA_046734415.1 Actinomycetota bacterium | reverse complement strand
GGCCAGCGTCGTGCCGATGAAGCCCGCGCCGCCGGTGATCAGGATCCGCTTGCCGGTGAGCGCCATGCGGGTTCACTCTAGTCTGACGGTGTGCTGGTCACCCTGATCGCGCTCGCGTTCGCCGGGGCGCCGTCGGCGCAGCTGACGATCACCGTGTGGCCCACCGGGCGCGGCCACGCTTCGCGCACCTGGACGCTGCGCTGCGACCCCGCGGCGGGAACGCTGCCGCGGCCCGTCGCCGCCTGCGCTCGGCTCTCGCAGCTCGGCGCCGGCGCCTTCGCGCCGACGCCGCCGGCGACCGTCTGCACCCAGATCTACGGCGGCACCCAGGTCGGGCTGGTCCGCGGGTCGTTCCGTGGGAGACGGATCTGGGCGACGTTCACGCGGCGGAACGGCTGCGAGATCGACCGCTGGGACCGGGTGTCGTTCCTGTTCCCGGTGCGGCTGTAGCATCGCGCGCGGAGTGAAGACGGTCCTCTTCGTCGGCGCGGGCCGGCACCAGCGGCGCGCGATCCTGCGGGCAAAGGAGCTCGGGCTGCGCGTCGTCGCCGTCGACCGCAACCCCGACGCGATCGGGCTGCCGCACGCCGACGAGGGCCACGTCGTCGACTTCGCGGACGTCGAGTCGGTGATCGCCGTGGCGCGCGCGGCGGGGGTCGACGGCGTGCTGACGGTGTCTGCAGACCGTGCGGTTCCGGTGGTGGCGGCCGTGGCCGAGGAGCTCGGCCTGCCCGGCATCGGCTCGCACACCGCGCACCTGATGACGCACAAGGTCGCGATGCGTCGGCGGCTCGCCGAGCGGGGGGTACCGCAGCCTCGCTTTGCCGCGGTACGCGTGCGACGGGAGGCGGCGCCCGCCGGCGAGACGGTCGGATTCCCCGCCGTGTTGAAGCCGGCCGACTCCGGCGGGCAGCGCGGCCTTTTCCTCCTGCAGTCGTTCGACGATCTCGACCGGCACCTGCACGCGGCGCTCGTGGAGTCGCCGTCGGGCGAGGCGATCGTCGAGGAGTTCGTCGACGGGCTGGAGCTGAACGGACTGGTCGTCATGCGCGGCGGCCGGGCGTACCCGCTGCTGCTCTCGGACCGGCTGCGGCCGTCCGGGGACGGGTTCGGCGTCGGGTGGATCCACTCGTACCCGTCGAAGCTCTTCGGCGACGCGCTCGAGGAGGCAGAGCGCGTTGCGGTTCGCGCCGTGGTCGCGCTGGGGCTGCAGGACGGGATCGCGTTCCCGCAGCTGATCGTGGCCGACGGTCGCGCCCTGCTCGTCGAGGTCGCCGCGCGCATCCCCGGCGGCCAGATGGCCGACCTCGCCACCCATGCCCTCGGCGTCGACCTCGTCGAGATCGCGCTCAGGCAGGCGCTCGGCGAGGAGGTCCCGGACGAGATCGTCGTGCCGCGGCACTCCCGCCCGACGGCGATCCGCTTCCTGACCGCCCGGCCGGGCCCGCTCCCCGTCGGCAAGGTGCGAACCGTGAGCGGCCTCGACCGGGTCCGCAAGGCGCCGGGCGTCGTGCAGGCCGACGTCTTCCTGCAGGAAGGCGAGACGATCCGTCCCGTCCGGCTCGACGGCGACCGCCGCGGTTACGTGATCGCCGTCGGCCAGACGAACGTCCAGGCCCTGGAGCGCGCCGAGGCTGCCGCCAGGCTCCTCTACGTCGAGACCGAATGACCGCCGCCTGCACGTTCGATCTCGCCCACTACCGCGAGCTGCTCGAGGCGGCGCACGCCGGCGGGTACCGGTTTGCGTACTTCGACCATCCACCGGAGGCGGGAGAGCTGCTGCTGCGTCACGACGTCGACCTCTCGCTGGAGGCGGCGATACGGATGGCAGAGCTGGAGGTGCAGGGCGACGCGGTCGCGAGCTACTTCCTGATGACGCGCAGCGAGTTCTACAACCTCGACTCGCCCTCGGGCGAGGCCGCGATCGAGCGCCTCCGCTCGCTCGGCCACCGCGTCGGTCTGCACGCGGTCTGGCCGCACGTCGACCGCGACGCGCGGTTCGACCCGGTCCTCGCCTGGCACAACCCGAAGCCGGAGTACATGCGCCAGCCGCTCGAGGGGATGACGAACGCGATGGCCGCACCGTGGGCCGACGTCTACCGCTCCGATTCGAACCAGCACTGGCGCCAGGGCTGCCCACACGAGGAGCTTGCCGCCGGCGCTTTCGAGCGCCTCCAGCTCCTGACCCATCCGGAGATCTGGGTTTACCCGGGAGCGACGATGCGCGAGACGATGCTCGCGATGCTCGACGCGGAGCGCGAGTTGCGCCTGAGACAACTCGCGGCGGACAGGATCGACCTGTGAGCGAACACCTCCTCGAAGGCGGAGACCTGAACGTCGTCGTGCGCGTCGGAGACACCGTCCGCCGTCCCACGGATCGCTGGAGCCCGGCGGTCCATGCTCTCCTCCTCCACTTCGAGCAGGCCGGTTTCGAGGGGGCTCCGCGGTTCCTCGGCGTCGACTCCGACGGGCGCGAGATCCTGAGATACGTCGAGGGCGAGCCTGGGCTCTCGCCGGTGCCGCCCGGCGACGAGGTCGTCGTCGAGCTCGCCCGGCTCGTCCGCCGGATGCACGACGCACAGGAAGGCTTCTCTCATCCAGGCCCGTGGTTCGGCGACCGCACCGGGCCCGTCGTCTGCTTCGGCGACTTCTTCCCACCGAACGTGATCTTCCGCGAGGGACTTCCGGTCGCACTGATCGACTGGGATCTGGCGACGCCGGGCGAGCGGGCGACCGACGTCGCCGCGCTCGCATCGTGGTGGGCGCCGCTGCGCCCGGACACGGAGGCTGCGCGCTACGGCCTGCCGATCGACCGTCGCGGCCCGCGTCTGCGAGCGATCTGCGACGCCTACGGACTGGAGGAACGCGGCGACGTCGTCGAGCGCGCCGTCTCCCAGCGCCGCGGCGGGTACGAGCTTCACCGTGAGCTCGGCGGGGAGCAGCGGCAGCCGGGCTGGCGCGACATGTGGGACGCCGGGAGCGGAGAGACGATCCTCGCCGGCGTGCACTGGCTCGAGGAGTACCAGGCCGAGCTGGAGGCGTGGCTCTGAAGCAGACGACGATCCTCGTCTCTGCCTGCGGCGCGCCCGGGACCGCCGCCCTCCTCCGGGCGCTCCGCGAGAACGGCGAACGGCCGGTGCGCCTCGTCGGAACCGACATGTCCGAGCGCGCGATCGGGCGGCACCTCGCCGACGCGTTCCATCAGGTTCCCGCGGGTTCGGATCCGAGCTTCGCCGACGCGATGCTCGAGGTCTGCCGCGCCGAGCACGTGGATGCGGTCCTTCCCCAATCGTCCTTCGACCTGCTCGGGCTCGCGGAGGCAAAGGGCCGGTTCGAGGGGATCGCGGTGCTCGTCTCTTCCCCCGAGGCGATCCGCCGCTCGAACGACAAGGCCGAGACCTACGCGCTGCTCGACCGGATCGGCGTGAAGGGACCTGCGTGGCGGCGCGTAGCCGGCTCGGACGCGGTCGCCGCCGCCGCACGGGAGCTCGGCTACCCCGACCACGACGTCTGCATGAAGCCGGTGTTCTCGTCCGGCACGCGCGGCTTCCGCGTACTCTCCACCTCCGCGGATCGCCACGAGCAGCTGCTCACGAACCGGCCGGGCGTGGCCGAGGCGCTGCGCCTCGAGGACCTGCAGGAACTCCTCGGCGACGACCCGACCGAGCTCCTCGTCATGGAGCTCGCGACCGGCAAGGAGCGCACGATCGACGGGATCGCGGTCGAAGGCCGCATCGCGCTCGGCCACCCGAAGACCCGCGAGGCGATGCGCGCCGGGCTGGCGATGTACTTCGAGACGCTCGACGATCCCGGCCTGACGGAGACCGCGCACAAGATCGTCGGGGAGCTCCGGCTCGACCACTTCTTCAACATCCAGCTCGTCGGCGAGCATGTAATCGAGATCAATCCGCGGATCTCGACCATCGTCTACCAGGAGGACCTGAACCTCCCCTGGCTCGGGATCAAGCACGCGCTGGGCGAGATCTCCGAGGAGGAGCTCGGGGAGGTCGCCTCGCGGATCCGGCCGACCAGGCGCGCGCTGCGGTACTTCGACCAGGTGGAGTGGGACTCCGAGTAACGCATTGCCCGGTGAACACCGCCGGCGTCCCGTGGCAGAACGTGCAGGCGCTCCGGCGAAAGGGTGTCGACGCACGGCTCGTCGTCTTCGAGCGCTACAAGCTCCACCCCGAGGCCGACTGGTCGCTCGACCGCAGCGGAGGCTTCATCCGCCGGCAGCTGACGCAGGCCCGTGCCCTCGCGCGCTTGCTCCCGGAGACCGATCTCTTCCACTTCTACTTCGGGCTCACGCTCGTGCCGAAATCCCTGCAGTTCCGCATATTACGGGCAGCCGGCAAGCGGTCGGTGATGCATTTCCTCGGCTCCGACATCCGCGGGAAGCGACCCGCCGAGCTGGCGTGGACGGCCCGGGCGCAGGCGCGTATCGTCGGCTCCTACGACGCGATCCGCTGGGTGCCGGAGGCCGAGGTCGTCCCGCCCGGGATCGACCTCGGGGACTACGCGCCGGCGCCGCCGACCGACAACCCGCGTCCGGTCGTCATCCACGCCCCCTCTAGCCGCCGGCGCAAAGGCACGGAGCACGTGATCGCCGCATGCGAGCAGCTCCCCGTCGAGCTGGAAATCGTCGAGGGCCTCCACCACGACGAGGCGCGTCGCCGCTACGCACGCGCCGACATCGTCGTCGACCAGCTCAACGCGGGCTGGTACGGCCTGTTCGCGATCGAGGCGATGGCCCTCGGCAAGCCCGTCGTCACGTTCCTGCACGAGGAGGCGGTCGCGCGCACCGAGGCGGCGTTCGGCACGAAGGTCCCGATCGTCGGCGCCACCGCCGACACGCTCGTCGAGCGGCTCCGCCCACTGGTCGAGGACGCCGAGGAGCGTGGGCGCGTCGGCGCCGCGAGCCGCGCCTACGTCGAGCAGGTCCACGACGCCGACCGGATGGCCGTTCGCCTGCTCGACATCTACGCTCGGATCTAGCATGGCCGTCGGCGCGCAGGTCAAGCGGCTCGGGAAGCACACGGCCGTCTACGGCCTCGGTGGGCTCGTCTCGCGCATCCTCGCCGTCCTCCTGCTGCCGCTCTACACCAGCTACCTCGGCCCGCGCGGCTTCGGGAAGATCGAGACGGTCGTCGCCTTCACGACGGTGCTCGTGATCGTCCTGCGCATGGGGATCTCGAGCGCGTTCTTCCGCTTCTACTTCGATTCCAGGGACGAGGCGCACCGCACGCTCGTCGTGCGAACGAGCTTCTGGTTCACGATGGTGATGGCGACCGCCGGCCTCGTCGTCGGCTGGGCGCTTGCCGACCCGATTGCCCACTGGCTCAGACTCGGCGACGACCCCTGGCTCGTCCGCGCGGCGTTCGTCGGCCTCTGGGCGCAGATGAACTACGAGCAGCTGACCTCGCTCTTCCGGGTCGAGGAGCGTTCGACCGCGTTCGTGATCGCGAGCGTCGCAAACGTGCTGATCACGGTCGGGGCGACGGTGCTCCTCGTCGTCGGCCTCCACAAGGGACCGACGGGCGCAGTGGTCGGCAACTTCATCGGCACGCTCACCGTCTACGTCGCGCTGCTCGCCTACCGGCGCTACCAGCTCGGGCTCCAGTTCTCGCGCGATCTCCTGCGGCAGATGAACAGGTTCGGGATGCCGCTCGTCCCGTCCGCACTCGCGCTCTGGGCGATCAACTTCATCGACCGGATCTTCATCGCCCAGTACAAGGGCCAGGCCGAGGTCGGCGTCTACTCGGTCGCGGTCCGGATCGCGTCGGCGATCGTCTTCCTGATGATCGCCTTCCGGCTTGCCTGGCCGGCATTCGCGTACTCGATCGAGGACGACCGCGAGGCGAAGCGGACGTACTCCTACGTGCTCACGTACCTCCTCTTCGTGTGCTGCTGGCTGTCGGTCGCGCTCGGCGTGCTCGCCCCGTGGCTCGTCGACATCCTCGCGCCGAAGCACTCGTTCCACCGCGCAGCCGACGCCGTTGCGCTGCTCTCCTTCGCCGCCACAGCCTACGCCGGCTACACCGTCGTCGCGATCGGGATCGGCCGGGCACGGCAGACGCAGTTCAACTGGATCGTCACCGGCGTCGCCGCTCTGATCAACGTCGTCCTGAACGTGATCCTGATCCCGCCGTACGGGATGATCGGCGCGGCGATCTCGACGCTGGCCGCCTACCTGGTCCTCTTCCTGCTGATGGTCGCGAACTCGCAGCGGGTGTACCCAGTCGCGTACCAGTGGCGGCGCGTGCTCACGCTCGCCTCGGTCGCGGTTGCGCTCACAGTGATCGGCAGCGTCGTCGACGTGCCGCTCGCCGTCGCGATCCTGATCGCGCTCGGCTACCCCCTCGCGCTGCTACCGCTCGGCTTCTACCTGCCCGCCGAGCGCCGCCGCCTCCGCGGCCTCCTGCGCGCCTCCGCCTGATCGCCGCGCGACGAGGCTCCCGAGCACGAGGAGATCGATCCGCGTCCGCCGGAACGTCTCGAGCGCGTCGGCCGGCGTCATCACGATCGGCTCGTTCTCGTCGAACGACGTGTTCAGCACCATCGGCACGCCTGTGCGCCGGTCGAACTCGCGGATCAGCCGGTGGTAGCGTGGGTTCGCAGCGCGGGTGACGGTCTGGAGACGGCCGGTGTCGTCGACATGGTTCACGCCCGGAATCAACTCGCGCTTCTCGGCGCGCGTCCGGTAGACGAGCACCATGAACGGCGACGGGTGGTCCTGCTCGAACCACTCGCCAGCCTTCTCGGCGAGGACCGAGGGCGCGAACGGGCGGAACGGCTCGCGGTGCTTGATCCGCGCGTTGAGGACGTCCTTGATCTCGTGCCGGCGCGGGTCGGCGAGGATCGAGCGGTTGCCGAGCGCGCGCGGGCCGAACTCCATACGGCCCTGGAACCAGCCCACGACGTCGCCGGCCGCGATCCGCTCGGCGACGACGGCGCAGAGCTCCTCCTCGTCGAGGCGGTCGGCGTCGATGCCCGCGCCCGCGAGGGCGGCGGCGCACTCGTCGTCGGAGTAGCCCGGCCCCCAGTACGCGTGGTCCATGACGAAGCCGTTCGCATTCGCGACGTCGAGGGCGGCGCCGATCGCCGTTCCCGAATCGCTCGCCGCCGGCTGGACGAACACCTCCTCGAAGGCCGTCTCGCGGAGAATGCGGCCGTTCGCGACCGCGTTCAGCGCGACCCCGCCGGCCAGGCAGAGGCGCGGGAGGCGCGTCCGCTCCCAGAGCGCGTTTGCGACCCGCAGTACGTGCTCCTCGAGCACCGCCTGCAGCGACGCGGCGACATCCTCGTGCAGCGAGGTGAGCTCGTCGTCCCGCTCCCGGGCGGGGCCGAGCAGCTCCTCGAGCCGCGGCGAGAAGAGGCGACGCACCGTGGGCGAGCCTTCGATCCAGGTCAGCTCCAGCGGGTGCTCGTGATGCGTGAAGTACGCGAGGTCGAGCTCGAAGAGCTCGCCTGCCGGCCGGACGAGGCGATGCAGCTCGCCCGCGAAGCGTGGCACGCCGTACGGCGCGAGCCCCATCACCTTCCCCTCGTCGCCGAAGCGCGGGAAGCCGAGCCATTGCGTGACGGCGGTGTAGAGGACGCCGAGCGAGTGCGGGAAGACGACGCGGTCGAGGACCTCGAGCGTCGACCCGCGCCCCTCGGCCAGCATTGTGCTGACCCCGTCGCCGAAGGCGTCCACCGACAACAGCGCCGCCTCCTCGAAGCCGGAGACGCGGAACGAGCTCGCCAGGTGCGCGAGGTGGTGCTCGACGAAGACCCAGTCGGCGTCGAAGCCGAGCTCGGCCCGCGGATCGGCGGGGAGGGAGCTCTCGAGGCAGCCGACGGCGACCGTGTCGACCTCGGACAGTCCCGCCTGTGCCAGGCACCACGCGGCCGCCTGCGTGGGGAAGCCGGCGGAGTGCTTGACGCGGTTGAAGCGCTCCTCCTCGGCGGCGGCGACGAGGGCGCCGTCGATCACGAGGGCCGCGGCAGCGTCGCCGTGATAGGCGTTCAGGCCGAGGATCGAGGCCAAGGGCCGATTGTAGGCCGTCTTAGCTTCTTCTCAGATTTCGTTCAGGGGGCGTTCAGGGACCGCTGATGCGATGTCGTCGAATCGGAATCGAAAGGAACAGGACTATGCGTCGCATCATCCCCCTCATCGTCGTGGCGCTCGTGTCGGCCGCAGCCGCAGTCGCCGCGTTCGCCCTCATCTCCCCCGACGGGACAAAGACCGTCGTCCGGCCGCTCGCGGTCACGGGCGCGCAGCCCGCGGCCCAGACCTCGAACCTCTCCGTGACCGATGTCTACAACCGCGTCCAGAAGGGCGTCGTCGAGGTCACCGTCCGGTCGACCGCCTCGGGCGACAACCTCCCGTTCGGCGGCTCGCAGACCCAGCAGGCGCTGGGGTCGGGCTTCGTCTACGACTCGGCCGGCCGTATCGTCACGAACGACCACGTCGTGGACGGCGCCCAGTCGATCTCCGTCCGCTTCTGGAACGGCGCGACGTACCGCGCGACGCTCGTCGGCGCGGATCCGTCGACCGACCTCGCGGTGATCAAGGTCGACGCGCCGGCCTCGATACTGCACCCGCTCGCACTCGGCGACTCCGGCGCGCTCCGCGTCGGCCAGGGCGTCATCGCGATCGGTAGCCCCTTCGGCCTCGAGGAGACGGTCACCGCCGGCATCGTCAGCGCGCTGCATCGCGAAATGACGGCGCCGAACAACTTCACGATCCAGGACTCGATCCAGACCGACGCCGCGATCAACCACGGCAACTCGGGCGGCCCGCTGCTCGACCTGAACGCCAACGTGATCGGCGTCAACTCGCAGATCGAGAGCGACTCCGGCGGCAGCGACGGCGTCGGCTTCGCGATCCCGTCGAACACGGTGCGCTCGATCGCGGGCCAGCTCATCTCGAGCGGCAGCGTCAAGCACGCCTACCTCGGCGTCGGCATCACGAGCGCCTCGAGCGGTGTGCGGCTGACGCAGGTCCGGCCGGGCACTCCCGCCGCGCAGGCAGGGCTTCAGACCGGCGACGTGATCACCGCGATCGGCGGCCAGTCCGTCCGTGACGCTTCGACACTCAGCTCGGCGGTCGACGCGAAGAAGCCCGGCGACCGCGTCACGCTCACGTATGTGCGCAACGGGCAGACCCACACGGTCACCGTCACGCTCTCGGAGCGGCCGGCCTAGCGGCAGCAGCAGGGACAGACCCCCGGATCGGGGGTCTGTCCCTTGCATCTCCTCTACGCCGCGAGGTCGAGTGCCGCCTCGGGCGCCGGCTCCACGACAGTCACCTGCTGGAGCTCGTCCCGCCGGATGAGCAGCAGCGACGCGAGGATCCCGACGGCGGCAATCACCGCGCCGACGAGGAACGCGATCTTGAATCCGTCGACGAGCGCGGGGTGCAGCGCCACGCCGGCATCGAGCTTGTTGCTCGTTTGCGTCGTCGCGATCGTCGACAGGAGGGCGATGCCCAGCGCGCCGCCGATCTGCTGCGACGTGTTGATCAGGCCCGACGCGAGGCCCGCCTCCGCAGGCTGGACGCCCGCGAGGGCGGCGATCGAGATCGGGACGTACGCGAAGCCGATGCCGACGGCGATCAGCAGGAAGCCGGGCAGCAGGTCGGCGAGATACGTGCCGTGCACCGAGACCTGCGTGAAGAACACGAGCCCGGCGGTCAGAGAGGACATCCCGGTGACGAGCACCGGCTTGACGCCGATCCGGGTGACGAGCTGCGCCGCCACCGTCGAGGTCACGATCGCCGTACCGGCAACCGCCAGGTAGGCGACGCCCGTCTTCAGCGCCGAGTACCCGAGCACCTGCTGCATGTACAGCGTCAGCATCAGGAACATCGAGAACAGCGCCGTGCCCATGATGAAGCCGGCGACGTTCGCGCCCGCGATCGTCTTCGTCCGCAGGAGGCCGAACCGCATCAGCGGCTCCGGATGCCGCCGCTCCCAGCCGACGAACGCGGCCAGTAGGACGGCAGAGCCGACGAAGAAGCCGATCGTCTTCGCCGAGCCCCAGCCGTTCGAGCCCGCCTGCGTGATCGCGTAGACGAGTGCCGAGAGCCCGCTGGTGACGAGCACGGCGCCGAGCGCGTCGAACGAGCGGACGTGCGCGTCGCGGCTCTCGTTCAGCAGCAGCGGCGCGAGGAAGAACGCCGCCGTTCCGACCGGCACGTTGAGGAAGAAGATCCACTCCCAGCTCAGCGCGCTCGTGAGGATGCCGCCCAGGAGGACGCCCGCCGCGGCGCCGAAGCCGCCGACGGCGCCCCACACGCCAAGGGCGAGGTTCCGCTCCCGCCCTTCGGAGAACGTGGTCGTCAGGATCGAGAGTGCTGCCGGCGTCACGATCGCCGCGCCGAGCCCCTGGACCGACCGCGCCACGATCAGTGACGCCTCCGACCAGGCAAGGCCGGCGAAGAGCGATGCCAGCGTGAAGACGACGAGGCCGACGAGAAACAGCCGGCGTCGTCCGAGCAAGTCGGCCGCCCGCCCGCCGAGGAGCAGGAAGCCGCCGAAGAAGAGTGCGTACGCGCTGATCACCCACTGCAGGTCCTCCTGCGAGAACCCGAGGTCGACCTTGATCGAGGGCAGCGCCACGTTCACGATTGCGATGTCGAGCACGACCATGAACTGGACGACCGCGAGCAGGCCCAGCGCGAACCACTTGCGCCGTTCCGAGGTCACCATCTGAAGCCCCTTTCGCTTCCGCTTTGGTAGGTCACGCTTGCACCATAGCAGCTATTGCTTCTTTTTTGCAAGTCTAACCTTCACAACAGCAAGCGGGCGCGCTACCATGCGGGAGTGAGAAAGCGCAGCTACGACCAGTACTGCCCGGTGGCGCATGCGCTCGACCTGATCGGCGAGCGCTGGGCGATGCTGATCGTCAAGGAGCTGATGCACGGCCCGCAGCGCTACACGGACCTCGCCGAGCACCTACCGGGCATCGGCACCAACATCCTCGCGGCACGGCTGCGCGCGCTCGAGGATACGGGCGTGATCGCGAAGCGCAAGCTGCCGCCGCCCGCCGCCTCGCGCGTCTACGAGCTGACTGACTACGGCCGCGAGCTCAAGCCCGTGATGCGGGAGCTCGCCTTCTGGGGTGCGCGCTCACTCGGCCCGCCGACCGATGCCGACGAACTCTTCGAGGGTTGGCTGGCGAACGCCGTCGACACCATGCTCGGCCCGTTCGCGACGGAGGGAACGTTCGAGTTCCGCGTCGGAGACGAGGTGGCCACCCTCGCGGACGGCATCGGGCACGACGGCCCGGCCGAGGATCCGGACGTGGTCGTCACCGCGACGCCCGAGGGCATGTACCACCTGCTGATCGAGCACCGCATCGAGGGCGCGACCGTCGAGGGCAACTACCGGCTGCTCGAGCAGGTGCTCGCGGCTGCGGGGCCGGCGGAGCCCCTCACAGCCACCGTCTGATCAGCGGCGGAAGCCGAAGGCACCGACTCCTCGAGCTCGGCCCTCTTCGCTGAGCGCGAGAGCTCGGTCGGCCAGGACCTCTCAAGAAGTTCGCGTTCGACAACAGCTGGGCTCTTAGTCGACGACGCGGTACACCTGGAAGACCTCTGCGAAGGCGCGGTTCACGTTCGTGCCGTGCATGCGCGCGAGGTGGCGGATGTACTCCGGGTCGGCGTAGCGCCGGTGCTGCTGCGAGGCGTACTTCGCGAGCGCGGCGATCTTCTTCTCCACGTGCCGCTCGTCGAGCGCGGAGTACCACTGGTAGGCGAAGTCGAAGTTGTTCCAGGGGATCTCGTAGCCGAGCACCGTCGTCCGCTTGAAGGCCCGCAGGCCCTCGGCGGCGATGACCTGGTGGTCCTGGTGGACGTCGTGCAGGCTCGGCTGGAAAACGGCGTCCGGCTGCCACTCGTCCCAGAGCGCGATCAGCAGCTCCAGGATGTCCTGCCGGTGCTCGGGGAAGGTGCGCACCTCGAAGTCGTGCACGGTCAGCTGCGCTTCCGGGATCCCGAGCTCGGCCGTCGCCTCTCTCACCTCGCGCGCGAGCGTGTCCGGCGCGAAGCCCTCGGGGAGCGACTTCGTCGCGATCGAGAAGGCGACGTAGCGCACCTCGGCGCCGTTCTCGACGAGGCGGGCCATCGTCCCGCCGCAGCCGAACTCGCCGTCGTCGGTGTGCGGGGCGAGCACGAGGACGCGCTGCCAGGCCTCGATCACGCGGTCACTCTCTCCACCGGCTCGGACGGCGACTCCGCGGAGGCCGCGGTGGCTGCGGGCGGCTTCCACCGCCGCACCGGGAGCGCCGAGCAGAGGGCGGCGAGACCGAGCAGGCCCCAGAACATCGGATCCTCGAACAGCGCGTTGTAGAAGAGGGAGTGCAGCCCGATCGCCGCGAGCCCCGCGGCGAACACGAGACATGCCCGTCCCCGGAAGGAGCCGGTCGCGCGGCGCAGGGTCAGGAAGAGTGCCGCCCCGACGAGCCAGACGAGCAGGACGAGGCCCGGCAGGCCCGTCTCGGCGAAGACGGTCACGGCCGTGTTGTGCGACGCCGCCTTCTTCGGTTCCTTCCCACGCAGGTGCACCCGGTTCGCGTACGCGCGCTTGAACCCGCCGATCCCGACCCCCTGGATCGGGTGGTGGAGGCCGATCTTGATCCCCTGCGTGACGAGCTTCGCGCGGCCGCTGGACGCCTTGTTCAGCCCCGATCCGGACTCGCGAAGCAGCGAGTGCCGGATGTGGGGCGTGCCGAGTGCGACGGCGGCGATCACGGCCGAGACGATCCCGAGCGCGACCGCGGCACGCCAGCGCCAGCGGAAGGCGGCGACGACGGCCGTTCCGAGGATCAACGCCGCGAAGCTCGACTGCGAGAACGAGAACAGCAGGCCGACCCAGATCGGGCAGATCGCCGCCGCGGCCGCGAAGGCATGCAGGCGATTGCGGTCGTACAGCGCCATCACGAGCGCGGCGAGGATCGCGACGACGAGGAACCGCCCGTACACCGACGGGTCGTAGAAGACCGAGTTCACGCGGTAGAACGGCGCGTACGCGTTTCCGACGATCACCTTGGGATTCCAGAAGACGTCCCGGGTCGCGTACTGGTACACGCCGATCGCCGCGAACACGAGCGCCATCCCGACGAGCTGCACGTACAGGAAGGCGAGCCAGCGGCGGCTCCAGGCCAGGCGCGCGAGCACGAGCGCGAGAAGGCCGAACGGCAGCCAGAAGAACAGCAGCGCCACCGCCCCCTCGTGCAGGTCCTCGCTCCAGGCGAGGCTGAGCCCGGTCCACGCGATCAGCGCGGCCGCCGGCCAGGTGAGCGGGCCGAGCTCGCGGCTACGTGCGTCGCCGCGGACGAGCTCGAAGCCGAGCAGGACAGCGGCGCCCGCGACGACCGCGTAGAGCGGCAGGAGGAGGTTCGAGTCGGTCGAGCCGACGTGCACGGGGATCCGCGCGGGAGCACACGCGAGCGCGGAGACGGCGACGAGCCACGGCCAGCGGTTGAAGACTGCGGCGATCCCAACGGCGCCGAGCGCGCCGACGACTGCCGCGCCTCCGTAGATCTTCGAATGCCCGTGGGGAGCGAGAT
>JBKPRD010000344.1:0-12829 GCA_046734415.1 Actinomycetota bacterium | reverse complement strand
GGACAACGCGGCGATGATCGCCTCGGCCGCGCGGTACGTCGAGCCGGCGGCCGATCCGTTCAGACTGGATGCGTATGCGGTGGCGTGAGGCGACCTCTCTGGCGGCCCTGGCGGGCGTGGCCGCTGCCGCGGTGCTGCTCGTCTCGGTAGGCGGCGGAGGAGCCGCGCCTCCGAAGCGCGACCTCGGCGCGGAGGCCGGGAGCGGGCTCGTCGGCAGCACCCGCGCGCCCGTCGCCACGGGCCAGCGCGTCCTGGTCGTCCTGACCGCCTTCTCGCTCGCCGATCGCGTCGCGCGCGAAGGCGGCCTTGCCAGCGACGCCGACGAGCGGCGCTGGACGGCGGCCGCCCTCGCCGCGCAGGGGCACTTCATCTCGAACCTCGCCCGCGACGGGATCATGATCCGGCCGGAGTTCCGGTTCACGAGGACGCTGAACGCATTCTCGGCGACGCTCGACGCGCGGGCGATCGCGGCTCTCGAGCGGCGCTCCGGCGTCAAAGGTGTCTACCCGGTCCGCGTCGCGTACCCGGCGGCGGTCGCCACGGCCGCTCGGCCCGCGATGTCCGCCGGCGTGCGACTCGCGGGGATAACGGGCCGCGGGGTGACGATCGCACTGCTCGATACCGGCGTCGACCTGCGCAAGCCGTACCTGCGCGGGCACGTCCTCGACGGCATCGACGTCGTCGGCGACTCCGCGGACGCCCGCGCGCGGGCGAAGCCCACCGACCCGGCCCAGCTCGAGCGGCACGGGACGGAGATGGCCGGGGTCCTGGTCGGCGCGGGGACGTTCTCCGGCGGCGTCGCCCCGCGTGCGACGGTGCTCCCGATCCGCGTCGCCGGTTGGCAGGCGGACCAGCGCGGCGACTACGCCGTGTACGCGCGCACCGACCAGCTGCTCGCGGGGCTCGAACGCGCAGTCGATCCGAACGGCGACGGCGACGCGCACGACGCGGCCCGCGTCGCGCTGGTGCCGCTCGTCGAGCCGTTCGCCGCGTTCAGCGACAGCCCGCTCGCCCGGGGGGTCGAGGGAGCGCGGCGGCTCGACACGCTGGTCGTCGCGCCGGTCGGAAACGATGGGCCGGCCGGTCCCGCATTCGGCAGCGTCGGCGGCCCGGCGGGCGCGCCCGCGGCGCTCGCCGTCGGCGCGGTCGACACGCGCCCTATGACGACAGACGTCCGGGTCGTCGTCCGTGCCGGCCTCTCCGTGCTGCTCGACCGGGTCGTCCCGCTCGCCGGCGCGACGCCGCCCGCCGGCACGCTCCTGCTTCGGCCGGCGGCGCCGCGCACGCCCGTCTCGTCCGCGAAATCCTTCTTCGACGGCGGTGCGAGTCGTGTCGCGGGACGGGCCGCCGTGATCGCCGCGGGCGCGGACCCGGCCGCGGCCGCGCGCTGGGCCTCGCTCGCCGGGGCAAGCGCCGTCCTGCTGCACGGGCGACAGATCGCTCCCGGCGCGATCGGACTCGACGAACGCATCGGCGTGCCCGTCCTGACGGTGCCGGACTCGACTGCCCGCGCGTTGCTGACCCGGCCGACTGCGCTGGTCGCGATCGCAGCGCCACGCTCGAGTTCCGCGCACGACGAGCTCGCGCCGTTCTCCTCCTGGGGCCTCGCCTTCGACGGTGGCGTCAAGCCGGAGCTGCTCGCTCCGGGCGTGGGTCTGGGGACGACCGAGCCGGGTCGCGCCCCGAATGGGCGGCAGGCTCTCGGTGCGGTCAGCGGGTCGAGCGCGGCTGCAGCAGTCGTGGCCGGCGCCGCTGCGCTGCTCGCGGAGGCGCGGCCGGAGGCCGACGCCGAGATGCTGCGTTCGCTGCTCGTCGGCGGGAGCGACCCGGTGCGACGTGCGCCGGTCGCCGCACAGGGAACCGGGATGCTCGATCTCGGTCGCGCCGCGGCCGCCGAGCTCGTCGCCGACCCGCCGGCGCTGACGTTCGGGCGCGGCAGCGGTGACGGTTGGCAGGGCACGCGGGTCGTGCGGCTCCGCAACGTCTCCAGCCGCCGCCTGACCGTGTTCGTTGCCACGGGACAGCGGAAGCCCCACGTTCCGCTGCTCCTTTCCTCCCGCCGCCTCGAGGTCGAGCCCGGCGACACCGCCCGGCTCGAGGTCCGGGCGACACTGGTGACGTTCGTCCGGGCCGAGGCCGCCACCGGCACGCTCACCCTGACGCCCGTCGGCGGTGCGGCGGTCCGCGTTCCGTGGGCGGTCGTGCTCCGTCCGCCGGCGGGCCTGATCGGCCCGCTCGCCCTCTCGCTCAAGGTCTTCTCGCCCTCGGAGGTGAAGCCGGCGGTCGTCATCGTGCGCGCCGGGCGTGTGGTCCGCTCGCCGCACGGGAACGACGTCATCCCCGTGTTGCGCATGGACGTCGAGCTGTCAGCTGCGAGCGGGAAGCGCATCGGCCTCCTCGCCCGACTGCGGGACGTGCTTCCCGGCCGATACGCCTTCGGCCTCACCGGTCGCGGGCCGAGCGGCAGAGTGCTCGCGCGGGGGCCGTACCAGCTGCGTATCTTCGCCTGGCCGACCGGCGGCGGGCCGCCGACCGCCCGCTCGGTCGGCTTCCGGATCCGGTGAGCGGCCGTCGCCCGAGTCGCCCTCGTGGCCGAGGCATACACTGCCCGCCGTACATGGGCGGTTTCGGCCGCCCGTCGAGACAAGGAGTGTCACCGTGACTGCAGTCCAGGAGTCAGTCTCACACCTGCGCCAGAACCCGTACGAGATCGCCAAGGACCAGCTGCGGCTCGTCGCTCGCGCGTTCAGCATCGAGGAGAACCTGGTCGAGGTCCTCTCGTCCTGCAAGAAGGCCGTCACCGTCTCGATCCCGGTGAGGATGGACGACGGGCGGATCGCGGTCTTCGAGGGCTATCGCGTGACCCACAACGTTGCTCGCGGGCCGTCGAAGGGGGGCATCCGCTACCACCAGGACGTCACGCTCGACGAGGTGCGCGCGCTCTCGATGTGGATGACCTGGAAGTGCGCCCTGATGGGCATCCCCTTCGGCGGCGCGAAGGGCGGAGTCGTGTGCGAACCGAAGCGGCTCTCCGTCCGCGAGCTCGAGGGGATGACCCGCCGCTACACGACGGAGATCATCAACGAGATCGGGCCGGAGAAGGACATCCCGGCGCCGGACGTCGGCACGAGCCCGCGCGAGATGGCGTGGATCTTCGACACGTACTCGATGAACAAGGGCCACTCCGTGCTCGGCGTGGTCACCGGGAAGCCGCTGACCGTCGGCGGCTCGCTCGGCCGGCTCGAGGCGACCGCCCGGGGCGGCCTGTACTGCACGCTCGAAGCGCTCGACAAGCTCGGCCTCGGAGTCGAGGGGCTCAAGGTCGCCGTCCAGGGCTTCGGGAACGTCGGCAGCTACTACGCGCTCTTCATGCAGCAGGAGGGCGCGAAGGTGATCGCGATCTCCGACTCGTCGAGCGGCTTCTACAACCCGCAGGGCATCGACGTCCGCTCGGCGATCGCCCACAAGCAGGAGCGCGGCACGCTGCAGGGCCTCGGCGAGGTCGAGCAGATCTCGAACGAGGAGCTCCTGCTCCTCGACTGCGACGTGCTCGCGCCGTGCGCGCTCGAACAGGTGATCACCGAGGAGAACGCCGCGAGCATCAAGGCGAGGATCGTCTGCGAAGGGGCCAACGGGCCGACCACGCCCGCCGCCGACCAGATCCTCGAGGACAAGGGCGTACTCGTGCTGCCGGACGTGCTCGCGAACGCCGGCGGGGTCGTCGTCTCCTACTTCGAGTGGGTGCAGGGCCTCCAGGAGTACTTCTGGAAGGAGGACGAGGTCAACGCGAAGCTCAAGGAGATCGTCGACAAGGCGTTCGGGGAGACATGGGAGGTGCACGAGCGGCGCGAGATCAGCATGCGTCTCGCCTCCTACGGGCTCGCGGTCGAGCGCGTCGCCGAAGCGACGATGACCCGTGGCCTTTATCCCTAAGGTCACTGTTTTCTATGCTGACAACTGTCACCTCTGCGAGCGTGCGCGGAAGACGCTCGCAGAGGTTCGGCGGACGCACGAATTCGAGCTCGAGGAGGTGGACATCACCGGCGTGCCTGAGCTCGAGGCTGCGTTCCGCGAGTGGCTGCCGGTGGTCGAGATCGAGGGCGTGCGGGCGTTCGTCTACCATGTCGATGAGGCCGCGTTCGTCCGCAAATTGCAAGCACAAAGTCCGGCCTCCTGACCACCTGACGCACCAACGAAGCCGCCTGGCACAATGGCGTGGTGTTACAAACAGCGACACGAGGAGCGACTGTGGCGGATCGGTTGACGGTCGGGGTCGCCGCGCGCCTGAGCCGGTACCTCCAGGTTCTCACCCAGGCCAAGAAGATGGGCAAGGAGCGCATCTCCTCGCAGGAGATGTCGGACTACACCAACATCAACGCGACGCAGATCCGGCGCGACCTCTCCGCGTTCGGCAAGTTCGGCAAGCGTGGCGTCGGCTACAACATCGACAGCCTGCTCGGCGAGATCCGCAAGATCCTCCGCACGCAGGGCCAGCACAACATCGCGCTCGTCGGGGCCGGCCGCCTCGGCCAGGCGATCGCGAGCTCGTCGATCTTCGCCGAGCACGGGATCAACATCGCCGCCGTGTTCGACCGTGACCCGAGCGTGGTCGGGCGTAGCGCGGGCGGGGTCCAGGTGCAGCCCTACTCGGAGCTCAAGGGCGCCATACGCGACAAGAACATCATCGTCGGCGTGCTCGCCGTGCCGGCGACCGCCGCGCAGGGCGTCGCCGACGACCTCGTCGACGCCGGCGTGAAGATCATCTTCAACTACAGCGAGGGCCTCCTCGACGTGCCGAGCGACGTCCAGGTGCACACCTCGAACCCGGCAGTCGAGCTGCTGCACGCGTTGTACTTCCACCTGGCCTGAGTTTTTTTGTAAAAGGTTTCGCCCGCTCTGAGAGCTCAGAGAAGGTGGGAACACCGATCGTTCGGCTCGAACTACGTCGTCCTCTACAAGCAACAGGCGGTGGGCAGCAACGCCGCCCGATGGCCACACGCAGCAGTCGAAGGGTGGGTATCTGAAGTCGTTCACTCGAGCTTCGGGATCAGCACCGCAGGCGTCGTGGCACCGGGCGGCGACTCGATCTTCGGCATCACGGCCGAGACGCCGGGCATCCAGGCGCGGATTCTCTCGACGATCCCGCAGACCGATCGCCTGTTCGTCGGAGGTGCGCCGCTTCCCCCCGAGCCGGGTGATCCTCGACTGCACACATCCCGAGGCGCCGAGCGGGTGCTCGCGCTACGGCTGGATCCAGGGGACATCGATGGCCTCGCCCCACGTCGCAGGCGTCGCGGCGCTGATCATCAGCCAGTTCGGCAAGCTCGTCGCGCCGAACAACGCGACGATGAACCCGGGACAGGTGTCGGCGATGCTCCAGTCGACGGCCGATGTGCAGCCGTGTCCGGAAGCGGCCAGGTGACGCCTGGAGAGCGGTCACGCACAAGAGCTGATCGCCTCGTCCCCCAAGGCCATGTCCTGGGACATTCCCCGGACATGGCCCTCGCGGCCATAAGCTCGCTCCGTGCGCATCCTGCTCTGGCACGGCTACCTGCTCTCCGGGACGGGGTCGAACGAGTACACCCAGGCGCTCGCCCGCGAGTGGAGTCGCGACGGCCACGAGGTCGTCGTGTTCTGCCAGGACCCCGAGCCGGAGCGGTTCGACCTCGGCGGAGCCCAGGTCGTCCGGCCCGAGATCGGACGGCTACTGCCAGTGTTCGTCCTCGACCGGTACGAAGGGCTCGAGCCGATCCTGCTCCAGGACATGTCGCGCGCCGACCGCGAGAGCTATGTCGCTCGCAACGTCGGCGCGGTGGCGGCGCATCTCCCCGCCGACCTCGTCTTCGCGAACCACGTGCTGATGGGAGGCGCGGTCGCCGCCGAGACCGGCGCGCGCTCCGCGGTCAAGGCGCACGGCTCGGAGCTCGAGTACTCGATGCGTGGCGACCCTGAGCTCGCCGCTTGGGGGGCGCGGGCGCTCGCCGGCGCGGAGGCCGTGTTCGTCGGCTCGGACCACATCCGGCAGGTGCTCGAGGAGGTCGTCGGCCCGGTCGAGCGCGTGTACGAGGTGCCGCCGGGCGTCGATGTCGACGCGTTCCGGCCGCAGCCGCGAGACGAGGCGCTCGCGGCGCTGCAGGAGCAGTGTCGGGCCGACCCGCCCAACCCGGGCAACCGTCAGGAGCGGTTGCCGGACGAGGGCAACGAGCGCCGGCTCGCCGAGTTCCTCGAGGGCGACGGTCCGGTCGTCCTCTACTTCGGGAAGCTCCTCTACAACAAGGGCGTCCACGTCCTGCTGGAGGCGCTGCACGGAGTCGACGCGAGGTCGATCGTCGTCGGCTTCGGGGATTACCGCCGTGAGCTCGAGCGGATCGCACCGCCGCGGACGCTGTTCACGGGGCCGCTCGGGCACCGCCACCTCGTCCACCTGATCCCCCTCGCCGACGTGGTCGTCGTGCCGTCGATCTTCCCCGAGGCGTTCGGGATGGTCGCCGCCGAGGCGGCCGCCGCGGGCTGCCCGCCGCTCGTCGCCAGGCACTCCGGCCTCGAGGAGATCGCAGCCGGATTGGAGGAGGCCTACCCGCGCGACCTGCGTCACCTGGCGAGCTTCGAGACGGGCGACTCCGTCGATCTCGCGGCCAAGCTCCACGACCTGCTCGCGCTCTCGCCGGCGCGCCGCGAGGCACTCGGCGCGGCGGCCCGCGGCGTCGCTGTGGAGCGCTGGTCGTGGGCGGGCGTCGCAGACCGGCTGCTCCAGCCCGTGAAATAGGCTTCGCGCTTCGATGGGTGAAGCGCAGAAGGTTCCCTACCAGGAGCTGCTCGAGCAGGCTCGGGCGGCCTTCGACGGCGGCACCGATTTGACGATCGCGGTCGAGGAGGAGTTCGCGCTCCTCCACCCCGAGACGCTCTTGCTCGTCAACCGCTTCGAGGACGTGAAGGCGGCCGCGTCCGGGTCGGCGGTCGACGAGCACCTCGTCGGCGAGCTGATCGCCTCGGAGGTCGAGGTGCGAACCGGCCGGTGTGCGAGCTTCGCGGAGGCATCGGAGCTGATGGGCACGCGCCGCGCCCAGCTCGCCGAGCTGACCGGCGGCCTCGGCCTCGCGCTCGGGGCGACGGGGACCCACCCCTGGAGCCGCTGGCAGGACCAGCGGATCATCGACACCCCGCACTACCGCCGGAACGACGAGCTGCTCCGCTACGTCGTCTGGCGAAACAACACCTTCGGGCTCCACGTCCACGTCGGTATCCGGGGCGCCGACCGCGCGGTCGCCGTCCACGACGCGCTGCGCCCCTTCCTGCCGCACCTCCTCGCGCTCTCGGCGAGCTCGCCGCTCGTCGAGGGCGTGAACAGCGGGCTGCACTCGGCGCGCACGCAGATCTTCACCCGCATGTTCCCGCGCTGCGGCGTCCCCGACCCCTACGGCAGCTGGGCCGTGTTCGACGCCTACGTACGGCTGCTCTACGAGACCGGCTCGATCGACGAGCACACGCAGATCTGGTGGAGCGTCCGGCCGCACCTCGCGTATCCGACCGTCGAGATCCGGATCTGCGACGGGCAGCCCGACCTCGGGGAGTCCCGCGGGCTCGTCGCGTTCATGTACGGGCTGACCGCGCGGCTCGCGCGTGCGGTCGACGAAGGCGAGCCGCTCCCGGACCCGCCGCCCCGCCTGATCGAGGAGAACATGTGGCGGGCGATCCGCTACGGGCTCTCCGGCGGGCTCCTGGACCCGGGCACGCTCGAGGCCCGGCCGGCCCGGGCCGAGCTCGAGCGGCTCGTGGAGTGGATCCGGCCGGTCGGCGACGAGCTCGGGCTCCAGCTCGCGGTGCCGTCCGCGAACGCCGCCGAGCGGCAGATCGCGCGCGTCGAGGAGGCGTGGACGCTCGAGGAGATCTACGCCGAGCAGGTCAAGACGGGGGAGGTCGTCCGTGGCTGAGGACGAAGCCCCTCCGGAGGCGGAGCTGCTCCGGCAGCTCGAGGCCGAGCTGCAGAAGCTGAAGGTCACGGACGTCCTCGTCCAGACCGTCTTCACCGTCTCCTCGCTCGGCTACCGGCGGCTCGGTCAGGAGGACCGCGACCTCGACCAGGCCCGGCTCGCGATCGAGGCGCTGCGCGCCCTCGTCCCCGTCCTGCGGGACGCGGTCTCGGACCAGGTCATGCGCGACTTCGAGCAGATGGTCGCGAACATGCAGCTCGCCTACGCGAACGCCGTTGCCGAGCGCTGAGGTCGGCATCTTCGGCGGGAGCGGGTTCTACTCGCTCTTCGACGGCGTCGAGGAGCTGGAGGTGGAGACCCCGTACGGCGCACCGTCCGCGCCGATCGCTTTTGGCGAGATCGGCGGCACGACGGTGGCCTTTCTCCCACGGCACGGGAAGGAGCACGAGCTGCCGCCGCACAGGATTCCCTACCGCGCGAACCTGTGGGCACTGCGCGAGGTCGGCGTGCGGCGCATCGTGGGGCCGTGTGCGTCGGGAGCGCTGCGCGCGGATCTGGCGCCGGGCGAGTTTGTCGTCTGCGACCAGTTCGTCGATCGGACGTGGGGCCGTGGCGACACCTTCTACGACGGCCCACAGGTGACGCACGTCTCGGCGGCGGACCCGTACTGCCCGGACCTCCGGCACCTGCTCGTCGACACGGCGGCGGAACTCGGCATTCCGGCGCGCGACCGCGGCACGGTCGTGGTCGTCCAGGGCCCACGGTTCTCGACCCGGGCGGAGTCCCGCTGGTTCCAGTCGATGGGCTGGGACGTGATCAACATGACGGCGTATCCCGAGTGCCACCTCGCCCGCGAGCTCGAGCTCTGCTTCGCGACGATCGCGATGGTCACCGACTACGACGTCGGGGTGGCGGGGCGGCCCGCCGTGACCGCCGCCGAGGTCGTCCGGGTGTTCGAGCAGAACAACGCGCGGCTGCGCGAATTGCTGTTCGCCGTGATCCCGAAGATCGGCCCGCAGCCCGAGGACGTCTGCGCCACGGCCCTGCGCGAGGCGACGTTGTGATCGGCTAGGCTCCCGCAGGTTTGTGATCGACAATCTCGCGGCGCCGAGCCGTTCGGCGCTGCGTTTGTAACTGGAAGGGAACCACGTGGACTTCTTCAAGGACCATGCCGTGCTGTTCGCGCTCGTCTGTGCGGGCATCGGGATCGGCTACGGCATCGGCCTGACGGTCTGGATCCTCCGCCGCCCGGCAGGCAGCGAACGCATGCGCGAGATCGCGCACGCAATCCAGGAGGGTGCGGCCGCATACCTGCGCCGCCAGTACATGACGATCGCGCTGGTCGCGATCGTGCCCTTCCTGCTGCTCGGCTTCTACCACAAGCTGGGCTGGGGCACCGCCATCGGGTTCCTGATCGGTGCGCTGCTCTCGGCCGCCGCCGGCTTCATCGGGATGAACGTCGCCGTGCGCTCGAACGTGCGCACCGCGGAGGCCGCGAAGACCGGCCTGAACGCCGCCTTGAACGTGGCCTTCCGCGCGGGTTCCGTCACGGGCCTGCTCGTCGTCGGGCTCGGCCTCTTCGGCGTCGCCGGCTACTACGGGGTGCTGACCGACTGGCTCAACCACACGCCGGACTCGGCGATCAAGGACCTCGTCGGGCTGGCGTTCGGCGGCTCCCTGATCTCCGTTTTCGCGCGACTCGGCGGCGGCATCTATACGAAGGCGGCCGACGTCGGCGCCGACCTCGTCGGAAAGATCGAGGCCGGAATCCCCGAGGACGACCCGCGCAACCCGGCGGTGATCGCGGACAACGTCGGCGACAACGTCGGCGACTGCGCCGGGATGGCTGCCGACCTGTTCGAGACGTATGCGGTCACGGCGGTCGCCGTCATGCTTCTCGCGCGCGAGTTCCCGGCCAGCGAGCTCTGGCTCTACCCGCTCGGGATCGGCGGGATGTCGATCCTCGCGTCGGTGATCGGCACCTGGTTCGCGCGCGTCGGGCCCGGCGGCTCGATCATGGGCGCACTCTACCGGGCCGTCGTCGTTGCGACCGCCCTGTCAGCGCTGGGGTTCATCCCGGTCACGATGGCGTTCGACGGCGACACGTTCAGCTACTGGCAGCTCTACGGCTCGGCGCTGATCGGCCTCGGCGTCACCTTCGCGCTCGTCGCGATCACCGAGTTCTACACCGGCACCCGCTGGAACCCCGTCAAGGAGATCGCCGCGGCGTCCCAGACCGGGCACGCGACGAACATCATCCGCGGCCTCGCCGTCGGGATGCAGTCGACGGCCGCGCCGGTGATCGTGATCGTGATCGGGATCGTCGGCGCCTACTACGCAGCCGGCCACGCGCTGTTCGGGATCGGCGTGGCAGTCATGGCACAGCTCTCGATGACGGGTCTGATCGTGGCGCTCGACGCATATGGCCCGGTGACCGACAACGCCGGCGGAATCGCGGAGATGGCTGATCTCGACGAGTCGGTGCGCGCGATCACCGATCCGCTCGACGCAGTCGGCAACACGACGAAGGCGGTTACGAAGGGTTATGCGATCGGCTCCGCCGGCCTCGCGGCGCTGATCCTGTTCGACGAGTACACGCGTGGGCTCCGCGACGAGGGGCTCTCGACGATCTTCACGCTGTCCGACCCGTGGGTGATCGCGGGCCTCTTCATCGGTGGGCTGATGCCGTTCCTCTTCGCCTCGCTCGCGATGCAGGCCGTCGGCCGCGTCGGCGGTCAGGTCGTCCAGGAGGTGCGACGGCAGTTCCGTGAGATGCCCGGGATCATGGAAGGGACACAGCGGCCCGAGTACGGCCGTGCGATCGACATCGTCACCGGCTCGGCGATCAAGGAGATGATGCTGCCGGCGCTGATTCCGGTCGCGTTTCCGATCATCGTCGGGATCATCAAGCCGCAGATGCTCGGCGGCCTGCTGATCGGGACGATCGTCACCGGTCTCTTCCTCGCGATCTCGATGACCTCGGGCGGCGGCGCCTGGGACAACGCGAAGAAGCTGATCGAGGACGGCGCGTACGGCGGGAAGGGCTCGGAGGCCCACGCCGCCGCCGTCACCGGCGACACCGTCGGCGATCCCTACAAGGACACCGCCGGCCCCGCGATCAACCCAATGATCAAGATCGCCAACATCGTCGCGATCCTGATCATCCCGCTGATCGTAAGCATTCACGGCTGACGTTTTCGGACATGGCAGGGGTCTGACCCCTGCCATGTCCTTTTTGGACCGAATCGGCGGTTTGCGGGCGAATCGGCACGGAATCGTCACGCTCTCGGCACACCTGGGGTCAGACCCCTGACGTGGCGCCTTTGGACGCGTCGCCGCTGTGTCGGATAGGCCGAACCTGTCCCTTCGCCCACATAGAGTTGACCCGGTGCCTCGTCGGCGGCGGCAGCAGCAGGGTCTCGAGCGGGTGCTCGGTACGCCGGCGCTCTTCTCGACCGCGTACGGGAACGTCGGCTCGTCGATCTACTACGCGCTCGGCGTCACCGCGGCGATCGCGCTCGGGCTCACGCCCGTCGTCTTCCTGATCAGCGGGCTGATCTTCGCGGCGACCGCCGCGACCTACGCAGAAGGGACGGTGCTGTATCCCGAGGCCGGCGGCTCGTCGAGCTTCGCGCGGCACGCGTTCAACGAGCTCGTCTCCTTCGTGGCCGCGTGGGCGCAGATGCTCAACTACATCATCACCGTCGCCATCTCGGCGTTCTTCGTTCCCCACTACCTGTCGATCTTCTGGGAGCCGCTGAAGACGAACCCGTGGGACGTGATCGGCGGCGCCGCGGTGATCCTCGTCCTCGTCTCACTGAACATCGTCGGGATCAAGGAAGCCGCGCGCGTGAACATCTTCCTCGCGGTCGTGGACTTCGCCACGCAGCTCCTGCTCGTGATCATCGGCTTCGCGATCGTCCTCCACCCGCACGTGCTGACGGCGAACGTCCACTGGGGGATCGCGCCGACTTGGGGCAACTTCGCGCTCGCGATCCCGGTGGCAATGATCGCCTACACCGGGATCGAGACCGTCTCCAACCTTGCCGAGGAGGCGCGGGACCCGAGCCGCTCGATCCCGGCCTCGATCCGCCTCGTCGCGGTCGCGGTCTTCGCGATCTACTTCACGCTGCCGCTCGTCGCTCTCTCTGCGCTGCCGGTCTACAAGGACGCGAGCGGGGAGTACGTGACGAAGCTGGGCCTGCCACCGGACAAGGGCGGCTTCGAAAACGACCCGGTGCTGGGGGTCGTCCAGCACCTCGGCCTGCACGGCTTCGTGCTCGACACGGCGAAGGTCTACGTCGGGATCCTCGCCGCGACGATTCTCTTCATCGCCACGAACGCCGGTGTGATCGGTGCATCGCGGATCACGTACTCGATGGCCAGCTACCGGCAACTGCCGGAGGTCTTCCGCCGGCTTCATCCGCGCTTCAAGACGCCGTGGCTCTCACTGATCCTCTTCGCCGGGATCATCCCGGTCGCCGTCCTCCTCCCGGGCAGGGTCGCCTTCCTGGGGACGATGTACTCGTTCGGCGCGATGCTCTCGTTCACGATCGCGCACCTATCGATCATCGCCCTGCGCCGGAAGCGGCAGGCGGACGCCGACGTCTATCGCGCGCATCCGAACCTGAGGATCGGCAACCTCGACGTGCCGCTCTTCGCGGTCGTCGGCGGCCTCGGCACCGCGATCGCATGGGTGGTCGTCGTCGTACAGTACGCGCCCGCCCGCTTCGCCGGCCTCGGCTGGCTCGCGTTCGGGCTCCTCTTCTACTGGGTCTACCGCACGAGGATCGTCCACCGGCCGCTGACGGCGACGGTCCGCGCGCCCGCGCTCGTCCTCGGGCCCTCGCTCGCGGTCGAGTACCGGACGATCGTGGTGCCGGTGGTGCGGTCGGCGG
>JBKPRD010000343.1:0-6416 GCA_046734415.1 Actinomycetota bacterium | reverse complement strand
GCTTGAAGGCGCTCGCAGTCGGGACGGCGGCCGTCGTCGCGGCCGGCGTGGCCACGGAGGTAGCCGTGCACTCGCGCGGGAAGCAGGCACCGCCTCCGACGATGAGGCCGGCGCGGGTCGCCGCTACGCCCTCCCGGCCCTCCTCCTTGCTCGTCTCCGCGCACGTCGTCCTCTCCACCATGCCTTCCCTGGTCTCGGAGCCCGTCGCGGCCGGGGCCACGGGATCCCTCCTCCCATCGGCGAGCAGGTCTACGCGTTCACCAAACCGGCCGAGCCGTGTCGCCGTCGCTCCGGCCGCGGCGACCGCGCCGGCAGTCGGTTCGGTCGAGACGCCCGAGGCGACCACGGCTCGCGCAAGCACCGCCGCTCGGCAGCAGCCGCAGCTGCCGGGCGGCGGTCTCTCTCGTCGTCCGGACGCCGCCGCAGTCGACCCGCATGGACCGCCGCAGGGGCGAGCTCTCGGGCACTCGAGCCAGGGCGGCGCTTCGAATTCCGCAGACCCGACCGACCCCGTGCGCCCCGACCACCCGGTGCATCCGCTACATCCGGAGCATCCGGAGCATCCGGAGCATCCTGAGCATCCTGAGCATGCGGTCACGGGCAACGACGCACCCGCCGCGGTCCCCGCGAGCGAGGGAGCGCTCTCGCCGGCGCCTGCCACGGAGCCGACGCCGACGGTCCAGGATGCCACGGAGCCGACGCCGACGGCCCAGGATGTGTCGGCGCCGCCGGCGGCCGATCCGGCTGCGCCGCCGGCGGCCGATCCGGCTGCGTCTTCGCCGCCGTCCGCTCCGCCGGGGAAGACCAAGGCGGCAGGAGACCGGCCTGGCCATGCCGGCAACCAAAAAGGGAGTTAGAGTCACGCTCTGGTGAAGGCGCGGCTGCTGAGCATGCTCGTGCTGGGCGCCGTCCTCGTGGCGCTGCCGGCGGTCGCCCTCGGCGGCGATGCCCGTCACGCGAGCAACACGAAGACCTTCCCCGACTCGATCGGTGAAGATGCGCAGGCGCCCGAGGTGACGAGCGTCGTCGTCTCCAACGACGACGCCGGGCTGATCACGATCCAGATCAACGTCAGCAACCGGCCTGCGCTCACTCCCGACATGTTCTTCCTCGTGCTTCTCGACAGCGACAAGAACGCGAGCACCGGCGCCAACGACTTCCTCGGCGCCGATTACGTCATCCAGCTCGTGCCAGGCGCAGTCGACCTCTTCCAGTGGAACGGAAGCGACTACGTGCCTGCGGCGTCGCAATCGTCACTGACGTTCACGTACACAGCCAACGGGCCGGTGATCAAGGTCAGCGCCGCCGACTTGAACAAGACCAAAGGGTTCAACTTCGGTGTGGTCGCCGCGTCCGGGTTCACTGTCGACGCGGCCGGGAACCCAGATTTCTCGAACGTGCATCGCGACGCCGCGCCGGACCCTGGGCACGGATTCAACTCGTACGACGTCCTGACGAAGCTCGTTCTGAGCGTGACCGCGTTCACGACCGCCCCGAGACCGGCGAAAGCGGGTCGCGCATTCACCGCGTCGCTGGCCGCGAACGAGAACGACACCGCCGGCCCTGTCCAGGCCGGGACCGTCACCTGTGCGGCCTCGATCGCCGGTAGACGGCTCGTCGTCGCTAGGCACGCCGTCCGGAACGGGGTCGCCGTCTGCGTCTGGCGCATTCCGGCGACGGCAAAGGGCCGGATCGTCCGCGGCCTGATCACGCTGAACGTGCGCGGCACGTCCGTGACGCGCGGGTTCTCGGCGCGCGTTACCTAGCCGACCAGGCGTCCGCCGAGGCTGCCCTTCAGGCTGTTCCCGGACAGGCCGAGGATCCCCGTCGCCGCCGATGCGCCGCTGACCCTCACCGTCCCCTGGAAGCTCACCGGCAGATTCGTGCTGACGAGCCGCAAGGTGCCGCTGAGTTCGACGCCGCGGCTGATCGCGTAACGCGTCAGCGTGAGCCCGCGACTGTTCGGCACGAGCTTGCCCGCGTAGACGCCGGCGATCGGCGAGTCCGATGCCATCAGCCAGGCCGCCTGGGCCTCCCGGATCGTCTTCAGCGCGACCGAGTAGGTCGCGAGCGGGCCGAGCTTGGCCTGTGCCTTGGCAGCGGGCAGGGACGAGAGCGTGCGGACGATCGGCTTGCCGCGCGGGCACTGGAGAGCCGGGATGGCGCCGGTCTGGAACCAGGCGCGGACGGCGTTCGCGGCGCAGGCCGAGGGGTCGGCGGTCACGGTGGCGTGTCCGATCCCGGGGACGACGAGCAGATGGCCCTGCGGGAAGCGAGCGACCACCGAGACCGCGTTCGCCGTCGGCGTCCGCATGTCGAAGCCGCCGCTGACCGCCAGCATCGGCACGTCGGGGAGGGGACCGGGGCCGAAGGGACCGCCCCCGGCGGGGCTCGGCCAGCGCAGGCAGAAGTCGGCGTTGCCGGAGCGGGCCGCCCACTTGCCGAACGGCCCGAGCGTGCCGGCCGGAAGCGCGTTGACCGCGGCCTGGTACAGCGACGACCGACTCTCTACCGGCGTGTTCGGATCCCACGGGAACGGACCGTCGCGGCAGACCGTGGCGGCGTACAGCCCGACGCTCAGGTCGTCGGCGGGCGGCGTGTTGCTCACGTCGTGCAGGCGGGCGAGCCGGAGCAGCGGCTGTGTGTTTCCGAGGCGGGCCGCGTGCACGGTTGCGGGCAGCTCGGCCGCGAGACCCGGGCTCAGGTCGGCGTCGATAACCGTCCCGAGGAACTCGATCCCGTCGACGCGTTGGTTGACCGTCTTGCCGTTCGGCTCGAGCACTTTCCCGACGAGCGGCTTCGCGGCGTACGCGTTCGCGAGCCTGACGACCTCCGCGGCGAGGTTGGGGGTCGCGGCGCGGCAGTCGACGTCGGTGCAGAAGGTGTTGAGCGTCTTCGGCATCGCGCGGAGGACTTCTGCGCTGTAGGGATCCGGAAGCTCCGGCGGGAGCACCGAGTCGAGCAGGAGCCGGTCGACGTGATCTGGGTGCGCGAGCGCATAGGAGAGCGCGAGCTTCGTCCCGTAGGAGACGCCGTAGAGCGCGATCTTGCCGAGGCCGAGTGACGCGCGGACGGCGTCGAGGTCCTCGGCGTGCTCGCCCGTGCTGTAGAAGTCGCGCGCCGGGCCGATCGTGTCGGCGCAGCCCGCAGCGGAGATCTGCTCCTGATCCGGCGTCGTCGCGTGCTGGAGCACCGGGCAGTCGATCAGCCCGGACGCTCCGGTGCCCCGGTCGTCGTAGGCAACGAGCGCGTAGCCCGGGAAGAGGTAGCGGTACAGCTGGACGGCCGAGGGGGTGCCGAGGCCGAAGACGTGCGCCGATCCCTGGCCGGGGCCGCCGGCGATCAGGAACAGGGTGCCGCGCGCAGGTCCCTCGGCCGGCAGGTACTCGACGTGCAGCGCGACCGTGCCCGGCACGCGCCCGCTCCTGTCCAGAGGAACCACGACGGTCGAGCACCGGAGGCCCGGGGTCTCGCCGCAGGCGGCCTTCCCCGACGCGGGACGGGCATGCACCGCTAGCGCTACTCCGAAGCCGTGGCCGCCCGCGTGCGCGGCAGCGGCGCCGGACACGGCGGCAAGCGCTGCCAGCGCGGCGGCGAGCATCGCCACCCTCGCGGTGCGGCTCGCGATCGAGAGTCCCCTCGGCACGGGGGAGCAACTGTAGCGGCGCGCGTTCCGGATCCGCCGGTCAGGCGGAGCCGCCGAGCTTCTTCGCCGCCCGCTTCTCCTGGCGCTTCTCCTTCAGCGAGCGCTGCGCGGGTTTCTTCGTCCCTTTCTTCTGCTTGTCGGCGCCCTTCATCTCTTCATGGACCTTAACGAGGCGCGCGGCCGGCTCATAGGTCCGTCTCAGGTTGCGTCAAGGCTCCTCTCAGGGTCGGCCGGGAGCATCGAGGCGGGCGTCCGTGGTGGGCGCACCGCGAACGGAAGGAGCCGACGATGTACAGGTACCGCAAGATTGCGGCAACCGCGGCCCTGGCCCTCGGCGTCGCGGCCGGGAGCTACGGGGTGGCCAGTGCGGCGACCGGATCGGGCTCGGGCTCGAGCTCGACCGGCGGCGCGAGCCTGGCGGCGATCGCCGCGCAGGCCGCCCCGCCGGTCGCGCAGCAGCCGTGGGGCCACCAGCGCTCCGACGAGACGTTGCTCACCGGCGAGACCAAGAGCAAGGTCGAGGCGGCGGCGACGGCCA
This sequence comes from Actinomycetota bacterium, assembly GCA_046734415.1. Classification (GTDB taxonomy): domain Bacteria; phylum Actinomycetota; class Thermoleophilia; order Gaiellales; family Gaiellaceae; genus DATBLE01. The sequence goes on along the minus strand of JBKPRD010000343.1, from coordinate 2,232 downwards.
AGCTCCCGGCCGCGACAATCGTGCGAACCGAGACCGACGCGGACGGCAACGCCGCGTACGAGGTGCACATGGTGCAGGCGGACGGGACGCCGGCGACTGTCTACGTCGACAACCAGTTCGACGTCGTCGGCGTCCAGACGGGCATGCCGGGGGCGCCGCGGCAGCAGTCGCAGTCGACCGCGTAGGCGGCAGATGTAAAGGGTCTGACCCCGGCCGCCGGGGTCAGACCCTCACGTCGCGCGCAGGACGACGAGCGCGACCGCGAGCGCGACGATCGCGGCGGCGAACGCCTGCAGCGCCGCCTCGTTTCCGGCGATCAGCGTCTCGCGGGTGATCGGCTCGCGGCGCCCGTCCGCGAGCTCGAGCGACCCCGACACCGAGACGACCTGCCGGCGGAGCCGACGCACCGGCGTCGAGAGTTGCCGCTGCGCGTAGCTCGACAGCGCTGCGAACGCGGCGGCGAGCAGCGCCTCCCAACGGATCCGCCCGGCGGCCGCGAAGTAGCCGGTCAGGAGTGGGAACGCTCCCCAGGCGAGCGCGAAAGAGGCGTCGTTGTGCAGCCACCCGCCGAAGAGCTCGAGGTTGTAGGCGCAGACGGCGAAGACGCCCACGGCGACGAAGACGAGGAGCCAGAGGTCGTACGCGACCGCGCCGCCGATCCCGATCGCGACGGCGCCGACGATCGACACCGTCGCGAGCCCGCCGAGAACGCGTCTCGGGATGCCCGTCTCCAGCGGGCGCCCGTTCAGCTCGTCGAGGGCGTGCGCGCCGATCCCGACCGCGAGGAAGAACGCGACGATCGCCGCCGCCAGCCGAGCCGGGTGCCACTCGGGCGCGAGCGCTGCGCCGATCGCGACATAGCTCAGGTGCCACAGGGTGTAGGGCGGGTGCAGCAGCGTCGCGTAGTCACGCCAGCCGCCGGGGGCGAGCGCGTAGAAGGCCGGCCGGGCGGTGCTGCTCACGACCGGCTGCCCCAGACGACGATGCCGCCGCCGAGGCTGAGCCGACGGTAGCCGACGTCCTCGATCCCCGCCTCGCGCCAGAGGTCGAGCAGGCGGGGGAGCGGGAGCCTCCGCCAGAGGTCCTCGATGCTCGGCCCGAGGAAGTCGCCCACCTCCGCCCAGCCGGGCGAGATCAGCCGGCCGGCGAGTGGGAGCCCGGCGCGGACGTAGAGCCGCCAGGCGGCCCGGGCGAGCGGGTTCGGCGGCACGCCGAACTCGAGCCCTGCGATCGTGCCGCCGGGCCGCACGACCCGCGCGAGCTCGCGCAGCGTCGCGCCGGGATCGTCGATGTAGCGCAACAGGTAGGTGAAGGTGAGCGCAACGAACGAGCCGTCCGGGAATGGCAACCGGTCGGCCTCGCCCTCGACGACCTCGACGCTTCCGGGCAGACGCCGGCGCGCGACGGCGAGCATCTCGCGGCTCTGGTCGAGGCCGGTGACGGCGCAGCCCTTCTGCCGGAGGAGCTCGAGCGCGACCGCGCCCGTTCCGGTCGCGACGTCGAGGACGGCGTCGCCCGGGCCTGCTGCGACGCACGAGACCAGGAACCGGCGCCACCGTGGGTCCTGGCCGAACGAGAGGAGGGTCGCGTACCGGTCGTAGGTCGGCCCGAGCGGGGCGAACAGCGCCTGTGCGTGCTCCCGTCTCGGCGAGGCGACCGCCACGCTCGAACTATGCAGGAAACGTGCGCTCAAGCACGTATCCGTCCGGGCCGATACTTACGGTGACCCCATGCCGCAGTGGATCTACCTCCTCATGCTCGCCGTCGCCGCCTGGCTCGTGCTGTCGGTCGTGGGTGGGTTGCTCGTCGGACGGCTGATCGGGTTCGTCGGGCGCCACGTGCCGCATTCGGGCCGCCGGCTGGCGTAACCCCAGGCGCAGGAGCCGCCTTCGGCGCGTCCCTATCATCGTGTCATGGCCGCTGACTTCGATCCCAAGCCGACGATCGAGGCGCTGGAGGAAGAACGCCGCCGGCTGAAGGAGCTCGAGCGCAACCTCGCCGCCGAGCGCGACCGGATCCAGGCGACCGCAGCACGCGAGATCGCGCTCATGCAGCAGGCCCTCCGCGACGCGGCCGAGCGCGCGCAGCGCCGCGAGCAGGAGCTCGAGAGCGCGCGCAAGCGGCTCGAGCGGATGCTCGAGGGCGGCCGGCTGAGCCGGCTCGCGCGCTCCCGCGAGTCGCGGCCTGCCGCCGCCGCCGCCGCAGCAGTCACCGCCGCCGCCGACTTCGAGC
>JBKPRD010000342.1:0-3422 GCA_046734415.1 Actinomycetota bacterium | reverse complement strand
GACACCGTTTCAACGCTTGCTGGCCGCCGGCACGCTGTCGCAATGTCGCCAGCGCGAACTCGCCGCGCTCTATGAGACCCTCAACCCCCTGCGCCTTCGGAGGGAGATCGATGCCGCACTCACTACACTCTGGCGGCTCGCGGCCCGCGAGCTCGTTCCGCCGTCACCCACTGCGTTCGTTGGCCGAGCTCGGTAACCCTGACTTATGAAGCGCAACGGGGGACCGCCAAGCGGAACTTGTCACTGCCGGCGGGTTGTGTGCGGGGACGGTGAACTTGTCAGTAATCCCCCTTCGCCTACCGCCCACCCACCTAGTTAAGCGCCAGGAAGAGAGAGATAGAGAGTCTCTCTACACACACCCCCTAGAAAATGACAAGTTCAGGCCCTGGAGCCTACCCACCGCCAATAGTTCAGGTTTGCTAGACTCCCCGGAGCCATCTCATATTGAGGTGTCCCATGCGGCTGATCGGGCTCGCGGTCGTGCTCACCTTCACCTTGTTGGTTGCGCCGCTCGCGGGCGCGGCGCAGCAGACGGGGAAGGTTTACCGCATCGGTGTGCTGGACCCGACACCCGTGGCGCTGAACGGCGAGAACCTCGACGCCTTTCGGCAAGGCATGCGGGAGCTCCAGTACGCCGAAGGGCAGAACTTCGTGATCGAGTACCGATCGCCCGAGGGCCGCCCCGACCGCTTCCCTGACCTGGCACATGAGCTGGTTCGCTTGAAGGTTGACCTGATCCTGACGAGGGGGACGCCAGCAGTCACGGCCGCGAAGAATGCCACACGAACGATCCCGGTCGTCATGGCCGCCAGTGGTGATCCCGTCGGTGCCGGGGTGGCCACGGGGCTCGCCCATCCAGGCGGGAACGTGACGGGACTGAGCGCTCTCACCGCCGAGTTGAGCGGCAAACGGCTGCAGCTTCTCAAGGAGGCAATCCCCGGCGCCCGGCGGGTCGCGGCCGTGTTGGACAGGGGCGCCCCGGTGACTCAATGGCGAACGACGGAGCAAATGGCTCGCTCCATTGGGCTCCAGCCACAGGTTTTCTACATCGAGAGGACCGAGGATTTGGGACCCGCCTTCGACGTTGCGGTCAAGCAGCGCGCAGACGCCGTGCTCGTGGGACTTGGCTCGGTGATCCAGAGCAATGTCGGCCGCGTGGTAGAGTTGGCCGCAAGGTATCGACTCCCCTCGGCCTTCAACTCGCGCGAGTTTGTGGTCGCCGGCGGCCTCATGGCCTACGGCGTGAGCTATCCTGACTCCTATCGCCGCGCCGCCAGCTACGTCGTCAAGATTTTCAAGGGCTCCAAACCGGCCGACCTGCCGATCGAGCAGCCGACGAAGTTTGAGCTCGTCATCAACCTCAAGACCGCCAAGGCGCTCGGCCTCACGATCCCGCCATCGGTGCTGGGGCGGGCGGACCACGTGATCGAATGAAGCGACTGCCCGCCGTCATAGCGATCTTGCTTCTGCTCATGGTCTGTGTCGCCGGTGCGCAGCCGATGGGAAGGCTCCCGCGAGTTGGCATCCTGATCACGGCGAATCCTCGTCTCTTCGACGCCTTCGTGGAGGAGCTCCGCCGCCTCGGATACGTCGACGGCCAGAACATCGTCCTAGAGTTCCGCAATGCCGAAGGACGGGTCGAGCGCTTTCCCGCTCTCGCGGCGGACCTGGTTCGAGCCGGCGTCGACGTCACCCTCGCGGTAAGCGAAGCCTCGGTGCGGGCCGCTCAACAAGCCACCACGAGCACGCCCATCGTCATCGTCGCGATCGACTACGATCCGCTAGCGCTGAAGATGGTCACGAGTCTGGCGCGACCGGGCGGGAACGTGACGGGCGTCTTCCTCCAACAGCTGGAGGTCACCGCCAAGCGGATCGAGCTGCTCAAGGCGATGTTGCCGAAGCTGACACGGCTGGCTGTCCTCTGGGATCCCTCGGGCGCGGATCAGTTCAAGGCCGCCGAGGCGGCGTCGTTGTCGCTGGGACTGCGCGTTCAGTCGCTGAAGATCAGGCCAAATCCCGACGACGTGAGCGGGGCGTTCGCGGCGGCGGTTAGGGAACGCGCCGATGCGATCGCCGTCGTCCAGACCGCGGTGTTGTTCCGTGAGCGCGCGCAGATCGTTCAGATGGCGACCAGCCATCGGCTTCCCGCGGCATTCACGTTCAGGGAATTCGCCGAGACGGGCGGCCTGATGAGCTACGGAGCGCACTTACCGGACATGTTCCGCCGCGCCGCTTTCTACGTGGACAGGATCCTGAAGGGTGCCAAGCCAGCCGATCTGCCCATGGAGCAGCCCACCAAGTTCGAGCTAGTCATCAACCTCAAGACCGCGAAGGCGCTCGGGCTGACGATCCCGCAGTTTCACTGCTGCTCCGGGCCGACCGCGTGATCGAATAGCGCGTGCTCGACCAACGCGGCCAACTGGTAACTCGCCCATCGCGAGCGGTCCAGGCAGTCATCTTCGACTACGGCGGCGTGATCCGCCGCGACAGCCGCGAGGCGTACGACGCCGTTGATGCGGCCCAGAGCCTGGCGCGCGGTACGCTCTGGGAGGTCTTTCACGACATCCCAGAGTACCGTCTCTCGCGCAACGGCACGATCGACCGCGACACCTTCCGCGCCGCTATTCGCCGTGTCCTCTCCCAGCGCGCCGGTGAGGAGCGCGCGGATCGCGCTCTCGCGGCGTTCGACGCGCACAGGGCTGCGCTGCCGCCGGTGGACCCCGACATGCGGACGCTGCTCGAGCAGCTGCGCGCCGCCCGTCGTGTAAAGCTCGGCATGCTGTCCAACGGCCCGCGCGGCTACACCGCGCGCCTGCGCGACCACGGCGTGACGGCGTTCTTCGACGACGCGTTCGTCACCGGCGACGTCGGCCTGCAGAAGCCGGACGTCGAGGTCTTCCACTTCGCAGCGCGACGCCTCGGCGTCGAGCCGGGCGCCTGCCTGATGATCGACGACCAGGCGCGCAACATCGAGGGCGCGAAGGCGGCAGGCCTGCACACGCACTTCTTCGAGGGCAACGGCCTCGCGGCGCTGCGCGAGCGTCTCGCCGCCGACGGCGCGCTGGGCTGAGCAGCGTACCTGGCTCGACTCCTGGGCCGGCATCGGGCGAGTCGCGGTCGGGATGGCGCGCCAGGGCTTCGACCTCCAGCTCACTCGGTACGACGAGCGCGGCTGGCGCGCGACCTTCTACACGACCGGGATGGAGCACTCGCCCACGAGCGCGACGGGCACTGGATGGGAGCGCACGTCGTGGCGGGCATGTGCAGCTGGCGGCGTGGGAGGTGTTGAGGCAGGTCAGAATGCATGAGTAGGCCCAGCCCCAGCCATCGGTTCGCGAACGGCTTAGCACCCGTGTCAGACATGGTGTCCGCTCTCAGCGGCCAGCACATCGGTCTTCGCGGCCATGATGAAGTCGTTCCGA
>JBKPRD010000341.1:0-3693 GCA_046734415.1 Actinomycetota bacterium | reverse complement strand
GCCAGCGGAAGAACGCTTCCGGCGGCCCGAAGCGCGCGGTCGCGATCGGTACCTCGTAGACGTCGTAGAAGAGACCGCTCTTCTCCGGCCAGCGCCAGCCGCGGTAGTCCACCCGGTTGAGGTCGCTACGAAGCACGAGCCCCGGCACGAGGCTCGAGTCGAACTCGTAGCCGGTCTCCAGCAGCGCGGCCAGCACGCGCTCGTGGCCGGGCTGCAGCCCGTAGTGGCCGGCCCGGAACGCGATGCACGAGTACTCCGGGTCGACCGGCCGCAGCAGCTCCTCCAGGTGCGTCTTCGCGCGCGCGAGCAGGGGCGCGGGGTCGTCGAGAGCCCCGACGACGCCGGCGTCCACCGGAGCGAGCCAACGGCCGTTCTCCCGGGTCGCCTGCAGCCAGTGCGGGTGCAGCAGGACCTGGACGTCGTGCCCGCGCCGGACCGCGTCGCGCAGCTGCGCCTCGGCCGCGTCCGGAAAGGTGTTGTCACCCAGCTCCCGGTAGCGCCAGATGCAGGCGACGTCGCAGAAGAGCGTCAGCGGCACCCGGATCCGCTCGCAGGCCGCGAGCAGGGCGATGGTCGGCTCGACGAGCACCTCGGTCTCGGGCAGGAAGTTCTCGCCCAGGTAGAGCTCGTAGTCGGCCGTGTAGAGGATGCGCGTCACGCTCGCCGTCACGCCGGCGGGACGCGCCGCCTAGACCTCCGCGAGCGCGGGTGCCGTCTTCACGTATTCGATCACGTCGGCGAGGATCTCGTCGAGGGTGCGCTCGGGCCGCCAGCCGATCGCGGCCGAGACCTTCTCGATCGACGGGATGCGGTGAAGCATGTCCTCGATCCCCTGACCGTAGACGCGGCCGTACTCGACGAACTCGAGCTCGGAGGTCGAGCCGGTCGCCGCGATCACCCGCTGGGCGAGGTCCATGATCCTGATCCGCTCCACGGAGCCGACGTTGTAGATCTCTCCCGACGCCAACTCCTCCTGCATCAGCCCGATCAGTGCGCGGACGGTGTCGTGGACATGGCAGAAGCAGCGCGTCTGTGTGCCGTCGCCGTGGATCTCGAGCGGGCTGTTCGCGAGTGCACGCTCGACGAAGCGCGGGATCACCATCCCGTACATGCCGCTCTGGCGCGGGCCGACGGTGTTGAACAGGCGCACGATCACAGCGTCGAGGCCACGCTCCTGGTGGTACGCGAGCGCGAGGAACTCGTCCATCGCCTTCGAGTCGGCGTAGGCCCACCGCCGCGTGGTCGTCGGGCCGTAGATGCGGCGCGCAGTCTCCTCGAGCGGGAGCTCCTCTCGGTGGTCGCCGTAGACCTCCGAGGTCGAGGCGACGAGCACGCGCTTCCCGAAGCGGTTGCAGTGCTCGAGCACCGTCTCGGTGCCGCCGAGGTTCGTGACGAGCGTGTGCACGGGCTGCTCGACGATCAGCCGGACGCCGACGGCGGCCGCCAGGTGGTAGACGACGTCGCACTTGTGCACTAGCTCGTTGACCACGGCCGGCTTCAGCACCGAGTCGACGACGAGGTGGAAGTCGCCCCGCGAGGTGAGGTGCTCGACGTTTCCGATCGAGCCGGTCGAGAGGTCGTCGAGCGCGTAGACCTCGCAGCCGTCCTCGAGCAGGCGCTCGCAGAGATGCGAGCCGATGAACCCTGCTCCGCCGGTGACGAGCGCCTTGCCGCTCACGGGGCGCAAGCCTACAGCAGCCCTGTGTGGAGATTGTCACGCTCTCCGCGGACCTCAGGTGCCAGGCACTGGTTGTGGACAACGTGCCGTCGGGCCTCGGCTCAGCCGGTCGAAACGGTTCTCGCTTGACGACGTCCGACGCTGTGCCTATTCTCGATCAAGTCAGTAGAAAAGATCGAGAGAGAAAGGTTCTTTATGAGACGCATTGCCCTTGCTTCTGTGGCTGTTTTCGCGCTCGCCGCGACGGCCGTGGCAGGCGCCGCCCAGAAGGGCACGACGCTGTCCCTCGTCGCGTACTCGACCCCGCGCGAGGCGTACGCGAAGCTGATCCCGATGTTCCAGGCGACGCCGCAGGGCAAGGACGTCTCCTTCACGCAGTCGTACGGCGCCTCGGGCGACCAGGCCCGCGCCGTCCAGGCGGGGCTGAAGGCGGACATCGTCGCGCTCTCGCTGGCGCCCGACGTCGACACGCTCGTCAAGGCCGGTCTCGTCGACCCGAAGTGGAACCGCCAGTCGTACCGCGGGATCGTCACCGACTCCCTCGTCGTCTTCGCCGTCCGCGACGGCAACCCCAAGCACATCCGCAGCTGGGACGACCTGCTCAAGCCCGGGGTGGAGGTGATCACGCCCAACCCGTTCACCTCCGGCGGCGCGCGCTGGAACGTGATGGCCGCCTACGGGGCGTGGCGCAAGCTCGGCAAGACGAAGGTGCAGGCGCAGCAGAAGCTGCTGCAGCTGTTCCAGCACGTCGCGGTACAGGACAAGAGCGCCCGCGACGCGCTGAACACCTTCCTCTCGGGCAAAGGCGACGTCCTGCTCACCTACGAGAACGAGGCGATCGGCGCCCAGCTCGCGGGCCAGAAGGTGCAGTACGTGATCCCGCGCTCGACGATCCTGATCGAGAACCCGATCGCGGTGCTGAAGAACAGCCCGAACAAGGCCATCGCAAACGCGTTCATCCGTTTCCTGAAGACGCCGGCCGCCCAGCAGGTCTTCGCCGACCGCGGCTACCGGCCGATCGTCAAGAGCGTCCTCGCGAAGAATCGCAGGAAGTTCCCGATCCGGCCCGGTCAGTTCACGATCGACCAGCTCGGCCTCGGCGGGTGGGACAAGGTCCAGAAGGACTTCTTCGACCCCAGCAGGGGCGTGATGGCGACGATCGAGCGGAAGGTGGGCGGGGCGGCTGGCTAGCGCCGCCGCCGCAGCCGTTGCGCGCGTAGCGCGCGTCGGAGGGAGCGACAGGGCCGGGACGGCCCTGTCGCTCGGTTTCGTCACGACGTTCCTGTCGGTGCTCGTGATCCTGCCGCTGGCCGCGCTGACCTGGGCCTCGACGAAGGCCGGGGCGGGCGGCTTCTGGGACGCGGTCAGCAGCCCGGAGGCGATTGCCGCCCTGAAGCTGACTCTCGGCACCTCGCTCGTCGTCTCGTTGGCGAACGCGGTGCTCGGGACGATCACGGCCTGGGTGCTCGTCCGGGACGACTTCCCGGGCAAGTCGCTGATGAACGCAGTCATCGACCTCCCGTTCGCGCTGCCGACGATCGTTGCCGGGCTCACGCTCGTCGCCCTCTACGGCCCGCGGACGCCGGTGGGAATCGACGTCAGCTACACGCGGACCGCGATCGTGCTCGCGCTGATGTTCGTGACGCTGCCGTTCGTCGTCCGGACGGTGCAGCCGGTGCTCCAGGAGCTCGACGCCGAGATGGAGGAGGCCGCGCGGTCGCTCGGCGCCTCCGAGGCCAAGACCTTCCGCCGGATCGTCTTCCCGAACATCCTCCCCGGGATCCTGTCGGGCGTCGCGCTCGCGTTCGCCAAGGCCGTCGGCGAGTTCGGGTCGCTCGTGATCATCTCCGGCAACCTGCCGTACAAGACCGAGGTCTCCTCGGTCTACATCTTCGGGCGGATCGAGAGCGGCGACCAGAGCGGCGCCGCCGCGGCGTCGGTCGTGCTGCTCGTGATCTCGTTCGCCCTCCTGTTGTCGATCGGCGTGATCCGGCACTTCGCGACGAGGCACGACC
>JBKPRD010000340.1:0-13287 GCA_046734415.1 Actinomycetota bacterium | reverse complement strand
CCGCCGTCCGTCGCGCCGCCCGAGCCGGCTGCGAGCGCGCCGCCGCCTGCGCCTGACACGGCGTCGATCCCCGTCTCTGCGCCGCTCGTGTCCCCGCCTGCGGCGGAGCCGCAGCCGGCGGCCGCAGCACCGACGCCGCCGATTGCGCTTGCGCCGCCGGAGCCGGCCGGTGTTCCGGCGCCACCCTCAGGACCGCCCGAACCCTCGCCGGAGGGCGAGGTGTTCGAGACGCGGGTCGAGCTCGACGCCGGCCCGTTCTCCGACTTCGTCGCCCTGCGCGCCTTCGAGCGCTCACTCGCCCAGCTGCCGAAGATGGACGACGTCTACGTGCGGCGCGTCGGCGAAGACCGCGCAGTGATCGAGCTCACCCTCAGCGAGTCCGCGCCGCTCCTGCAGACCATGGGGGAGCTGCTTCCGTACTCGCTCGTCGTGCGCTCCGCGAACAGCTCGAAGCTCGTCGTCGACGTCGCCGCCCAGGCGGCGGCGGCCACGAGATGAGCGACGAGTTCGACTGGTATCCAGAGCTCGGCTCGGGCGGAGCCTCCGTCCAGGAGAGCGCGGTGCTGAAATCACTCGCGCGGCGCGCACGTCCCGTGAGCGTCCGGAGGAGCTGCTCTTCGACCTCGGCCTGCTCGACGAGCACGACGTCGCCCTCGAGATCGCGTCCCGCGCAGGCCGGCCGTTCGCCGGGCTGCGCGACTTCTTTCCGGATCCGCGGCTCTTCGTCTACCTGCCGGTCCCGATCGCGAGCCGCGAGCGCGTCTGCCCGCTCGTCCTGATCGGCGACTCCCTGAAGCTCGCGAGTGCGTTCCTCGACCCCGATCTCTCGCACGTCGAGCGGCGCTTTCCGAACCTGTCGGTCGAGCTCGGCATCGCGTCTCGGTCCGAGACCTGGAGGCTCTGAACCGGGTCACCGAGTCTCTCTAGCTCAGAATCCCTCCGCTGCGGCACAACGAGGGGACGCAGGCGTGGCGGTAGAGTCCGGGCGTGAAGCTCGGCGCGCTCGTCTGGCCCCAGTACACCGACTGGCAGTCCCTCCAGGAGACCGGCGCGCTAGTCGATCGGCTCGGCTACGACTCGCTGTGGACCTGGGATCACCTCTATCCGATCGTCGGCGATCCCACAGGCCCGATGTTCGAGGGGTACATGACGCTCGCCGGCTGGGCCCACAAAACCGAGCAGGTTCGGCTGGGCCTGATGGTCGGCGCCAACACGTTCCGCAACCCCGGCCTGGTCGTGAAGATGATCACGGCACTCGACCACATGAGCGGCGGCCGAATGTGGCTCGGGATCGGCGGTGCGTGGTTCGAGACCGAGCACACGGCGTTTGGGATCGAGTTCGGCTCGGGCTTCGGTGAGCGGCTGGACTGGTTCGACGAGGCGGTCGAGCTGATGCGGGACCTGCTGCCGGGAGGGCCCGCGTCGGCGCGGGGGCGCTTCTACCACACGAAGGACGTCTTCAACAATCCGCCGCCCGTGAAGGAGACGGTGCCGATCATGATCGGCGGGAGCGGCGAGCGGAAGACGTTGCACACGGTGGCGAAGTACGCGGACGGCTGGAATACGGGCGGCAACGTCGAGCGCGTGCGGCACAAGGACGAAGTCTTGCGGCGCTGGTGCGACGAGGTCGGCCGCGACGAGTCCGAGATCGAGCGCACGCTCGGCGGCGGGACGCCGGTCATCCGTGACACCGAGGGCGAGGCGAGGAAGGTCGTCGAGGCGATGGCCGAGCGGAACAAGTACACGGAGGACGACATCTACGACGGCCCCCTCGGCCCGCCAGAGCTCGTCGCGGAGGCCTGGGCGCCCTACCTCGACCTCGGATTCGAGCACATCTACGTCGACTGCCCCGCGCCGTTCGACCACGAGACGCTCGAGCGGCTCGTGCGCGAGGTCAAGCCGATCCTCGAGTCGCGCTGAGCCGCGCTCTTCGCCGGACGTGTGGGCGATTCTCGGCGGACTCGGGGCTGCGGTCTCGTGGGCGGCCACGAGCCTGACGAGCGCGAGGGCGAGCAGGCAGATCGGCTCGCCGTCGACGCTCGCGTGGGTGATGCTGACCGGGCTGCTGGTCGTCGCGCCAGTTGCGCTCGCCCACGGCGTACCGGCGGGCCTCGACGGCGCGGCGCTCGGCTGGCTGATCGTTGCCGGAGCAGGCAACACAGGCGGTCTCCTTCTTCTCTACACCGGCTTTCGGCTCGGCGGCATCGGCGTGGTCTCTTCGATCTCCTCGACCGAGGGTGCGGTGGCGGCCGTGATCGCTGTTGCGGCGGGGGAGGAGCTGGGGGCCGGAACCGCCCTCGCGCTCGTCGCGATCGTCGCGGGGGTGGTGCTGGTCGCGAGCGCCAAGGCGCACGTGCCCGACCTGGAGCACGTGGATCCGCGCGCCGCACTGTTCGGCCTCGCCGCAGCGTGCGCGTTCGGCAGCGGTCTGTACGCGACCGGCCGGGCGAGCCTCGACCTGCCGATCGCGTGGGCGATCCTGCCGCCCCGGCTCCTCGGCGTCGCGTTCTTGTTCCTGCCGTTGCTCCTCGCCCGCCGGCTGCGGGTGACGCGCGCGGCGGCGCCGCTCGTCGTCGGCTCCGGCCTCGCCGAGGTCGCCGGGTTCACCTGCTACGCCTTCGGCGCCCGGCACGGCATCGCGGTCGCGGCCGTGCTCGCTTCGCAGTTCGCGGCCCTGGCGGCGCTCGGGGCTGCAGTCCTCTACGGGGAGCGTCTCGGCCGCATCGGCGTGGTCGGCGTTGCAGTGATCGCGGTCGGAGTTGCCGTCGTGAGTGCCCTTCAGGCCTAACCTGAGTAGGCTGAGAGCGATGGCGTGTCCGAGCTGTGGCACGGAGAATCGGGAGGGCGCGAAGTTCTGCGTCAGGTGCGGAGCGGGGCTGTCCAGCGCGTGCACCACGTGCGGGGCCCCGTTCCAGCGGGGCGACCTCTTCTGCGCCGAGTGCGGGTCGCAGCTCGAGCAGGCGAGTGCTTCGCCGGCCACTCTGTCGCCGCCGCGCGAGGCTCCGACGGCCGAGCGCCGGCTCGTCTCGGTGATGTTCGCCGACCTCGTCGGCTTCACGTCGGTCTCGGAGTCGCGCGACTCAGAGGAGGTGCGCGAGCTCCTCTCCCGGTATTTCGAGCTGGCTCGGGAACTGGTAGCGCGGTATGGCGGGGTGGTGGAGAAGTTCATCGGAGACGCGGTGATGGCCGTCTGGGGCACGCCGACGGCGACGGAGGACGACGCCGAGCGCGCGGTCCGAGCGGCGCTGGACCTCGTCGAGTCGGTCCCGGACCTCGACCCAGCGCTGCAGGCCCGCGCGGGAGTGCTGACCGGCGAGGCTGCGGTGACGATCGGCGCCGAGGGGCAGGGGATGGTCGCGGGCGATCTCGTCAACACGGCCTCGCGCGTTCAGTCCTCCGCCGAGCCGGGGTCGGTGCTGGTCGGGGAGACGACGAGACGGACGACCGAGCAGGCAATCGCCTACGAGGAAGCCGGTCTCCACGAGCTGAAAGGGAAGACGGAGCCGGTGGCGCTCTTCCGGGCTCTGAGGGTCGTGTCTGGACGAGCCGGCGCACTCAAGTCGGCCGGTCTGGAAGCGCCGTTCGTCGGCCGCGAGCGGGAGCTGAAGCTGATCAAAGAGCTCTTCCACGCCTCCGCGCACGACCGCCGGGCGCATCTGGTTTCGGTCACCGGGATTGCCGGCATCGGCAAGTCTCGGCTGGCCTGGGAGTTCTACAAGTACTTCGACGGGATCGTCGAGAACATCTGGTGGCACCGAGGCCGCTGCCTCGCCTATGGCGAGGGCGTGGCCTACTGGGCGCTCGCGGACATGGTGAGGATGCGCTGTCGGATGGCCGAGGACGAGCAGCCGAACCGGGCTCGGGAGAAACTGGAGGCGACGCTGGCCGAGCACCTGCTCGACGTCGAGGAGCGGAGGTTTGTGGAGCCGCGGCTCGCGCACCTACTCGGACTGGAGGAGCGCTCGGGATACGAGCGCCAGGACCTGTTCGCCGCCTGGCGGCTGTTCTTCGAGCGCCTCGCTGACTCGAACCCGGTCGTGCTCGCTTTCGAGGACATGCAGTGGGCGGACACGAGCCTGCTCGACTTCGTCGAATACCTGCTCGAATGGTCGCGCGACTATCCGCTCTACGTGATCACGCTCGCCCGGCCGGAGCTGCAAGAGCGTCGGCCCGGATGGGGTGCCGGGCAGCGCAACTTCACTTCCATGTACCTCGAGCCGCTCTCCCAGAAAGCGATGGAGGAGTTGCTTGACGGCCTGGTGCCGGGCCTCCCGGGGCAGCTGCGGACGCAGATCCTCGCCCGGGCCGAAGGCGTGCCGCTCTACGCAGTCGAGACCGTGCGGATGCTGCTCGACCGCGGCCTTCTGGCCGGCGACGGACCCGTCTATCGGCCGACGGGCGAGATCGAGACCCTCGAGGTACCGGAGACGCTGCACGCGCTGATCGCCGCCCGGCTCGACGGCGTCTCTTCCCAAGAGCGGCGCCTGCTCCAGGACAGTGCGGTCCTGGGCAAGACGTTCACCGCTCGCGCCGTGGCCGCGCTCTCCGGCCTGCCGCCGGCCGAGCTCCAGACCTTGCTCTCCTCGCTCGTTCGCAAGGAGGTGCTCGGCGTGCAGTCCGATCCACGCTCGCCCGAGCACGGCCAGTACGGCTTCCTCCAGGACCTCGTCCGCCACGTCGCTTACGAGACCCTCTCCAAGCGCGACCGGAAGAGCCGGCACCTGGCCGCCGCCGAGTACCTCCGTACGGCCCTGCCCGAGGACGAGGTGGCCGAGGTGCTGGCCTCTCATTACCTGGCCGCCGTCGACGCCGCCCCCGAGGCCGAAGATGCCGAGACCATCCGTGCCATGGCTCGCGAGATGCTCTTCCGGGCCGGCGAGCGCTCTGCGTCCCTGGCGGCGCCCGAAGAGGCGCAGCGCTACTTCGAGCGGGCAGCGGCGCTCAGCCAGGATCCCGCCGCGAAGGCTGAGCTGACTGACCGAGCAGGTCAGATGGCCTGGGTTGCAGACAAACCAGGCGACGCGCGGGCGTTGCTCGAGAGCGCGAGGGCAGGCTACGAGAACCAGAACGATCCGGCCGCGGCCGCCATGGTCGAGGCACGCCTCGCTGAGATCGATTTCGTCGAGGGCCACCCACCGCAGGCGGTCGCCAGGTTGGCGCCCGCGCTCGCGGCCCTCGAGCCGCGGGCCTCCGATGCAGATGTCGCCGCGCTCGCCGCCCAGTTCGGCCGCTTTCTGATCTTCACCGGCGAGTACGAGGGAGCCGCGCCCCACCTCGAGCGAGCGCTCCGGATCGCAGAGGCAGCGAACCTGCCGGAGACGCTCGCCGAGGCGCTGAACACCAAGGCCGTCCTGATGATGCGGTGGGACCGGCCCCGAGAGGCACTGATCCTTGTCGAGGGCGCGCTGGCTATCGCGCTCGAGCACGACCTGCACCGCGCAGCTCTCCGGGCCTACAACAACCTGGCCGTGAGCCTCACGATGGCGGACCGCTGGCGCGACGAGAACGCACTCGAACATCGTGCTCTCGAACTGGCTCGGCGGGTGGGCGACCGGCAATGGGAATCCACCTTTCTGGCCCGCTCGGTAGGCACCCTAATCATGCGCGGCGAGTGGGACGAGGCGCTCGAGCGGGCCGCGGTGGCGGAGGAGCTGGCCGCAACCGAGTTCGCGCAGGGAATGGCCCTCAGGGCCGCACTCGTTCACGGCCACAGAGGGGAGGTCGAGCGGGCGCGAGAGCTTCTGACCCGCCACGCGGATATCGCCGATTCCGAGAACCCCGACTTCGCCGCCGTGTGGATCTTGTTCGACGCAGCCGTCCTGGGAATGGAGGGTCGACCCGAGGAGGCGCTCGCAGCAGTCCGCCGTGCGCTCGAGATCCACGACGCAGTCGGCGGGCCGCCCCCCTGGATCCTCTTCTATGCACTCGAGAGCGCAGCCGTTGCCGGCGACGACGATATCCGCGAGCTGCTTGGACGCGTCGAAACGCTCAGCACGGACCGGCTCATGTCGTCGGCGCGGGCGATGCAGGCGCGCTTGCGAGCCCGCCTGCCCGAGTTCGACGCGAAGAGCGAGTTCGCCGTCGCCGAGCGCCTCTTGGGCGAGTTGGAGGCACCGTTCCACCTCGCCGTCGTCCAGCTCGAGCACGCCGAGTGGCTGACCGCGCAGGGCCGCGCGGACGAGGCCGAGCCGTTGCTCGCCGAGGCACGGGACACGTTCGAGCGGCTCGAGGCGAAGCCGTGGCTCGATCGAGCCGCACAGCTCGTCACCCACGGCGAGCCGCAGCCCGTCGCCGCTCAGTAGGTCTCGAGCGAGGCGCGCCTCCGCCCCTCGTACTCGAACCAGCGCACGAGCCCGAACGCGATCGTTCCCCAGGCGACGCCCACCGCGACCTCGGTCCAGACGAGCCCCGAGACGGACCCGAGACTCGCGCCCGCGGCGATCTCGCGGGCGGCGGCGATCCCGTGGGTCAGCGGCATCAGCCGGCCGATCTGCTCGAGCCAGCCCGGCAGCGCGTCGAGGGGGATGTTCACTCCGCAGAGCAGCCACATCAGGTAGTAGGCGACGTTCGCGATCATGAACACGTCGCGGGCGCGCATCCCGATCGAGCCGAGCGTCAGCCCGAACGCGGTGCACGAGCAGACGCTGACGAGCGTGACGAGGAGGAGTGCCGGGATGCTCGACACCGGCGGGTCGAAGTCGAGCAGGAGCCAGCCCATCAGGAACCCCCACGCCGACACCACCAGGCCGCTGGCGATGACCGGCAGCGAGCGGCCCATGAAAATCGCGAACCGGTTGGCGGGGGTGGCGAGCAGCGGCGAGAGGGTCTGGAACTGACGCTCGTTCGCGATCGCCATCGTCGCTGCGAACACACCCGACATCGCCGAGGCCTGGACGGCGTTCCCGACGACGAAGAACGCGTCGTTCTCCACGCCGCTGTACCGGCCGAGGTAGGCGAAGAAGAGGATCTGGAAGAGCGGGCCGATCAGCATCGTCGGGATGTAGATCCTCGGGTGCACCCAGTTGAAGAGCCCGCGGTAGGCGATCGCGCCGCCGACGAAGAAGACGCGGAAGAAACTGCTCATGTCAGGGAAAGCGTCGCCTGCCTGCGGGCGGCGACCTCGAAGTGGCGGAGGAAGAGCGCTCCGAGCGCGAGGTAGCAGCCGCCCAGAAGCAACGTCATCCCGATGTCCGGCCACGGCGTGCCGCCGAGGGCCGCCTCGCGGATGGCCCGCACTCCCCAGGTCGGCGCGAGCACCCACGCGATCGGGTGCGCCCACGTCGGGAGCAGCGAGAGCGGCACGAGCATGCCGGTGACGAGCAGCACCGGCCACTCGAGCATGTTCGAGAGGGCGTTGGCGTTCCGGTAGAGGACGAACGTCGAGGCAAACAGCAGTCCGAGCAGGCCGAGCCCGAGGATCGTCGCCGGCACCGCGACCACGAACGCGAACGGCTGCTCGATGTGGAACGGGATGCCGAAGGCGAACCGCCCCCAGAGCAGCGTCGAGAGGAGCGAGTAGACACCGATCGTCGAGGTCGCGATCGTCAGCGGGAGGACGAGCAGGATGAAGGGCGCCGGCGCCGAGACGATCAACTCGAGCGTCCCCTGCCACCGCTGCCACTGGATGGCGCCACCGGACCCGAACAGCGTCGAGGACCAGATCCCGTACACGGCGGCGCCGAGCGAGGCGTAGAAGAGCGTGCCGGGCTTCCCGCCCGCCTTGAACATGTAGTACGAGACGGTCGCGACCAGGAGCGGCATGAACACGCTCGTCAGCAGGAAGAAGACGGAGAGCGTCAGGCTCTTGACGTGGAAGCGGATCCCGACCGTGAGCAGCCGGAACGTTCTCACGGCTCGCCCACCAGCGCGACGTAGGCATCCTCGAGCGTCGGCTCCCGCGCGGCGACGCGGCCGATGGTCGCCCCGTCGAGCAGGCCGAGGAGCGTCTGGGTCAGCTCGAGGCCCTTCGGCGACTGGACGAGCAGCACCTGCGACTGGTCGCGCTCCTCGACGGACACGGAGGTCACGCCGGGCGCCCGCCGGACACGGCCGATCGCGTCCTCGCTGATCCCGTACGCCTCGATCTCGACCACGGTCCGCTCGGCGACGATCTCCTTGAGGGTGCGCGGCGTCCCCTCGGCGACGATCTTGCCCTGGTTGATCACGGCGATGCGGTCGCAGAGCTCGTCTGCCTCGAACATGTAGTGCGTCGTCAGGAGCACCGTCTTGCCGGCGTCGGTGAGCCCGGCGATCGTGGCGCGGAGCTCGCGGGCGCCGACCGGATCGACTCCGATCGTCGGCTCGTCGAGGAACACGACCGGTGGGTCGTGGAGCAGCCCGCGGGCGATGTGCAGCCGCTGGTGCATCCCGCGCGAGTAGCCCTCGACGCGCTCCTTCTCCCGCCCTGCCAGCCCGACGAGCTCGAGCAGCTCGCCGATGCGCCTCTTCTGCTCGCGCGCCGGCACCGCGTACAGCTCGGCGAAGTAGCGCAGGTTGTCGAGCGCCGAGAGCCGCTCGTACAGTCCGCGCTCGCCGCCGAAGACGTAGCCGATCCGCTTGCGGACCTCGCGGGAGTCCCTGACGACGTCGAACCCGAGCACGCGCGCCGAGCCCGACGTCGGGATCAGCAGCGTGATCAGCATCTTGATCGTCGTCGTCTTGCCGGCCCCGTTCGGGCCGAGCAGGCCGAACAGCTCTCCCTCGGCGACCTCGAACGAGACGCCGCGAACCGCTTCGACCTCGAGCGCCCGGCGCCGGAAGACACCGGTCGAGGTCCGATATGTACGCCGGAGGTCCCGCGCCTCGATTGCAGCCATCGCCCCTCTACAACCTAGCTGCGCGTCGGCTTCCTCCTTTCCCCGCAGGCCGACTGCGGCTCGCCTTCACAGCAGCCGAGTTTCAGTTTGCAGGCCGGGCACTGCCAGGTGCCGTGGACCCAGCGCAGCTCGGCACCGCAGCGCCAGCACGACTCGACGTTCACGACCTGCGAATCTAGAAGGGGGCCCGGACAAGGCTGCTACACTCGTCCGGCGCGGCGGCGTAGCTCAGTTGGTTAGAGCAGCGGAATCATAATCCGCGTGTCGGAGGTTCGAGTCCTCCCGCCGCTACCTCCTCGCAGTACCGAAGGCAGAGAGAAAGCAACCGTGGCAAAGACCGGCGTCAGAGAAAAAATCACTTTGGCGTGCACTGTGTGCAAGCGCCGCAACTACGAGTCGACGAAGTCGAAGCGCAACACGCCGGACCGCGTCGAGCTGAAGAAGTACTGCCGCTGGTGCGGCCGCCATACGGCGCACCGGGAGACGCGCTGATGGCCCGCCAGACTAGAGCCGAGCGCCGCGCCCGGCGCGAGGCGCGGGAGCGATCGTTCGCCGAGCGGCCCGAGGTTCAGGCGACTCCTCGGCCTGCGCTGCAGACGGCGCCGAGCCACGCGGGCGGACGCGAGCTCCCGCTCGCCGGCGCCAGGCGGTTCATCGTCGAGTCGATCGGCGAGCTTCGCAAGGTCGAGTGGCCCCGCCAGAACCAGGTGATCCAGGGCACGGTGGTCGTGATCATCGCCTGCGTGATCATCGGGTCGTACCTCTACCTCTGCGACCAGGTCTTCAACAAGCTCGTCAGCAAGGTGCTGCTGGGGCAGTAGGGAGAGAAGAAACGGCATGTTCCAGTGGTACGTGATCAACACCTACTCCGGGCACGAGAACAAGGTGAAGGCCAACCTCGAGCACAGGATCGACTCGATGAACCAGCGGATGCGGTTCCGCCGGGTCGTCGTCCCGACCGAGCAGGTGATCGAGACGAAGGACGGCCAGAAGGTGCAGGCCGAGAAGCGCGTCCTCCCCGGCTACGTGCTCGTGAACATGGACCTGAACGACGACGCCTGGACTGTCGTGAAGAACACGCCCGGCGTGACCGGCTTCGTCGGCGCCGGCTCCAAGCCCGTGCCGCTCTCCCAGAGCGAGGTCGACCGCATCCTGCACACGGGCGCCGCCACCGGCGAGCGCCCGCGCACGCAGGTCGAGTACTCGCTCGGCGAGTCGGTCAAGGTAACCTCCGGCCCGCTGTCGGACTTCGACGGCGAGATCGTCGAGGTCAACGGCGACGCGCAGAAGCTGAAGGTGCTCGTCGACATCTTCGAGCGCCAGGTCCCGGTCGAGCTCGGCTTCGACCAGGTCAAGAAGATCGACTGAGGTAACACATGGCGAAGAAGGTTCTCACGCTGATCAAGCTGCAGATCCCGGGCGGGCAGGCGAACCCGGCCCCGCCGGTGGGCCCTGCGCTCGGCCAGCACGGGGTCAACATCATGGAGTTCTGCAAGGCGTTCAACGCGCAGACGCAACAGGAGAACGGCCGGATCATCCCGGTCGAGATCACGGTCTTCGAGGACCGGTCGTTCACCTTCATCACGAAGACGCCGCCTGCCGCCGTGCTGATCAAGGAGGCGCTCAACCTCGAGAAGGGCTCGTCGGAGCCGAACCGCGACAAGGTCGGCCGCCTCCGGCGCGAGCAGGTGCGGCAGATCGCCGAGGTGAAGATGCCCGACCTGAACGCGCGCGACATCGAGGCGGCGATGGAAGTGATCGCGGGGACAGCGCGGAGCATGGGCGTGGAGGTGGAGGCGTAGAGTGAGGTTCTCAACGGCGGAGGTGCCGGCTTTGCCGGCGCCGGAGCGACAACCATGAGCCACGGCAAGAAGTACCGCAGCGCCCGCGCGCAGATCGACCGCGAGCAGACCTACTCGCCGCTCGAGGCCGTCCGGATGCTGAAAGGCTTCGAGGGCGCCAAGTTCGACGAGACGGTCGAGGCGCACGTGCGGCTCGGCCTGAACGTCCGCCATGCCGACCAGCAGCTGCGCGGGACGCTGATGCTCCCGCACGGCACAGGCCGGGAGCTTCGCATCGCCGTCTTCGCCGAGGGCGACAAGGCGAAGGAGGCCGAGACCGCCGGCGCGGACGTCGTGGGCTCGGCCGACCTGGCGAAGCGGATCGAGGAGGGCTTCGACGACTTCGACGTCGCCATCGCGACCCCCGACCAGATGGGCACCGTCGGCAAGCTCGGGCGGATCCTCGGCCCGCGCGGCAAGATGCCGAACCCGAAGACCGGCACGGTGACGATGGACGTTGCGAAGGCGGTCCAGGAGTCGAAGGCCGGCAAGCTCGAGTACCGCACCGACCGCGGGGCGAACGTGCACCTGACGATCGGGAAGAAGAGCTTCGAAGAGCGCCAGCTGCTCGAGAACTACGCGACGCTGATCGAGGAGATCGTGCGCGCGAAGCCCTCGGCGGCGAAGGGCCGCTACATCCGTTCGATCACGCTGACGACGACGATGGGCCCGGGCGTCCACGTCGACACGACCCGCACCCGCGGAATCGCCGAGGAGTTCGAGGAGGAAGCCGCTACAGTTACGGCCTAACTACAGACGCTCGCCGGAGACAGTTGGCAGGCCACAGGCCAGAAGCCCAGCCGAGGTGGAGTTCGTCGGGGCAGGCTGAAGCCTGTCCCTGAGGGCTCGCCACGGCGAGCCTTTTTGATGGAGACATCCAGATGCTGAAGTCAGAGAAGGAACGGATCGTCGCGGAGCTCGCCGAGCGTCTGAAGCAGACGCCAACTCTCTTCGTCGCCGACTACCGCGGCCTGTCGGTGACCGAGATCGACGACCTCCGGACGAAACTGATCGAGCACGGCGCGCGGTTCACGGTCGTGAAGAACACGCTGACGAAGCGCGCGGCCGAGGAGGCGGGAGCCGACGCGCTGCTCGCGCTGCTCGAGGGCCCGACCGCGATCGCGTTCATCGAGGCGGACGGCGACATGGTCGCGGCCGCGAAGGCGCTCGCGGACACGGCTCGCACGACGCGGGTCCTCGCAATCCGCGGCGGCATCCTCGACGGCTCGCCGATCGGCGAGGAGGACGTCCGCAACCTGGCGGCGCTGCCGCCGGTGGACGTGCTCCGCGGCCAGGTGATCGGCGCGATCACCTCGCCGCTGATGACGGTCGTCGGCCTCATCTCGGCGCCGGTGCGCGACCTGCTCGGCCTGATCGACGCCCGGATTTCACAGCTCCAGGAGCAGGGCGAGGGGACTGCGGAATCGGCTGCCGCCGATTCCGCCAGCTCTGGCGACGAGCCCGAGGCAAGCGCGCCCAAAACGGCCGAGGCGGAGGAAGCCACGGGGCCGGAACCGGCAGAGGCGGCACCGGCCGAGCCTGCCGCGGAGGGCGAGACCACAGACGAACCTACTGAGACAGCTAGCGCTCAGCTGGAGGCTGAGCGCACGGAGGAGGAATAGGTATGGCCGCAAGTAGCGTCGACACGCTGTTCGAGAACCTCGGGAAGATGACGGTCCTCGAGCTCGTCGAGCTGAAGAAGAAGATCGAGGACGAGTGGGGCATCACAGCCGCCGCTCCGGTCGCGGTCGCGGCTCCGGGCGCTGCCCCGGCGGCCGGGGGCGACGGCGCGGCGGCCGGCGAGGAGCAGACCTCGTTCGACGTCGTGCTCTCGGGTACGGGCGACAAGAAGATCCAGGTGATCAAGGTCGTCCGCGCGATCACGGGCCTCGGCCTGAAGGAGGCGAAGGACCTCGTCGACGGCGCGCCCAACCCGGTGAAGGAGGGCGTGAACCGCGAGGAGGCCGACTCGATCAAGGCGCAGCTCGAGGAGGCCGGCGCCAGCGTCGAGGTCAAGTAGACAGGGAGAGGCGTTCAGCCTGGCCCGACGAGCCGAGCGAAGAATACGAAGGGACAGGCTGAAGCCTGTCCCTTCCATCCCTTGCCAGGCGCGCTACACTGTGGAATACAACCTTCCGCGGGGACGTTGATTCTTGCGTAAGGTTGCTTCGGTTCGCTATATTTTGGGGTTCGCGCCCACCTGTTCGCCCGTCCGCACGCAGTAGACATTTCTAAGGGAGGAAGTTCCATTTGACCAGCAGGGTTGCTGCGCCTAACGCGCGCAAGTCTTTCTCGCGCCTGAAGCACGTTCTTGACCTCCCCAACCTGATCGACATCCAGAAGGCCTCCTTCGACTGGTTCATGAAGGAGGGCCTTCGCGAGACGATCGACGACATCTCGCCGATCGAGGACTACACCGGCACGCTCGCGGTGGAGTTCGGCGAGTACGAGTTCGGGGAGCCCCAGTTCTCGATCAAGGAGTGCCGGGAGAAGGACCTGACCTACCAGGTCCCGCTCTCGATGACCGTCCGCTTCGTCAACAAGGAGACCGGCGAGATCCGCGAGCAGCGGGTCTTCATGGGCGACTTCCCGATGATGACCGAGCAGGGCACGTTCATCATCAACGGCAC
>JBKPRD010000339.1:0-4287 GCA_046734415.1 Actinomycetota bacterium | reverse complement strand
GGCAGTTCAGGGCATCGGTGCTGCGGTGCTTGCGCCGTCGGCGCTCTCGATTGTTACCGCGACGTTCCGCGAGGGTGCCGAACCGAATCGGGCGCTCTCAATCTGGGGGGCCGTCGCGGGGTCCGGCGCCGCGGCGGGAGTGCTTCTGGGTGGCGTGCTCACAAGTGCGCTGGGTTGGCGCTCGGTGCTGTTCGTCAACGTTCCGATCGGGATCGGCGCCATAGTCCTTGCACCGAGGCTGATCAGCGAGAGTCGCGCCGAGCTCGCGCTCCGCAGCTTCGACATCTCGGGTGCCGTGACCGTGACGGCCGGGCTCTCCGCCCTCGTCTACTCGCTCGTGCGGGCCCCTGTGGTCGGCTGGGGGTCGGCGTGCCGAGGTCGGGTGCCTCCGTCGCCACGACGATGCGCTGCCCTTCGATCACAAGTAGCGCCACCTGCGGTCCATCTGGCGCGATCACCTCCAGGTCCAACCCGGTGTGCGGCCCGCTTGCTCGAGCCACCTGTGCAGCTCCGGTCGTCGTGCCTCCTCCAGAGTGGCCACCTTGATCGAGCAAAGCCTTTCGTAGTTCTGCCGGAAGCGGAAGGACCCTCGAGTCGGGGGTCGTTCCGCTTCAGCGTTGTCGACGACTCAGCCGACTTTGCGGTGAAGATGCTCGCGTGGTCGGCGGAGCTGGAAATCGCGAAGAACGGGAAGAAGCTCGTCCCGTCCGTACCTAGCCCCTCGCGGTCGCCGAGGAAGAACCCGCAGGCGACCGGGGCCTGCCGGCTGTCGAACGAGGTGTCCGTCGTCCGGATCTCCTCGTCCCAGCTCGAGGAGGACGTGCAGTCCTCCGTCGCGGCGTGACAGTGCACGATCCAGGCGTCCGTCGGCGTGGTGGCGCCGCCGTCTGCCGTGTTGTTCCGGAAGTCGTAGCACGAGACCGCAACGGTGCTGTCGTTGCGCACCGAGACCATCGGCGTGAACGCCGGGAAGCGGTCGGTGAGCGGTTCGAGGTCGCCGTCCCTGAGACCTACCAGCACCGCTTGCTGCGGCTCAGGTACGGCCTCAGTCGACGTGCGATGCCTCCGCGGTCACCGTCAGCTCGACGTCCTGCTTCGGCGTCTCCTTCTTCGGGTCGATGAACGGCTTGCGGACGACCGTTGCCGACTGCTTGCCCGTCGGCGCTTCGACCTCGAGCTCCGTGCCGAACTCGGCGAGCTCGATCGGCACCATCGCGAAGCCGATATTTCGGTCGAGCCTCGGCGAGTAGCAGGCCGACGTGATCCGGCCGACCGGCTTCCCGTCCTTCGAGACCGGGAAGTAGTCGATCATCGCTCCGTCGTTGTAGCTGCCTAGCCCGGGGCCGCCGATCTCGACGCCGACGAGCTTGCGCGAGATACCTCGCGCCTTGATGCGCTTGAGCGCGTCCTTGCCGATGAAGTCGGCCTCCTGCTCGAGGTCGACCATCCACTCGTAGCCCATCTCGACCTCGTACGGGTTCGTGTCGAACCACATGTCGCAGCCGAGCGCGAGGATCCCGGCCTCGATGCGCTTGATGTGGCACGGCCCAATGACGGTGAGCCCGTGGGGCTCTCCCGCTGCGAGCACTGCGTCCCAGAGCTTGATTCCGTCTCGGCTGGCGTTCTTCAGGTAGATCTCGTAGCCGAGCTCGCCCGTGTACCCGGTTCGGGACACGACGACGTCCATGCCGTCGAGCTCGTACGACTGGTGGAAGTAGTACGGGATGTCGACGATGCTCTCGCCGAAGAGGTCGACCATCACGTCCTTCGACTTCGGGCCCTGTACCTGCACGGGCCCGACGTCCGGCTCGCTGATGGTGACCTCGAGGCCCGAGTTCTGGGCGACCCCCCAGGCCCAGAGGAGGATGTCGCTGTCGGCGAGCGAGAGCCAGAAGTGGTTCTCGTCGAGGCGCAGGAGCACGGGATCGTTGAGGATCCCGCCCTCGGGCGAGGTGAGGAAGACGTACTTGCACTGACCCACCGCGCACTTCGAGAGATCGCGGGGGACGAGCATGTTCGTGAACGTGAACGCGTCGGGCCCCGTGATCTCGACCTGGCGCTCGACGCCGACGTCCCAGAGCGTGACGCCGTTCAAGAGCTGCCAGTACTCCTCGACGGGGTCGCCGTAGTGGCGGGGGTGGTACATGTGGTTGTAGAAGCTGTACATCTGGACGCCGTGCCGACGAGACGCGTAGAAGTACGGCGACCTACGAATGCGGGAGTAGAACAGGACCTCCGGGTGCTCGTTGATCGTGCTCACGCTTCCTCCTCTGGATTCACCGGAGACGAGCAGAGACCGGGGCGGCCTCTGCGATGAGTAGCCGGCCGAGCTCGTCAAGCAAGCCGTCCGGAAGACGAATGGTGGGGCCCGAGATGCTGAGCGCAGCCACGACGCCTGAGGCGCCGTGCAGCGGAGCGGCGACCGCCCACAGGCCCGGCTCGAGCTCGTCGATCGCCGTCGCGTAGCCGCGGAACCGCGGCGCGAGCTCGCGGCCCAGGGTGGTCGGGCGGAGCAAGCCGGGTGCTATCCGCGCCAGTAATCCCACGGGGGGTTTTTCGCCGCCTCCTCGACTGCCGCCTGCGCAGCCAGCGCGAAGCTCTCGTCCGAGGGTACCGATGATCGTGACCACCTTCGCCACGCGCGTCTGATGCTCCTCAGTCATCACAGCCTCCTGTCTCGAAGGGACATTCCGCTGATCGGACATACCCCAACCAGAACGAGGCGCACCAGGCGCCACGCTTCGACGCAGGGCAAACAACTACGCTTTGTGCGCTGTCCGGCTCCAGGGCAGGAGGGCTGTGACAGCGCAGGGGCATCCGAGGGCGATCTTCAAGCGGGCGATCGAGCGCGGCACCTCGTCGTTGTATGATCGCGGGAGGCAGGCGCGATGCGACCCCCAAGGGAGGTCGAATGCGACGCGTGCTTCTTTTCATCGCTCTTCTCGCGCTGGTAGCGATGGCCGTGGCGCTTCCCACTAGCGCTGCCCCGAGCGGTGAGTTCAAGGCTCAGTTCCAAGACAACGACTGCACGACCCATGCCCAATGTGGAACGGGCCTCGTCGAGGGCTACGGACATGTATCGACGACGTTGGACTTGACTGGAGCCGACTTCGATCCCAGTAGTGGATGCTTGATCAACGTGACGGCGATCCGCGACGTCCAGCTCGACGGCGATCCGTCAAGCACGTTGACTCTCGCCCTGACTGACGGCGTGATCTGCGCCAATAAGGGGTCGGCAACATTCACGATCTCCGCTGCCACAGGAGTCTTCGCCGGGCTAGTGGCCTTGCCTGGAACCGTGCGAGTGACCCTCATCAATGGAGTTCCCAGGGGAGATAGCGCCCAATACCGGGCGACGATCGCGCAGTAACCACTTGAGGCGTTCTGGTCGCTCTCGGCCATGGCCGAAAGAGCGACTAGGCAGCGGGCGGCTCGGCGGGTAGCGTCGTGACCGGCCCGGCCTCGCGGGGAAGCGCTCGTCCGGCCGGCGAGAGTTCGACCCCGCGCTGGGGAAGAGGAGGATACGCGCGGCGGGAGTCGACTAGCATGGAGGCGCCTCGGCGATGTACGGATCGATCACACAGCTGGAAATGAAGAGCGAGCAGGATCTCGAGGCTGCGGTACGGGGACTGGAACCAGGGCGACAGGAACCGGCGCTACGGCTAGCAGAGACATCTTGGTTCGAGTCCGGCTAGCTCCTTCGCAAACCTGCTAGAGACGGCGGCTTTTCTTATGCCTCTGCTGGCGTGCAAGACGGTTTCGGCGCCTCCATCGTCATGTCTCGTAGTCCGGTTCGCCGTGCGACCACTCCACCGCTGTGTCCCGCAGAAAGATCAGGGCGTCGACCTTGTTTCCCGGCCAGACGCCGATCTTGTTGCTGTCGGGGTAGACCGAGACGGTGGGTAGACCTGCGCTCGACCACATCAGCGTCCGCGCTGGGGCGTCGCTCTGGTTGGTCACCTTGTGCGCGCCGGCAGGTCCAGAGGGAAGGCAGATGAGATCGCCGCGGCTCAAGGTGCGCTCGCCCTCGGGCTGTCGGACGACGACTGTCCCCTCGACCACGAGCAGCCACTCTTCTTGGTATTCGTAGTGGTAGGGGCATTGCACCGACCCGGGCGCGAGATCGTAGACATACATCAGCGTCTCGGCCGATCCCAGCGCGTCCGCCACGTTAGTTCGGGTCTCGTGTTTCACGGCGTCGAAGATGTTGAAGGAGACCACCGGCAGCTCCCTTCTCGGCTTGTTTCGGTGTCAGTAGATGAGTCTGTCGAGCAGTTCGAATGTGGG
>JBKPRD010000338.1:0-31042 GCA_046734415.1 Actinomycetota bacterium | reverse complement strand
CGACGAGAGCCGCCGCGACCGGGACCGGCTCGAAGCCTCCCGGCTCCTGGCGGACAGAGGGTGGGGGAAGGCCGCCAGCTTCGAACCGGTGGAGGGTGATCCGTTCGACCTGGCTGACGCGGAGCGGGCGGCGGAGGAGTTTCGGCGCAAGGTCATGCGCCTTGCGGAGAGTCAGAATCCGGACTCGGACGGGGCCTAAGCGCTTGGATGTCGGGCCGTGTGCACCCCTCTGTGCACACCCCGGCTGCAAGTCATTGGCAATTTGCAGGGATTTTCGAGTCCAGCATGGCCTAATCACCTTCGGACCCGCGCACCCCGAACTGGGCACCGGAAGGTCTCAGGACAGACAGTGCCCCGGAGAGGCACCCCCTCCCCCCGGCTGATCTCCCCCTGTGCTGATCCCTCCGGACAGATCCGCGGTCTCCTGCGCCGAGCAGCGCGAGGAGGGTACGGCGCTCGGGGGTCTGCCGCAGAGCTCGAGAGGTACGCGAGCAGGGTGAGCGCGTGCTCGCCCATGTCGCCATACGACTTCCGCGCCGCGAGCGCAGACGCGGCGATCAGGCGCGAGACGCGAGCCTCTTCACGTGCTGGCGACGATCGTCCCGGCCTCTCCCGGTTCGGTCACCCAGAACCGCTGCCAGCTGTGGCTGTCCGGCAGGGTGAAGCGGACGCGGCAGCCTCCGGTCCGGTCGACCATGAAGCGGCCGACGTGCATCGACGACTCCTTGTCGCCGGCCCAGAGCACAAACATTTGACCGCGGTCGACAGGGAGATGGCGCGCGGTCAGGGCAAGCGAAACGCTGTGTCTGTCGTCGTTGCTCATCCTGGCTTCACCGACAAGCCGCCCCGAAGAAGTCCGCAGCATGAACTGGTGCTGGCCCGTCTGGTCGGGGAGGACGACCGCGATCGTGGCGGCGAGCGCGGCCGCGAGCGCGGCGGCTGCGGCGAGGATCTGCACCCTGGTCGGCCGCCTTCTTGGCGATCGCTGGTCGGCCGCGCGGTCGCGCAGCAGGCGGTCGACGCGACCGAGCAGGAACAGCTGGCGCTGACAGATCGAACAGGCGCGGACGTGGGCGAGCAGCGGGGTCTCGTCGCGGTCGTCGAGCAGGTCTGGCAGCCGCCGCCATGCCTCCTCATGCCTCATGCCGGCTCCTCCCCGAGCAGGCTCGCGAGCCGGTTTAGCCCGCGCCGCTTCCAGCTCTTGACCGAGCCAAGCGGAACACGCAGCCGCTTGGCGATCGCGCTCTCGCTCAAGTCGCGGTAGTAGGCGAGCTCGAGCACCGTCCGCTCGCGCTCGGACAGCCGCGCCATTGCTGCGTCGAGCCAGAACGCATCGACGGCTGCGGCGTCCGCTTCGCGGCCGGCCGTCTCGTGCTCGACCGGGATCCGAGGTCGGCGAGTGGAGCGGACGTTCAGGGCCGTCCGCCGCGCGAGCGTCAGTAGCCAGGCGGCAGCGCTACCGCGACTGGCGTCGAACAGCGCCGCCTTGACCCAGATGCGGGCAAACACCTCCTGCTCGCAGTCCTCCCGATCGGAGCGTGCGACCGTCTGGCAGACCCGTGCGACCGCGCGCGCGTAGCGGCCGCGCAGCTCCTCGAACGCCGACTCGCTGCCCGCCGCGATCGCCTGCAGCAACTCGGGATCGGTCGCGCCCGGCGGCGTCCTGGCCGGCCGACCCGAAGGACTTCCCTGTGCCTGTGCTGCCATCGGCAGGGCGAGGCGACCTAGCTACATGTGCATCTTGCCCTTGGCCGTGTTCGGTTGTCCGTTTGGCTCGATGATCAGCCAGAGGCCGCCGTGCATGTTGGCGTGCTGGCACATGATCTTGCCGACCTTGTCGCCCTCGTAGTAGTAGAGCGGGTGACGTTTGTAGGTCACCTGCAGCGTGCCGTTCTTGCGCCTCGTCGTCCCTAGCAACTTCTGCTCGACGCCGCGACCGGCGATCGGCACACCTGTTGTCAGCAGTGGGGGCCACGCCTTCATGCAGACGCCGTAGCAGTGGCTGGTCGAGCCGCGATCCGCGCCGAAGACGTAGACCACCTTGCCGCTCGGGCCAAAGAGCGTCTTCCCGTACTCCGACGGGCGCACGGTCAGCCGCGCCGCCGCGGTTGGCGCTGCCTGAGCCGATGTGGCGAGCGTTGCGACCGCGGTAATGACGATGAGCGACGAAACAGCGCGCAGCCGCTTAGCCGGAAGCCGATCTTTCATTCCGATTCCTCCTTCCGCTCGAATGCGACTCGGACGTCAAAGCTAACCCGCGCCTCATAGATGAGATACAGGCGCCCAGACGGTTTTGGATGCGTGTTCGGCCTTCTCAGCGCGGGCCGCGCCGGGACGAGGAGCTGCGGATGCTGAGCGCCATCGCAACGCGCTGGCTTCTGCTCTGCAGCCGACTTTTGCGCACCAGATCGCGCGCGAGCGTAGAGCGTCCGGCATGTCCGCAGGCTCACCGTACCGATCGCGCTCCCCCGACGGTCTCCGCACCATGCCTGAGCCGCAGCCCAGGGGAAAACTGTTGACGGTTCGTAGAGGAGACTTTTGACAGTTCAAGGCGCCGGTGCGATCATGACGGAAGGTCCTCATGCACCGTCGCCGCCGGGCACGATTGGCGCGCCTCCGACGGTTAAACGGGGATCGAAGGGGGGAACGCAATGAAGCGCAAGCGGCCCGAAGCGGGAGACCACGATAACGACGCGTTCGAGTTCGTCGATCGGGCCTCCCATCACGTCAAGGCTGGTTTCGACGCCGGCGAAGAGGTCTCTCCGCAAAAGGGAGAGGAGCAGTTTCCGCACAGGCGCCGCGAGGAGGAGGTACCGAAAGGCTCGCTCGCCGATCGTATTCAAGAAAGCCAGAGGGGCAAGTGATGGGCGCCTCGACGGTCAACTTCCACAACTCCTATCCGACCACGATCTACGTTGCCTACATGCGTCTCGACTGGGCGTGCGGCGACGAGTGTGGAGAGCCTTGGGACGTCCTCGGGTGGTGCAAGCTCTACGTGGGACAGACCAAGTCGAGGGCAAACCCCACGAGTAACCGGTGGTTTTACTACTACGCCGAAGCGGTCGATGGCGCCTACTGGGCCGGCCCGTACGTCGCCGAGGTCAGCGACGCCAAGTTCGAGAAATGCACATGCCTCGGCGTCCTCGTGCAAAACGGCCCCGCGACGAATCCCTACTACGACGTCGGGTTTCGTCCCTCTTGACACCAACAAATACAGCGGCGTCAACTTCATTCCGTGAGCCACGGACTGGTCCGAAAGCGCCGACTAGTTGTAGTTACCAACAAGGTTGTTCAGCCTTGAGGCGGGTGGTTGGTGGCCGAGGCTGCCGTGTGGTCGTCGGTAGTTGTAGCGGTTGAGGTAGAGCGGCAGTGCTGCGGTGCGTTCGGTCGAGCTGTGGTAGACGCGGGCGTAGGCCCATTCGTTGAGCAGGGTTTGGATCAGCCGTTCGGCTTTGCCGTTCGTGCGCGGCCGGCCGGGCTTGATCCGCAAGTGACGGATGCCGAGCTGGCGGAGTGTGCGCGCGTACAGTCGGCTGATGTAGGCAGAGCCGTTGTCGCTCATCACCGCTCGCGCGTGGACGCCGCGCTCGGCATACCAGGCGACTGCTCGTCGGAGGAAGCCGGCAGCCGCGGCGGCGGTCAGGCTATCGAGGATCTCGGCGTAGGCGAGGCGGCTGTGGTCGTCGATGATGACGTGGAGATACTCGTAGCCGCTCACACCCTTGTGCCGCCCGTCGATCCACGGTCGCCGTTGGCTCGAGCGCTCGCCGGTGACGCGGTGGCCGGCGCCACGGACCGAGATCCGCGCGAGCTGTTTGATGTCGACGTGGACGAGCTCGCCCGGGTGGCGGCGCTCGTAGCGGTTCGCGGGCTCCAACGGCTCCAGCCGCGAGCGCCTCCCCAGCCCGATCCGCTTTAGCCACAGCGACACGGTCGAGATCGGCAGATCGAGCACCTCGGCGATCTCCGCCGCCGTCATCCGCACCCGCCGCAGCCGCTCGATCGCTGCCACTCGCTCGGCGGTAAGCCGACACGGCGAGCGCAGCGGCCGCGACGAGCGGTCGCACAACAGCCGATCACCATCGCGATATCGACCCAGCCACTTCGCTGCCGTCCGCTCACTACAGCCCGCGGCCTCCGCCGCCTGCTTCAGCGTCCAACCCTGCTCGAGCACTCGCCGACAGATCAACCGCCGACTACTCGGACAGGTCCGATGGTTACCGTGCAGCTTCATCCGGATCTCCTCCTTGGAGCTGGTGGCTTCGACACCCCCAGCCTCCAAGGAGGCCCGGATGAACAACGTCCTTAAGGAACTACAACTAGTCCCTCGCTTGGGCAGCAGGTAGATTCATCGAGAAGGCCGGAAGTGGGCGGGGAAGCGCCCGGGCGCGCCGGGAGTTCGACCCCGCCCCCGGCCACGTTAGCGCGAAAACCCGGACATGTCGGACACTCTCGCGCGCGCGCGTACAGCGTCCGGCATGTCCGCAACAAGTTTGCGATCCGGAGGGGGGAGGCGATTCACCTGCTGGACCGGAATTCGGTGCGGGATCACTTCGCCGTGGCCATCCACTCCTATCGCCTTGCGTCGCACGCCGGCAAGTGGACACCGGTCGAGATGGACACTCGTCAACTCGGCGAGCACTCCGTCTTTGCGACCGTGCACTGGAATGCGCTCGACGCTGACGGGCAGGTGGTCCGAGACACCTGGACGAGCTACCAGCTACTCGCCACTCCTGACGGGTGGCGCTTCATCTCGTACACGAATCACTTCTGACGGCCGGCGACGTCCTCGCCAGCCGAGACCGTAGACTCAGGGGTGTGGCAGGGTCCGAGCAGGCTCGGAGCCTTCGAATCGAGCGGATCGTCGAGCGGGTCAAGGCGATCCCCAAGGGCTACGTGCGCACCTACGGCGACATCGACTCGGGCGCGCCCCGCCTGGTAGGGCACGTCCTCTCGACCGTCCACGATCTCCCCTGGCACCGCGTCGTTCGCGCCGACGGGACGCTCCCGGAAGGACGCCGGCAGCGCAAGCGCCTCCTCGCCGAAGGGGTCTCGATGCGCGGCGAGCGGGTCGATCTATCGGCAGCCCGACTACCGGAGGCGTCTCGGAACTCATGACCGTTTCGATCGACAACATCGTCTCGCGATATTTCGAGCTCGACGCAGCGCGGGACCACGAGTCGCTGGTCGCGCTCTTCGCCGAGAACGCAACGGTCGTGGACGAGCGGCAGACCTGGCGCGGGACCGACGAGATCCGCGCCTGGCGCACCGGACCGGCGTCAACCTACGAATATGCAACCGAGATCGAGGACACCACCGCGCTTGCTCCGAACCGACGGCTCGTGCGTGGCCGCCTGACGGGCAACTTCCCGGGCGGCGTCGCCGACCTCCGCTGGGACTTCACCAGCAACGACGGTCTGATCACGCGCCTGGTGATCGCGCCGTAGACGTCTAGCGAGTCAGCGGCAGTGCGTTCAGGTCGGCGCCGCGAATCTCCTCGACCCGCTCCGGCATCGATTCCCACTCGTCGGTCGCCGCATGGATGTACCGACCTGACAGCGGATCCAGCGCACCGCCGCTGAACCGCAACAACATCCGCACCCGCGCGCTCGGGAAGGCGGTCGAGCGGGCGAACGCGGCGCTCGTCGCGGCGGGCCTGCCGCCGATCGGCGCGGGGATCACGAACCACTCGCTCCGGCGCACGTTCGCCTCCCTGCTCTACGAGGCGGGTGCGTCACCGGCGTATGTCATGAGCCAGATGGGGCACACCTCGTCGGCGCTCGCGCTGGAGGTGTACGCACGTAAGATGGCCCGCAGCCGCGACACGGGAGCGCGGATGGACGCCCTGCTCCAGGGCGCAGATTGGGCACAAATGGGCACAAACGGCGATCAGCCCGTCGACGTGTTCTCCGTCGAGAAAACGAAAACCGCCGGTTAGCGACGGCTTTCGAGTGGGCGCGGCTGGGATCGAACCAGCGACCTCCCGCGTGTGAAGCGGGCGCTCTCCCGCTGAGCTACGCGCCCCGGGAGCAGAAGGGTAGCGCGTCCGCCATGTGGCCGGACCGCGAGTACACTGGCCTCGCCCGGTCGCGCTAGGCGGGGAGCTAGCGGTTCCCTGAACCCGCAATCCGCTCCAGCGGGGCCGAATACCGCCCGAGGGGCGGGATTTTCCGGGGCCTGGGCCCGAGCGCGCAGCGTTGACGGCCGGGTTCCGCGCACTGGGAGCCTTCGAACCGCGTCAGGTCCGGAAGGAAGCAGCGCTAAGGAGTCCCTCTCAGGTGCCGCGGTCAGGCCCGGCCCGAGCAAGCGGCTCGGGTTCCTCCCGGGGGATCCGCTTCGAAGAAGGTTGCGTGGCCGGGCACTGCTTGCCGCTTCTGCTTGAATCGCTGTGGTGACCGCGCTCTACCGGAAGTATCGGCCCCAGGACTTCGACGAGGTGGTCGGCCAGGACGCGGTCGTCCGGACGCTGAGGAACGCGATCGCCTCCGGGCAGGTACGGCAGGCCTACCTGTTCGCGGGGCCGCGCGGCACGGGGAAGACCTCGATGGCGCGGATCCTCGCCAAGGCGCTGAACTGCGCGCAGGGCCCGACGCCGAATCCCGACAACACCTGCAACGCGTGCGTGACGATCGCCGCCGGCACCTCCCTCGACGTCGTCGAGATGGACGCCGCCTCCCAGCGGGGGATCGACGACATCCGGGAGATCCGCGAGCGCGCCGTGCTGCAGCCCGTCGAAGGCCGGCACAAGGTCTACATCCTCGACGAGGCGCACCAGCTCACCGACGCCGCCTGGAACGCGCTGCTGAAGCTGATCGAGGAGCCCCCGCCGCACCTTGTCTTCGTCTTCTGCACGACCGATCTCGCGAAGGTGCTGCCGACCGTCCGTTCGCGTTGCCAGACGTTCGTGTTCTCGCGCCCACGCCTCCCCGACCTCGTCCGGCTCCTGCGCACCGTCGTGGACGGCGAGACCTTCGAGGCCCCGGACGCGGCACTCTCGCTGATCGCCCGCTCCGCGCGCGGCAGCTTCCGGGACGCGGTCTCGACGCTCGACCAGCTCGCCGCCGCGACCGAGGGGAAGATCACGGTGCAGTCGGTACTGCAGCTGCTCGGCGCGGTCGAGGAGGACGCGCTCTTTCGCCTCTGCGACCTGATCGTCGACCGGGACACGGCCGGTGCGCTCGTCTTCGTCGAGGAGCTCTCCGAGCAGGGCCAGGATCTCGGCCGGCTCGTCACCGACCTGCTCGAGCACCTCAGGCACCTGATGCTCGTCCAGCACATGGGCGAGGTGCCGGAGACGCTGCCCGTGACCGAGGAGACGCGAGAGCGTCTGCGCGCGCAGGCGAACCAGCTCGGCGAGGCGACCGTTCTCCGGCTCTGCGACCTGCTCGCGGTCGCGGTCGAGGACATGCGGCAGGGCGGCGACCCGCGGCTGCCGCTCGAGCTCGCGCTCGTCAAGGTGACGCGGCCCGGCGCCGACCTGTCGGCAGAGTCGATCTCGTACCGGCTCGAGCAGCTCGAGCAGCGCGCGCAGACGTCCCCCGCCGTCGAAAAACCAGTGCCTGACACAGAGGTATCAGGCACTCCCGCCGAAACTTCCGAGCCGCCGAGCATCGAGCTGGACCAGCTTCGGGAGGTCTGGCAGCGAAGCGTAGTTCCCGCGGTGCAGACCCGCGCGATCCACGCGGCGCCCGTGATCGGCGAGGCGACACCGGTCGCGCTCGAGGGCGACCGGCTGACGCTCGAGTTCCCGGCGAGCGCGGACTTCCACCGCAAGCTCGCCGAGGAGAAGTACGAGAGCCTCCTGCTCGAGGCGCTCTACGAGGTCACCGGCCGCAAGCTCGAGCTCGAGTTCGCGCTCGGCGAGAACGGAGCCGAGGCCGAGGAGGAGGAGCCGGCGAGCGAGGAGGATCTCGTCGCGCTCGTCAAGGAGACATTCGACGCGCGGGAGGTCGAGGAGTAGTGGCGAAGGGGTTCGACATCAACAAGCTCATGCAGCAGGCGCAGGAGATGCAGGCCCAGATGGCGCGGGCACAGGAGGAGCTAGCGCACGAGATCGTCGAGGCCTCGGCGGGCGGCGGGATGGTCACCGTCAAGGCGACCGGCGCCGGCGAGATCACCGAGATCACGATCGACCCGAAGGCGATCGACCCCGACGACCCGGAGCTGCTCCAGGACCTGGTGCTCGCGGCCGTGAACGAGGCGCTGCGCTCGGCGCAGGCGCTCGCCCAGTCGAAGCTCGGCGGCTCGCTCGGCTCGCTCGGGCTCCCCGGACTGAGCTAGGCGTTCGCCTCACTGCGTCGGACGCGACGCGTAGCGTACGGTGTTCGCAGTGTTCTCTCCGGCCGTGGACAACCTGGTCGCGCAGCTGACGCGCCTGCCCGGCGTCGGCCAGCGCACGGCGCAGCGGCTCGCTTTCCACCTCCTGCGGGCGCCGAAAGACGAGGCGCTCGCGCTCGCGGCGTCGATCGAGGAGGTCAAGGAGCGCGTCCGCTTCTGCCGGGAGTGCGGCAACTTGACCGAGGAGGAGGTCTGCGCGATCTGCACCGACGGGCGGCGCGACCACACGCTGATCTGCGTCGTCGAGCAGCCCGCCGACCTGATCTCGGTCGAGCGGACGGCGGAGTACCGCGGCCTCTACCACGTACTCGGCGGCGCACTCTCCCCGATCGACGGTGTCGAGCCCGCCGACCTCCGTATCGACGAGCTCCTGCGGCGCGTGGAGCGAAACGGCGTCGAGGAGGTCGTGCTCGCGACGAACCCGAACATGACCGGCGAGGCGACGGCCGCGTTCCTCGCCGACCGCCTGCGCGGGCGCGTGCGCGTCACCCGCCTGGCGAGCGGCCTGCCGGTCGGCGGCGACCTCGAGTACGCGGACGAGGTCACGCTCGGGCGCGCCCTCGCCGGGCGCCGTGAGATGTAGCGGGGGGCCGACGACCCCGCGGCCGCCGGCCCCCAAGTGGCGGGACGTGACTACCTCGCCGGCCGCTGACTAACGTGTCCAGACTCTCGGCCACTGGCGCGCTGCCGCGATTTTTTTCGCAAATTGCGAACTTCTGTCGCAGGCCCCCCTTGAAAGCCGCGCGACCGCCGAGATAGATTCCCCGGCGTCGAACCGGTTGGCCTTCGGGTCAGCCGGTTCGGCTTTTTTTGGCGGCGTTTTCCCCGCGGGTACGCTTCGCCGATGGCCGTGACCGACTACGAGGCCGTCCCCGGGATCGCGCGGGACGAGTCCGCAAGCCGCGTCGGGACGCTCGTGATGAAGTTCGGCGGCACCTCCGTCGGGGACCCCGAGCGGCTGCGCGCGGTCGCGCGGCGGATCGTCTCGGCGAAGGAAGGCGGCGGCCGGGTCGTCGCCGTGCTCTCGGCGATGGGCGACACGACCGACGAGCTCGTCGACCTCGCGCACAAGATCTCGCCACGGCCGAAGCCGCGCGCGATGGACATGCTGATCTCGGTCGGCGAGCGCATCTCGTGCGCCCTCGCGGAGATGGCGATCGAGGACCTCGGCCACGAGGCGATCTCGCTGACCGGCTCGCAGGCCGGGATCGTCACCGACACGACGCACACGAAGGCGAAGATCGTCGAGGTCAGGGCACAGCGGATCCACGAGGCGCTCGACGAGGGCAGGATCGTCCTCGTCGCCGGCTTCCAGGGCGTCTCGACCGGCCTCGAGATCACGACGCTCGGGCGCGGCGGCTCGGACACGACCGCAGTCGCGCTCGCAGCGGCTCTCGGCGCGGAGAGCTGCGAGATCTTCACCGACGTCGAGGGCGTCTTCAGCGCCGATCCGCGGCTCGTCCCGAACGCGCAGAAGCTGCCCGCGGTGACCTACGAGGAGATGCTGGAGATGTCCGCCTCCGGCGCCAAGGTGATAGCGCTACGCTCCGTCGAGTTCGCCCGGAACCACGGCGTTCGGCTGCACGTGCGGTCGACCTTCAGCGAGGAGCCGGGCACCTGGATTTGTGAGGAGAACGCGGAGTTGCTGGAGAAGGCGATCATCTCGGGGGTCACGCACGATACGTCGGAGGCCAAGCTGACGCTGTTCGGCGTGCCCGACCGGCCGGGGGTCGCCGCGCGCGTCTTCCGTGCGCTCGCGGACAGCGGCGTGAACATCGACATGATCGTCCAGAACGTCTCCGAGCAGGGGCTGACGGACATCTCGTTCACGCTGCCGAAGGCCGACCTCGCCCTCGCCGAGCCGATCCTCGAGGCGGCGTGCAAGGACGTCGAGGCCGCCGGCTTCACAGAGGATTCCGACATCGCGAAGGTGTCGCTGATCGGGGCGGGGATGCGCTCGCACCCGGGCGTCGCCGCAGACATGTTCGAGGCGCTCGCCGAAGCCGGGATCAACATCGAGATCATCTCCACGTCCTCGATCCGCATCTCTTGCGTCGTGCGCGCAACGGAGGTCGAGCGCGCCGTGCAGGCCGTCCACGACAGGTTCCAGCTCGTCGCCCAGGAGCGTGCGCGTGCCTAGGATCGGCGTGGTCGGCGCCACCGGCGCCGTCGGCAAGGTCACGCTCGAGCTGCTGGCGGCGCGCGGGTACGGCGAGGTGCGCGCGTTCGCGTCTGCGCGGTCGGCCGGCTCACGGGTCGAGTTCGGGAGCGAAGCGCTCGTCGTCGAGGAGGCGAGCCCGGAGGCGCTCGGAGCGGGCGACCTCGACCTGTGCCTGTTCTCGATCGGGACTGCGACCTCGCGGGAGCTCGTCCCCCACGCGGTACGGGGCGGGGCGGTCGTCGTCGACAAGTCGTCGGCGTACCGGCTCGCGGACGGCGTGCCGCTCGTCGTTCCCGAGGTGAACGGTGCTCGCGCGCTCGAGCACGAGGGAATCGTCGCGAACCCGAACTGCTGCACGATCCCGCTCACCTGCGTGCTGAAGCCGCTGGAGGAGGCGGCGCGGCTGCGGCGCGTCCGGGTGGCGACCTACCAGTCGGCCTCCGGCGCCGGCGTGGAGTCGATGGAACGGCTCGCGGCCGAGCTGCCCGAGGAGCACGACCTGCGGGCGGACTGGGACTTCGACGGCGTGGAGTACGACGAGGAGGAGAAGCTCCGCCTGGAGACGCGGAAGATCATGGAGCTGCCCGACCTGCCGATCAGCCCGACGTGCGTGCGCGTGCCGGTCATGGTCGGGCATGCGGAAGCCGTCTGGGTCGAGACCGACGAGCGGCTCTCCGTCGACGACGTGCATTCCGTGCTCGCAGCGGCGCCGAGCGTGCGCCTCGTCGAAGGCTTCCCCTCCCCCGGTCTGGCCACGCACACCGAGGAGGTGCTGGTCGGGCGGATCCGGCAGGACCCGACGGAGGAGAACGGGCTCGTCCTGTTCCTGGCCTGCGACAACCTGGTCAAGGGCGCCGCGCTGAACGCGATCCAAATCGCGGAGCTGCTGCTCAGCCGCGAAGCCGTCGCCGCCTAGCGCCGCGGCACGACGAAGTTCGGGCCCGTCAGCTGCAGCGGCGGCCCCGCGTTCACGACGGCGCGTGCCGTCAGCGCGAACCGGTACTGCCCCGGGGCCAGGCGCGTGCGGCGGAAGAAGACGCGCTCGCCGACGCGGCCCGTGGCCCGGCCGCTCGTCGCAAGCGTCGTGCCCAGCTGCGGCAGCCGCTGGATCCGGATCGAGAACACGCAATCGGAGAGGCAGGTCAGCGCGACCGGGAAGCGTGAAGGCTCGGTCGTCGGGCGGCCCTCGGGGAACCAGTTGACCCGGACCTGCGGCGTGACCTCGAGGCCCGGGCACGTCGCGATGATCCCGCGGCGGACGTGGTTGGCGGCTGCGCGCACGGTCGGCAGGCTCGGCTTCGGGCTCCGATCGGCGTAGTAGACGCCGGATTGCCAGCCGGCGTGGTTCGGCTCGTCGATCAGCGAGAAGACGAGGAACGCCCGGACGTTGGGCTGGCAGTAGGCGAGCTGCATCGCCTGCTGGTAGTAGGCCGCCTGCGTCGCCTCGTCGATGGGGTGGATCGTGGCGGGCTCGGTGCCGGTGTAGAGGGATTCCTTCGCCGGCGGGACGATCGACTCGACGCCGAACTCGTCGTAGACGATCGGCAGCGTCGAGCCTTTCTGAGCCGTGCCGTCGAACGACTGGCTGAGCAGCTGGACGAGCTTGTCGTAGTCGGCGATCGTGATCGTCGTCGAGTCGGGGTGCGTGAGGGTCGGCGGCTCGTCCGAGCTCAGCATGTACGGGTGGAACGTGAAGGCGTCCATGATCGGCCGGTCGCGGCCGCTCGCCCTGTACGCCGTTCCCATGTCCTGGATGAAGGCGGTCGGCGAGTGCGTGTCGCGCCTCGTGTTCGGCCGGTCGATCCCGGCGTGGGAGAGCGTGCCGCCGAGCACCTCGATCGCGGGTGAGACGGCCTTCAGCGCGTCGTACGTCTGCGCGAGCAGCGCGACGTACGCCGGGGCGGCGACGTCCTCGCCGTTAGGGCCGAACTGCGGGAGCCAGAACCGGTTCAGGTTCGGCTCGTTCCCGATGATGTAGTGGTGCTCGCCCGGGACGGCGCGCGCGATCGCGGTGGCCCAGGCGGCGAAGTCCGCCTGCTGCTGGTCGGTTAGCGGCGTCTGCGAGCTGCCGTAGGGGTAGAGCGCCGTGTAGAGGGCCGTGCCGCCCTTTGCCGCGGCCGCGACGGCGGCGCGCAGCCGGTCGAGCGTGTCGGGTGACGGGCTGCGCGTCCCGCGCGCCCAGGTCAGCTCGACGCGCGCGACCTGTCCGAGCCCGGCGTCGCGAGCGAGCTGGAGCTGGTCGGCCGCCTGCTGCTGCGTCGGCTGGAGCAGGTTCTGCTCGACGGCCCCGACGAGCATCGACGGGCCGCCGGCGTGAGCAGTGGCGACGAGAGCGAGTGCGGCGGCGAGAGGTGCAAGGAGCCGAGCCATCCTCTCCGCCGCTATGCCGTGCGGCCGTAGTACATCTGCTGCGCCGTCGCGCTCAGCTCGTGGCCGGGCTCGACCGAGTACGTCAGCACCGAGTTCATCCGCGGCGTCGAGCCCTCGACCGGCGTGACGCGGTGGAGCGAGTAGCGGCCGCGGAAGAACGCGAGCGTACCCGGCTCGCCGGCGAGCCGGACCACGCGCAGGCTCTCCCCCGTCAGCACGCCGAGAACGTCGAGATAGCGCTCGTCGTCGGGCCGGCGGATCATCGGCGCGTACTCGAAGTCGCCGCCGCGCTCCGCGCGCTGGATCATCAGCGTGACCGAGAACTCGAACTGGTCGAAGTGCCAGCCGAGCTCGTCGCCCGCCTCGTAGACCGTCAGGTTGCATCCGTCGAACGGGAGGTCGCTCCGGTACAGCACGTCCTGCTCGAGCACCGCGGCGACGAAGCGGAGCATCTCGTCCGAGTCGTAGACGACGCGCGGCACGAAGTCGGCAGGCAGCAGGTCCATCGCGACGGCCCGCTGCGCCGACCGCACCACGACCCGCCGCGGGTGGTCGGGAGGAAGCGACTCGTCGATCTCGTCGTCGAAGTACGCGTTGTGCGTCTCGTCGTTCCGGTAGCCCTTCGCCGCGAGCTGACGTGCATCCGCGACCATGCGCTCGACGGCGTCAGCGCGGATGAAGCCGTCGAGCTTCAGCGCACTCTGGCTCCGCAGCGTTTCGCGGCAGTGCTCGACGAGCGGCGAATCGATCCGGTCGATCGGGTAGCGCTCGAGGTCGACGACGTCGGCGATCACCACACCAGCCTACGGCCGCTGCGGAACCGGCGCCGGCGCGACAGCCTCCTTCAGCGCCCGCACGACCCGCGCGCGCAGCCCCTCCTCGACCGAGACGAGCCCGCCGAGCTCGAGCCGCGCCAGCTCCACACGCCCCTGCACGCGCACGGTTCGAAAGCCGAAGTCGGCGAGGAAGTCGGAGGGGAAGACCGTGCGGTGCACCAGAAAGCGCTCGTAGGTCGACTCGCCCTCGCGGTAACGGTAGGCGAACGCCTCGAGCGCCTTCGCGCCACGGTCCTTGGCGTCGCCGATCGCCGCGAGGAACAGCGACTGCATCGCCCACGGCGACGTCGCGTCGACGACGTACGCGCACGTGATCAGCACCGCATCTGAAGACGGCGGCCCGGCCGGAAGCTCGGCCGCGCGCGGGAACAGCGCCGCCGGCCCGTACTGCATCGAGCCGAGCAGTCGCCCGTCGGCGTCGTGGTAGACGGTGCCCCAGGCGCCCCACTCCTCCTCCGCCTTCGCGATCCAGCGGCGCTTGTCGACCGCGCGCGAGCGCGACTGCCACCAGACGCACTCGTGACACACCGACGGCGCCGTCTCGAGCGTCGCGCCGGTAAGACCGGTGACGCGCGGCGCCATCAGGCGCGGACGGGGCCAATCTCGTCGACGACGACGTCGACGCGCGGCAGCCGGAGATCCGCCATCCGCCCGAGGTAGCCCGCCACCCCCTCCTGTACCGCGCGGCCCACGTCGGCGAACGCCGCTCCCCACTCGAGCGCGACGTGTAGCTCGAGCGTAAGTGCCCCGTCGTCGGCGGTCGCGATCCGGACACCGCGGTGCCGAGGAAGGTGGCCCTCGACCAGCCGGTGGACCCCTTCGACCTCGAGCGCGGCGTCGCTCGCGTACCGCGCGATCACCTCGGGCGAGATGCTCGCGTGGCCCTGGCCTTCCATCAGCCCGATTGTAGGGCGAGCTCCGTCGCCTCTGGCCGCGCGAAGAACCGCAGGGGGAGGAAGGTCGTGCCGAGCCCGGCCGAGACGTGCAGCGTCCCACCCGGGCGCCGGTAAAGGCCGCGGTTGTACGGCGCGAGCGGGTGGGCGAGCCGCACCTTGCCACGGGGGTGCGGCAAGCAGATCTGGCCGTCGTGCGTGTGTCCGGCGAGCACGAGGTGGAAGACACCCTCGGGCAGGCGGTCGACGACGCGCGGGAAGTGACAGAGCAGGACGCGCAGGTCCGCATCGGGGTCGGCGAGCTCCCACGGCCTCGCCTGAAAGCGCAGGTACGAGCGCGGATCGACGCCGACGAGCTGGAGGCGCCTTCCGCGCAGCTCGAGCATCACGGCCTCGTCGGCGAGCAGTGTCCCGCGCCCGAGGTCGACCTCGCCGACGGGCTTCGAGAACGGGTCGCGGCTGTCCGCGTAGTCGTGGTTGCCGAGCACGGCGTAGACCGGCGGTAGCCGGTCGATCACCGTGCGCAGCCGTGCGGCACCGTTCGGCCGCGCGAGCAGGTCGCCCGTCAGGAGCACGAGGTCGGGCTGCCGCTCGGCCACCCAGTCGGCGGCCCGCTCGACCGCGCGCGTCCCCGGCGAGGGGTACCCGAAGTGGAAGTCGGCGAGGTGGGCGATCCGCAGACCGTCGAGCTCCGGCGGCAACCCCGGCAGCGGCAGCTCGACCTCGTCCAGCCGGACCCAGGCGGCCTCGTAGAGACCCCAGGCGAGGCCGGCGGTCGCGACGCCGGCGAGCGCGGCGACGCGTGTTGCGAGCGTCCGGCGGTTCAGACCTGGAGCTTCTCGACGACCGGCTCGACGGACACGACGTGGCGCTTGAACTTCAGCTCCGACTCAGGGAGCCCGGCGGCGACGCCGATCAGCTGCGAGAGGTGCAGGATCGGCAACCCGTACGCCTTGCCCGTCGCCGCCTCCAGCTTCTGCTGCCACGCGTCCAGCGAGAGGTGGCAGAGCGGGCAGGGAGTGACCATCGCGTCGGCGCCTGCCTCCATCGCCTGCTCGATCGGCTGGATCAGCTCGCCGAGGGCGACCTCCTCTCGCGCTGCGATGATCGGGAACCCGCAGCACTTGATCTTCGCGGGGTAGTCGATCGGCTCGCCGCCGCAGGCCTGGATGATCGCCTCCAGCGACCACGGCCGGTCGGGGTCCTCGAATCCGAGGATCTTCGACGGACGGAGGATCTGGCACCCGTAGAAGGGCGCGACCTTCAGGCCCTTGAGCCCGCGGTGGGCGACCTGCTTCAACTGCTCGTAGCCGTCGCCCTCGGCGATCAGCCAGAGCAGGTGCTTGACCTCGACGCCGCCGCTGTACGGAGGTACCCCGACGCGCTGCAGGTTCTCGTTCACGCGGGCGCGGAGCTTGTCGTCGTTCTTCAGCGCCCAGTTCGCCTGCCGTAGGTTCAGCGTGCAGACGTTGCAGATCGTCATCAGCGTGTCGGCGCCGGTCGCCTCGCCGTAGGCGAGGATGCGCGCGTTCAGGTGGAGGTAGTAGTCGGGCTCGGCCTCGTGGATGTCCCCGGCGCCGCAGCAGGTGACCGACTCGAGCTCCTCGAGCTCGAGCCCGAGCTGCGGCGCGAGCGCCTGCGTCGAGGTGTCGAGCTCCTTGGCGGAGAGCGAGGCGAGACAGCCCTTGTAGTACGCGACCTTCATCAGTCGCCGCCCTCGGCCGCCGGGAGCTCGGGCGCCTCGTCTTTGAGCAGATGCATGTCGCCTTCCTTCGCGAACTCGATGTGCGCCAGGCCCTTCTCGACCTGGACGATCCCGTCGGCGCCGTCACGGCCCTGCTCCTTGACGAGGTTGTAGAGGTCGCGCGCCTCCTTGACGTTCTCGGCGACGTGCGGGACGGGCAGAGGTCTTATCTTGCCGTGCT
Source organism: Actinomycetota bacterium (assembly GCA_046734415.1). Taxonomy (GTDB): domain Bacteria; phylum Actinomycetota; class Thermoleophilia; order Gaiellales; family Gaiellaceae; genus DATBLE01. The sequence goes on along the minus strand of JBKPRD010000338.1, from coordinate 14,520 downwards.
TGGCGAGACTCATCGCGAATTTCGTCTGCTTGACCGTCGACACGATCCCCTGGGTATGCGGGATCAGCTCTTCCTCGCGCAGCCAGCCGGTCGTCTTCGCGGAGGTGACGAACCAGTTCGCGTGCTTTGCGCCCATGTCGCGGTCGATCCCCTCCTTGATGGACTCGGCGCCGAGCTTCGCGATCGCGTCGCGAGGGTCGACGCCCTTCGGGCATCGCTCCTGGCAGAAGTAGCAGCGCGTGCAGTCCCAGATCCCGTGCTCCGAGTTGTACTCCTCGAGCCGCTCGACGGTCGCCTGGTCCCGCGCGTCGCCGACGAAGCGCATCCCCTTCGCGAGCGCCGCCGGCCCGAGGAACTCGGGATCGGACTCCATCGAGTTGCACTCGGAGACGCAGCACCCGCAGTTGATGCACAGTGCCTCCTTGTGGATCACCTCGGTCTGCGCCTGCGAGACGAGGAACTCCTTGCCGTCCGGCGGCTCGACGTAGCCGGGCTGGAGCCACGGCTTCATCGCGCGCATCTTCGACCAGAACGGCTCCATGTCGACGACGAGGTCCTTGACGATCGGCAGGTTCCCCATTGCCGAGATCACCGGAACGTGGCCGCGCTCGACGATCGGCAGCATCCGCTCCTTGCACGCGAGCACGGCGCGGCCGTCCATCCGCATCCCGCAGGAGCCGCAGATCATCATCCGGCAGCTCTTCCGGAACGAGAGCGTGCCGTCGACCTGGTCCTTGACGATGTCGAGCACGTCGAGCAGGCAGGCCCACTCGGGCGCGTCGACCTCGTACTCGCGCAGCGCCCGCTCGCCGGTCTCGGCGTCGAAGCGCCAGATCTTCAGGGCGACGTCCACTCAGTACTTCCTTTCCTGCGGCTGCCACTTGGTCATGGTCACGGGCTTCCAGTCGAGGACGGGGCGGTCGGCGATCCAGCGGACGATCGTATGGCGCATGTAGTTCTCGTCGTCGCGGTTCGGGTAGTCGTAGGGGCGCGCGTGGGCGCCGCGGCTCTCCTTGCGCGCGAGGCCGGACTCGACCATGCAGTCGGCGAGCTCGAGCAGGAAGCCCAGCTCGAGCGCCTGCGTGAGGTCGCTGTTGAAGACGTTGCCCTTGTCCTCGACGACGACGTTCTCGTAGCGCTCTCGCAGCTCGGCGACGATCTGCTGCTGGCAGAGCATCTGCTCCTCGCGCCGGAAGACCCCGAAGTTCTCGTGCATCGTCTGGCCGAGCTCGTCCCGGATCCGCCAGGGCCGCTCGCCCTCCGTCCGGTCGAGCAGGTCGCGCAGCTCGTGCTCGGCGTCGGAGACGGTGCTCTCCGGGACGGTCACGGTCGTGTTCGCGAGCGCCCACTCGGCGGCGTGACGGCCGGCGCGCTTGCCGTAGGTGATCGTCTCCATCAGGGCATTGCCGCCGAGCCGGTTCGCGCCGTGCACGGAGACGCAGGCGCACTCGCCGGCGGCGTAGAGGCCCTCCAGCTCCGTCAGGCCCCAGAGATCGGTGTCGACCCCGCCCATGTGGTAGTGGGCGCCGGGCCGGACCGGGATCGGGTCGTGGATCGGATCGATCCCGACGAACGTCATCGACAGCTCGCGCGTCCCGTGCAGTCGCTCGACGATCTTCTCGGCGCCGAGGTGGCGCATGTCGAGGAGGACGTTCCCGTCGACGCCGCGGCCCTCGTCGATCTCGGTCTGCTCCGCGCGCGAGATGACGTCGCGCGAGGCGAGCTCCATCGCGTTCGGCGCGTAGCGCGTCAGGAACCGCTCTCCCTCGGAGTTGAGGAGGTAGGCGCCCTCGCCGCGACAGCCCTCGGTGATCAGCACCCCCGACGGCGCGAGCGTCGTCGGGTGGAATTGCATCATCTCCATGTCCTTCAGCGGAACGCCCGCCCGGAGCGCCATCCACATCCCGTCGCCCGTGCACGTGTAGGCGTTCGTCGTGCCGACGTAGAGCCGGCCCGCACCACCCGTGCAGAGGATGACCGTCTTCGCGCCGATCGTCCGTAGTCCGCCGTTCAGCAGGTCCCAGCAGATCACTCCCTGGCAGCGGCCGTCGTCGACGACGAGCTTCCAGGCGAAGAACTCCTCGTGGACGAGGACGTCCCGCTTCATCATCTGCTCGTAGAGCACCTGGATCAGGACGTGGCCGGTGATGTCGGCGGCGTACGCGGTCCGGGGCTCGCCGGCGGCGCCGAACGGGCGCTGCGCGATCCGGCCGTCCTCGGTGCGCGAGAAGACCGCGCCCCAGTTCTCGAGCTGGTAGACGTCGTCCGGCGCCTCGTCGCAGAGGACCTGGATCGCGTCCTGGTCGCCGAGGTAGTCGGAGCCCTTGACGGTGTCGAACGCGTGCTCCTCCGGGCTGTCCTCGGAGGCGTTCCCGAGCGCCGCGTTGATGCCGCCCTCGGCGGCTCCAGAATGGCTGCGGACCGGGTGGATCTTCGACACGACGGCGACGTCGGCGCCGATGTCGAATGCCTCGATCGCGGCGCGCATGCCAGCGCACCCGGCACCGACGACGAGCACATCGTGCGTCGCATCCATCACTCGGAAGCTATCTAATGGTGCGTGCGTTGTGCCGGCTCGCTAGTCCAGCACGAGCTGGTCGACGAGGATCCCCCAGTAGGGGTGGTGTTGGTAGTTCCCGACCCGTGCCGAGACGAAGTCGATCAGGCGCGGATTGACGAGCGGCACCCATCCGCCTTGGTCGACGGCTGCCCGATCGACTCTCGCCCAGACCGACGCAGCAGCGCGAGGGTCCGCCGGCTCGAGACCGACCGCCTTCTTCATTAACCGGTCGAGCGACGGATCGCAGAGGAAACCGTGAGTAAGCGCTCCGTCGCACGAGAACCACGGTACGAAGAAGTTGTAGGCGGTCGTGTCCAACCATCCGGCCGGGATCAGCTGGACTGGACCGCGGATTTTTTCCGGCGACGCGTGAGACACCAGGCGAACACGGGCCCGATAGCCCAGGAGGCGAAGCACGGCAGCCGTGTAGCGGCTGACGCGAGGGCTGATCGTGGCGTCGTCGGTCCATCCCCAGACGGTGATCCGACTCCCGCGGGTGCCCGATGCGGCCACGAGCTTCCTGGCCAGCGCGAGATCCGGAGACGTCCAGGCCCGGCCGGCACGTGCACCACGTGTGAACGGGCAGTAGAGCCGGTAGCCGGAGATCCCCGGCGGCAGAACCTGACACGTCGGAGTGGCGGCGTCGCGACCGCCATAGATGCGTACGATCTCGCGCCGATCGATCGCCAGGTTCAATGCGCGGCGAACCCGGACGTCGTCGAACGGCCGTAGGCGTGAGTTGAGCTGGAAGAAGTCAGTCTCGGTCGTCGCGTTCGTGTGGAGTTGCGCGGGGAAGCGTGTCCGAAGCTCCGGCAGGAGTGCGGCCGGGACGATATCGGCCGTCCAATCCGCTCGTCCTTGCTGAATGGCACGGACCTCCGGTTCGGGCGAAAGCCCGAACCGCATCACGATCTCGTCGGGGTTCCCGTCCGGCTGCGCGGAGTGCGACCACTCGCGGAAGAACGGGTTCCGGACGTAGCGAATCTCGCGCGGGCCCGCCGAGGCGACTTTGTATGGCCCGGTTCCCGGGATCGGCACGAATCCGGTGTCGTGTGAGGGCGTTCCGGCGGGAACAGCGCTGGCCAGACCCCCGTAGCTGAGCGCAACCAGGAAGTTGGGATCCGGCCGCGTGAGCCGAAACGTCACGGTCCTCGACGCCTCGTCGGTGACGATCCCACCGGAGAGATCGCAGGCGGGCTGGCGCCGTGAGCACTTGCCCGCCCCGGCGATGGCGGCGAACAGGTCGCGCCCTCCCGATTGGAGCTGGAACACTCGCTCGATCCCTCGCCTGAAGTCGCGAGCTCGGACGAGCCGGCCGTCCGAGTATCGGATGCCCGGCCGCAGCCGGAACGTGTAGACCTTCCCCGCCTCGGTCGGAACCGGCAGACGCACCGCGAGGTCGGGAACGAGCTGCGTGCCGGCTGCCCCCGCCACGTGGTTGTACGTGACGAGACCGTCGCGCGTGAGTCCGTCGGCTTGCAAGGGGAACAAGTCGAGTTGCAATGCAGGGTCGATGGAGATCGCGTGACTGAACAGGAGGCGGAGGGTGCCACCACGTCGGGACGTAGGCGGGCGTGTGCCGACCCACACCCTGCCGTTGCCGGCGGAGAGGGCGGTTGCGCCGCCGCCGACGTTCGACGTTCCGACGACGCTGTTTGTGCGCGGATCGATCCGCGAGATGCTCGTCGAGTTGAGATTGGCCACCCAGACGAGACCGCCGGCGACGGCAATCGCGGTCGGACCACTGCCGACGGCGACGGTGGCGACCACAGAGCCGCTACCGGCGTCAATCCTCGAGACGGTCGAGTCGAGTGTGTTCACCACCCAGACGGAGTCGCCGTCGACTGCGACGGCCGACGGTCCGTTCCCGACCGAGATCGTCGCGACCGTCTGACCCGATCGGAGGTCGACCTCGGCGATCGAGCTCGCGTCGTATCCCGCTACCCAGATCGCCTTGCGGCCGACCGCAAGCGCAGTCGGCTCGACCTGCAGGGCGAGTGTCCGTCGGACTGCGCCTGACGCCGGATCGATCTCGATCAGCGAGCGGTCGGTCGCGTCGGCGACCCAGAGGCCACCCGTTGGTCCGAAGGCGAGGGCGGAGATGTCGACGCCGAGCCTCAGCCGCTGGGTCACCGTCCCCGTCGCGGGATCCAGACGAGACAAGCCTCCCTGGGGGATGCTGGCAACCCAGACGGATCCTCCTCCGACTGCGAGGGCACCAGGGCTCCCGCCCACGGGTATTCGGTCGGCGACCGTCTCCGAATCGACGTCGATCCGCGCAACGGTCCCGGCGTTCGGATCGGCGAGCCAGAGAGAGCCGAAGCCGGTTGCCACGGCAGCCGGATTCCCGGGCAACGCCACCGTCGCTGCTGGTGCTCCCGAGCGCGAGTCCAGCCCAACCAGCTCGGGTTTCTCCGAAGTCGATCTCGCCACGCTCCTCCCGCCGGCCGAAAAGACGATTCCGAGTGACAGACCGAGCGCGAGCAGGGCCAGGGCCGCACCCGTAGCGGCAATCGCCCATCGTCGACGGCTGCGTCTTCCCCTCCGCCGCACTTTCGGCGTCGGCGCTGTCGCTGCGACCAGGCTCGGGTCGTGCTCGAGGATCTTCCGCTGCATCTCGATCAGCTGGGGACCCGGCTCGAGGCCCAACTGTTCGGCGAATCGCCTCCTACCGGCCTGGAAGACGGACAGCGCCTCGGCCTGCCGACCCGCCCGGTAGAGAGCGAGCATCAGCTGGCCAAGCGGCCGCTCGCGAAACGGCTCGTCGCGCACGAGCCGTTCGAGCTCTGGCACGAGCTCGGCCGCTGCGCCGAGCGCGAGATCGGCCTCGATCCGCTCTTCGAGAGCGAGCAGCCGCCGTTCCTCCAAGTGGCCGCTTTCGACGGCGGCGAACGGCTCGTCGAGCACGTCGGCCAGAGCCGGTCCGCGCCACAACCCCAGCGCGGTCCGCAGCGCGCTCGAGGCCGCGGTTGCGTCACCGCAAGCGAGCGCCTCGCGTCCCTCCCGGAAGAGTTCTTCGAAGCGAGCGCTGTCGAGCTCACTGGGCTCGACTCGCAGCACGTATCCAGGCGTTCGGCGTATCAGGCGGTCGGGGCCAAGCGCCTTGCGCAACCGTGAGACGTAGTTGTCGAGCGTGTGCTCGACGCTCGAGGGAGGCCGCTCGCCCCAGAGACCGTCGGCGAGACGGTCGCGCGACACGACCTCGTTCGCGCCCAGGAGCAGGATCGCGAGGAGCGCTCGCTGCTTCGGCCCGCCCAGCAGGAGCTCGTGACCGTCGCGCCGCGCCTCGACGGGCCCCAGAACGCCGAACTGCATCACACGTAGCAAACCACCGTTGCGGGCCGATTACGAGGTTCTTGGGAGGCCGGTCGTCGACGGTGCGCAGGTCATCGACCACGAAGGGAGGTTCGTCCAATGACAACATCGCGTTTGCTCGTTGCCCTCGGGGTACTGGTAGCCGCTTTCGGTGGTTCTTCTGCTTCGGCAATCGATGCCGCCAAGCCCATACACGTGACGTCGAGTCTCGACGGAAAGAAGGTGCTTCCGCAGCGCACGCGGTGGCTCGCCTACGCAAACGTGGCGCCGACGATGATCAAGGAGGTCGACTTCTTGATCGACGGCAAGCTCCGCTGGGTCGAGCGCTACCGGCCGTACAACTACGGGAGCGACGACCTACACGGTCACCTCGGGTTTCTGATCACGACCTGGCTCACTCCCGGGACGCACCGTTTCACCGCGCGAGTCGTCCCGTACGCCGGTCGCGCGGCGACCCACACGGTTGTCGCTCGCGTCCTACCGCCTCCGACACCGCCGTCCGAGCTCGCAGGAACATGGACACGGAGCGTCACAGCCGAGGACGTTCAGAAGGCCACGTCGGGAGAGGGACCGCCTCCCGGCGTGTGGAGGCTCGTCTTCGATTCCATCGGCGCCTGGGTACTCGATCCGCTCGGATCCGGAGTGGTCGAGCAGTACGAAGCGACGTCAAACGGCATCACCGCGTACGCCCCAATCCAGATGGCGCCGTTCAGCGACGGCCGGGGCGGCGTCTCACGGTTCGGCCATCATGGCATCGGCGGGACGGTATGCAGAGAAGACGGCCCCTTCGGAAACTGGCGGTGGTCCGTGTCCGGAAACCAGCTCACGCTCACCGCGGTGAAGGAATCTTGCGGCGACCGCCGGGCGATCTGGGAGGGCACCTGGACGCGCGTCGACTAGCGCGACGCAGGTTGTGTCAAACGCGGGGCCCGGCGACCGCGACCGCCGGCCCCGCGGACTCGGCGAACTTCGCGAAGTTGTCGCGGAACATCCGCGCCAACTCGCGGGCCTTGCGGTCGTGCGCCTGTGGGTCGCGCCACGTCGAGCGCGGGTCGAGGAGCTCGGTCTCGACGCCGGGCACGGAGACCGGTACCTGGAAGCCGAAGAGCGGGTCGGTCCGGTACTCGACGTCATGGAGATCGCCCTCGAGCGCAGACCGGAGCAGACCCCGTGTGGCCGCGATCGGCATCCGGTGGCCCTCCCCGAACGGGCCGCCCGTCCAGCCGGTGTTGACGAGCCAAACCGTCGCGTGCGGGTGCGCGTCGAGCTTCTCGCCGAGCATCCGGGCATAGACGGCGGGCTCCTGCGGGAGGAACGGTGAGCCGAAGCAGGTCGAGAAAGTCACCTGGGGCTCTGTGACGCCGATCTCCGTCCCCGCGACCTTCGCCGTGTAGCCGGAGAGGAAGTAGAACATCGCCTGGTCGCGCGTCAGACGCGCGATCGGCGGCAGGATCCCGAAGGCATCGGCGGTGAGCATTACGACCGCGCTCGGGTGGCCGGCCTGCTTCGTCGGCAGGGCATTGCCGATCTGCTCGAGCTCGTAGGCGGCGCGCGTGTTCTCGGTCTTCGAGTCGTCGTCGAGATCGAGGATCCCGTTCTCGTCGACGACGACGTTCTCGAGGATCGTTCCGAACGTGTGCGTCGTCCTGTAGATCTCCGGCTCGGCCTCGGCGGAGAGGCGGATCACCTTCGCGTAGCAGCCGCCCTCCATGTTGAAGACGCCGCTGTCGCCCCAGCCGTGCTCGTCGTCTCCGATCAGCGACCGTTCCGGGTCGGCCGAGAGCGTGGTCTTGCCCGTACCCGACAGGCCGAAGAAGATCGCGACCCGGCCGTGGTCGTCGACGTTCGCGGAGCAGTGCATCGGGAAGACGCCCTCGAGCGGGAGCCGGTCGTTCATCACGGTGAAGATCGACTTCTTGATCTCGCCGCCGTAGAACGTGCCGCCGATCAGCACCTCGCTGCGGCCGGGGTGGAGTACGACGAAGACCTCGGTCCGCGTGCCGTCCTCCACCGGATCCGCCTCGACCTCGGGCGCGTGCAGGACGAGCGCCTCGGGCTCGAAGTCCTCGAGCTCGCCGGCGATCGGCTCGATGAACATCGTCTTCGCGAAAAGGGCGTGGTAGGGGCGGGCGGTGATCACGCGGACGCCGATCCTGTGGACGGGGTCGGCGCCGGCGAAGGCGTCGACGACGTAGATGTCCTGGCCCTCGAGGTTGGCGACCACCTTCGCGCGCAGGCCGTCGAAGCTCTCCTCCTCGAGCGGCTGGTTGACGGTGCCCCACCAGATCCGGTCCTCGGAGCTCGGCTCGCGGACGACGAACTTGTCCTTCGGCGAGCGGCCGGTGAAGCGGCCGGTGTCGACCACGAGCGGGCCGCCTTCCGCCAGCTTCCCCTCGCCTCGCGCCAGCGCGTGCGAGTAGAGCAGTGCGGTGGTGGGCTGCCAGAAGACGCGGCCGTCCGGGTTCAGCCCGTGACGGGCCAGCGGCGTCTCAGTCGTGATCGCGATCCTGCGCCCTCCTTCCGCTCCGAATCCTACGTGCCCTCCGCGAGCACTCGATGAACGTGCATCGTCACGTGGCGCCCGGCGACGGTGGCATCGGCGACGCACAGCGAGTCGTTCACCCAGGCGTAGCGTTCGTCGTCGGACTCCAGAGTCATTGCCAGGGCGGCGCGAAAGCGGCGACCGTCCTCCTGCTTCTTCCCCAGGCCGGTCGACGAGAACACGAGGCGCGCCCCGTCGTCGGTCGCGATCGCTCCATCGAGCCTCGGTAGCAGCACGCCGTCGCCGCGCACGCGCGGGTTGTTCGAGAAGCGGACGGCGCCCTCGACGCGCGGGCCCGTCGCCCGGCCGGCGCCGGCCGCATACCCGATCCCGTCCCGGCCGCCGTAGGGCCGGACGACCACGTACTCTCCCTCGTAGCGCAGGTCCAGGTCGAAGAGGTGCTCGAGCCTCATCGGCGCCGGCCAGCCTACTACTCTGAGTTGGTGCGCCTCGGGGTCCTCGTCGCGGTGCTCGCGCTGGCGATGCCGGCCGCCGCGGGACCGGCTCAGTTCGCGCGGATCCAGTACGTCATCGACGGCGATACGGTGGTGCTCGCCAACGGCGAGCACGTGCGGCTCGTGCAGATCGACTCCCCGGAGGTGCAGGAGCACGAGTGCTACGGAGCCGCGGCGCGGACGGTGCTGCGCCGGCTCGCGCCGCCGGGAACGATGGTGCGGCTGGAGGCCGACCCTCGGCTCGACCAGGTCGACCGCTACGGGCGGCTGCTGCGCTATCTGTTCCGCGGGCCGCTGAACCTCAACCTGGAGCTGGTGCGGCAGGGCGCTGCGACGGTCTGGTTCTACCACCACGACCGGGGGCGGTACGCGGGACAGTTGCTCAGAGCCGCGCTGGCGGCCCGCGCCGCCCGGCGGGGCCTGTGGGGCGCGTGCCCGGGCACGCCGTTCGATCCGTACCACGCGGCGAGCACTGGCCCGTAGGTGTCGCGCCGTGGGGAGCGAACTCCTCCCCGTGGACGAGATCGAGCGCTTCCTCGCGAGCCCGTCGCTCTCGGACGGCACGCGCCGCGCCTACCGGGTCGACCTGGAGCAGTTCGCCTCGTGGCTCGGCGCTCGGGGACTGTCGCTCGCGGACGTCGATCTCCGGGTGCTGAGCGAGTATGCGGCCGACCTCGGGCGCCGGCGCCCGAAGCTCGCGGCGGCGAGCATCTCGCGCAAGCTCTCGGCGATCCGTTCGCTGCTCGCCTTCGCGCTCGGGCCGGCGCGAGTTCCGGACGCGGTGTTGGCGCCGAAGCGGCCTCGTCGGCTGCCGTCCGCGCCGAAGGCGGCGGAAATCGACCGGCTGCTGGAGGAGCTCGGAGCCGACGGGCCGCTCGGCCTGCGCAACCGCGCGCTGGTCGAGCTGGTGTACTCGGCCGGGCTGCGGAGCGCCGAGGCCGTCGGTCTCGACCTGCAGGACGTCGACTTCGAGCAGGAACTCGTGCACGTCCGCCGCGGCAAGGGCGGGAAGGAGCGCACGGTGCCGCTGGGCGAGGAGGCGGCGTACCGCCTTTCCGCCTACCTCCGCGAGGGCCGGCCGCAGCTGGCCCGTCGAGCGGAGAACGCCCTCTTCCTTTCGGCGAGGGGCCGCCGCCTCGACACGAGCACGCTCCGGCGCCTCCTCCCCAATCCGCACCGCCTCCGCCACGCCTTCGCCACCCACCTGCTCGAGGGGGGCGCCGACCTGCGCGTGATCCAGGAGCTCCTCGGCCACAGCTCCCTCTCGACGACCCAGATCTACAGCCACGTCGACGCCCGCCGCCTCCGGCGGGTCTACGACCGCGCGCACCCCCGCTCCTGAGCCCAGGGCGGTCCAAAACGGTGCCAGGCACCGGTTGCGGAAACCGCTCCCCTGCGACCGGAGCGGCCAGGTACCGTCGGGGCATCCGACGTCGTACCGTTGCCGTCGCCGTTCTCGCCGCCTTCCTGCCGCTGATCCTGATCGGGAACGCGGTGCACGTGATCGCGCACCCGTGGTTCGTCCACCTCGAGCTCGACCGGACCGGGCCCGACCCGTACGGTATGGCCGACTCGGATCGCAGCCGCCTCGCCGACGGTGCGCTCCACTCGATCGTTCCCTTCGGCGGCGGCGACCATGTGCTGCGCGCGGCACGTCTGCCCGACGGCGGCACCGCCTTCGATCCGAAGGAGCGGCGCCACCTCCGAGCCGTCCGCGGCTACGTCCTCGGTCTGTACACGATCCACGCCGTCGGCCTTGTCGCGCTCGCCCTGCTGCTACTCGTTCCGCGGACGCGACGCCTCGCGCGCGACGGCGTGGCGGCGGGGGCAGCCTGGACGCTCGCGATCGCCGCCTTCGTCGGCGTCTACGTCGCGGTCGCGCCGGTCAGCTTCCTCGGCGGCTTCCATCGCGTCTTCTTCTCCGGAAACAGTTGGCGCTTCGCCGACACGGAGACGCTGCGGCGGCTGTTCCCGGACGCGTTCTGGAGCGACACCGCGCTCGTCCTCGGCGCGCTCGTCGCGGCGCAGGCGGCCGTTCTGCTCGCGGCCACGCTCACGGCGCGCAGGCAGGCGATCCGTACGCGGCCGCGAACAGCGGCGCATGCACCCTGAGCTCGAGGGCTTCTTCGCGCTGCTCGCAACGCGCCGCGCGCCGCGCACGGTCGAGGCATACCGCCGTGACCTCCTCGACCTCGAAGCGCGCCTCGGCAAGCCGGTCGCCGCGGCGACGAGCCGGGATATCGAGACCTACCTCGCGGCGCTCCGTGCAGACGGCCTCGCCCCGACGACGATCGCCCGCAGGATCTCGGCCGCGCGTGCCTTCTTCGCGCACCAGGTACTGCTCGGCGCGCGCACGGACAACCCCGCAGCCGGGGTCGTGCCGCCGCGCCGCCGCCGCAAGCTCCCCCGCACGCTCTCGCCGCGCGAGACGGAGCGCTTGATCGAAGCCGCGAACGGAACGACGCCGCGCGCGCTGCGCGACTCGGCTCTGGTCGAGCTCCTCTACGGCGCGGGGTTGCGGGTGAGCGAAGCCGTCGGGCTCGAGCGGGCGGGCGTCGACCTCGACGAGCGAATTGTCCGCTGCGTCGGGAAGGGAGGCAAGGAACGGATCGTCCCGATCGGCCGCTCCGCCGCAGAGGCCCTCCGCCGCTACCTCTCGCGGGGCCGGCCCTACCTCGACCGCCGCCACCGGCCGGAGCTGTTCCTCAACGCGCAGGGCGGTCCGCTCACGCGTGCCGGAGCGTTCCTGATCCTGCGCCGGATCGCGGAGCAGGCCGGCCTCGAGCCGAACCGCGTGCACCCGCACCTGCTCCGCCACTCCTTCGCGACGCACCTGCTGGAGGGCGGCGCCGACCTCCGCAGCGTCCAGGAGATGCTCGGCCACGCCGACCTCGCGACCACCGAGATGTACCTTCACGTCACCGACCGGCGCCGACGCGAGTCGTACTTCCAGGCGCACCCGCACGCGCGGCGTAAGCATGTTTCGAAGCCAAGTGGGGTGCAAAGAAATTGACATGCACCTCGATCCTCAGCTTGTCGTTCTGATGGCGCTGACGACGGTTGCCGGCTGGCTGATGATCGAGTCCGGCGTCGTCAAGCACATGCTCGACCGCCGGCGCAACAACCGCGTCTGCCCCTCCTGCGGGCGCGACGCGAATTCCTGCGGCTGCTTCTAGAGCTAGCGGCGCTTCCGCTTCAGCCCCGCCGCCACCTTCGCCGCGGTCTCGCGTAGTTCGCGCTCGAGCCGGTCATCGTCGGCCAGGCCCTCGAGCAGGACGATCGTGTCGCGATGGGCGGAGCCGTTGCGGAGGCAGAGGATCGCGAGCCGCCGCACCGCCTGGTTGTCGTCGGCGGTCGCGAGCCGGTGCAGCACGGAGCGCAGCGAGTTGACTGCGCCGGGAGCGTCGCGCGACAGCCGCTCCAGCGAGATCAGCGCGGACCCGCGGACGGCAGGGCTCTCGTCGTCGAGCCCCCGGCCGAGCAGCTCGATCTTCTGCCGGAAGCGGAACTGGCCGACCGCGCGGTACGCGACCGCACGCTCGCGGTAGTCGGACGACCGCGCGCCCGCCTCGACCTCGTCCTCCCACTGCCGCCGCAGGTCGGCGAGCTCCCGCTCCTTGCCCTCCTCGGCAAGCGCGTCCGCCTGCGCGGCGGCCTCCGCGAGCGTCAAGCGAGCTCGAGGGAGCGCGGCGCGGGCCCGACGTACCGTGCGTTCGGGCGGAAGAGCTTCCCCGTGCGCTTCTGCTCGAGGATGTGCGCCGACCAGCCGGCGACTCGCGAGCATGCGAACATCGCTGGCGCGAGCGGCGGAGGGATCTCGGCGACGTCGAGCACGATCGCGGAGTAGAACTCGACGTTGGTCTTCAGCGGCCGCTCGGGATGGCGCCGCTCGAGCTCCGCCTGCGCGACCTCCTCGAGCTGCTCCGCGATCTCGATCTGCGGCGCGCCGAGCTCGCGCGCCGTCTCCTTCAGGATCCGCGAGCGTGGATCCTCCGCGCGATAGATCCGGTGGCCGAAGCCCATGATCCGCTTGCCGGAGTCCAGCGTGTCGCGCACCCACTTCTCCGGGTCGCCCATCCCCGCGACCTCCTCGAGCATCGGCTTCACGTAGGCCGGCGCGCCACCGTGGAGCGGCCCGGACAGCGCACCGACGGCGGCCGACAGCGCGGCGCCGCAGTCGGCGCCCGTCGAGGCGACGACGCGCGCGGTGAACGTCGAGGCGTTCAGGCCGTGCTCGGCTGTACAGATCCAGTAGGTGTCGATCGCCTTCACAGCCCGCGGGTCGGCCTCGCCGCGCCACTGCAGGAGAAACTTCTCCGCCGCGGTCTCGCCCCGGGCGACGACCTCGTACGGCACCTGATCGGTGTGCCCGTCCGCCAGCCGCGCCGAGCGGGCGACGATGCCCATCATCTGGGACGACAGCCGCCCGAGGTCCTCGCGCGCCTGGGCGTCCGAGATCTCGTTCAGCTTTCCGAGCTTCCACAGCCCCGCCAAGCGTGCCGTCTCGGACTGGAGGTCGGCCGGCGCGTTACCGGTCAGGCCGACCGGCTCGTACGGCTCGGGCGCCGGCATGACCGAGTTCAGGTCGTTGTCGACGAGCAGCCCCCAGACCCGCTCGTACGGAACATGGCCGACGAGCTCCGTGATGTCGACGCCGCGATACCGGAGGACGCCGCCTTCCTTGTCGGGCTCGGCGATCTCCGTCTCGACTGCGACGACGCCCTCGAGACCCGGCTTGAAGTCGTCTGGCACGGCTGGAATCTACCCGGACCCGCATATGCGACACGCGCGTACGCCAGAGCCTCCTCGGCTAGTCTGACCGCCCGTGGCGCACAGAGTCACCCTGATTCCTGGCGACGGGACCGGCCCCGAGCTCACCGAGGCGACCCGCCGCGTCCTCGAGGCGACCGGCGTCGAGTTCGACTGGGACGTGCAGCACGCCGGCACGGACGTGATGGAGGAGCACGGGGGCAATCCCCTCCCCGAGCCCGTGCTCGACTCGATCCGCGCGAACGGCGTCGCGCTCAAGGGGCCGATCACCACGCCGGTCGGTGGCGGCTTCCGCTCGGTCAACGTCGGCCTGCGCAAGAGCCTCGACCTCTACGCGCAGGTTCGCCCTTGCAAGTCCTACGAGGGCGTCCGCTCGCGCTTCGACGACGTCGACCTGATCGTTGTCCGCGAGAACACGGAGGACCTCTACGCCGGCATCGAGTACGAGGAAGGCTCGCCCGACGCGGAGGAGCTGATCGAGTGGATCGAGTCGAAGGGCGGCACGCTGCGCTGGCGCGACGCGGGGATCTCGATCAAGCCGATCTCGGTCACCGGGACGCGGCGGATCTTCGAGTTCGCGTTCGACTACGCACGCCGCAACGACCGCCGCAAGGTCACTGCCGTGCACAAGGCGAACATCATGAAGTTCTCCGACGGCCTGTGGCTCCGCGTCGCGCGCGAGGTCGCCGAGGTGAACCCCGACATCGAGTTCGACGACCGCATCGTGGACAACATGTGCATGCAGCTCGTCCAGCGGCCGGAGGAGTATGACGTGCTCGTCCTCCCCAACCTGTACGGCGACGTCCTCTCCGACCTCTGTGCGGGGATGATCGGCGGCCTCGGCATGGCGCCCGGCGCGAACTTCGGCGAGCAGGCGG
>JBKPRD010000337.1:0-4477 GCA_046734415.1 Actinomycetota bacterium | reverse complement strand
ACGCCCGGCGGCACGTAGATGAAGGAGCCGCCCGACCAGACGGCCGAGTTCAGCGCCGCGAACTTGTTGTCGTTCTGGGGGATGATCGTCCCGAAATACTGCTTGACGAGGTCCTCGTGCTCGCGCAGGCCCGAGTCCATGTCGAGGAAGATCACGCCCTTCGCCTCGAGGTCGCCCTGGAGCTTGTGGTAGACGACCTCCGACTCGTACTGAGCCCCGACGCCGGCGAGGAACTTCCGCTCGGCCTCCGGGATCCCCAGCCGGTCCCACGTGTTCTTGATGTCCGGCGGCAGGTCTTCCCACGAGGTCGCCTGCTTCTCGGTCGGGCGGATGTAATAGAAGATGTTGTCGAAGTCGATCCCGCTCATGTCGCCGCCCCAGGTCGGGAGCGGGCGGCGCTCGAAGTACTCGAGCGAGCGGAGGCGGAACTTCCGCATCCAGTCCGGCTCGTCCTTGTGCGCCGAGATCGCCGCGACGACCTCCTTCGAGAGCCCGCGGCCGGACTTGAAGAAGTAGTCCTCGGTCTCGTGGAAGCCGTACTTGTAGTCCTGGCCGATCTCGGCGACGACCTGGGTCTCCGGCTTCGAGCTCACGCGACCGGCTCCGGGAGGTAACGGTCGTAGCCTTCGGCCTCGAGTTGTGCCGCGAGCTCGGGCCCGCCCTCGGCGACGATCTTGCCGTCGGCGAACACGTGCACGAAGTCGGCCTTGATGTAGCGAAGGATGCGCGGGTAGTGCGTGATCACGAGCGCGCCCATGTCTGGGCCGACGAGCTGCTGAACGCCCGAGCCGACGACCTTGAGCGCGTCGATGTCGAGGCCCGTGTCGGTCTCGTCGAGCACGGCCATCCGCGGCTTCAGCATCGCGAGCTGCAGCATCTCCATCTTCTTGCGCTCGCCGCCGGAGAAGCCGTCGTTGATGTAGCGCGACGCCAGCTCCCGGGTCACCTTCAGGTCCTCCATGCGCGCGAGCAGCTCCTTGCGGAACTCGGGGATCGGGATCGGGTCGTCCTTCCCCGCCTTCGCCTTGCGGATCGCGTTGATCGCCGAGCGGAGGAAGTTCGTCACCGTCACGCCCGGCACGGCGTGCGGGTACTGGAACGCGAGGAAGAGGCCGCGCTGCGCGCGCTCGTCTGCCTCGAGCTCGACGAGGTTCTCGCCCTCGAAGAGGATCTCGCCCTCGGTGACCTCGTACGCGGGATGCCCCATCAGGGCGTAGGCGAGCGTCGACTTGCCCGAGCCGTTCGGCCCCATCACCGCATGCACCTCGCCCTGGTCGATCGAGAGATCGACTCCCTTGACGATCTCCGTCCCGTCCTCGAGCGCGACGTGCAGGTCTTTGATCTCCAGCAGTTCCATCGTCTGAGTCAGTCTAGCCGAGCCATTTCAGCAGGCGGGCAGAAGTCCAGGCCGTGCTCGCGCGCCCGGGTCGCCGGGGAGTGTCTCGACGAGGTTGTCGGGCGAGCCCAGTGGCCTCGGATCGTCGGTGTGCTGGCTCTTCCAGCCCATCCGCCGCAGCATCAAGTCGCCCGCCCTGGAACGGGATCCCGCGGTGGTCGAGCGCGGAACTCACGTGCATCTTGCCCATCCTCTACCCGAACGCGCTACGCTTGACTCATGCCAGAGATCGGAATCACAGGCCTGATCGTCATCCTTGTCGTCGCCCTACTCGTATTCGGTCCGAAGCGCCTTCCCGAGATCGGCCGATCGATGGGGAGGGGCATGCGTGAGTTCAAGGACTCGATCACCGGCAAGGACGAGAAGCCCGAGCTCGGGCCTCCGTCCACGGACGACACGCCGCCCGCGAACTAGGCGGACCGGATGAGGCCCTTCCCGCGGCGCCTCCGCCACGGCGAGGAAGCCACGCTCGTCGAGCACCTCGGCGAGCTACGCACCCGGATCTTCATCTCGCTGGCGGCGATCGTCGCCGCGTTCGTCGTCACCTACGTGTTCCACGGCCGCATCCTCGACTGGATGAATCGGCCGCTCCCGGACGACGTCGGGAAGCCGATCACGTTCAGCCCGATCGAGCCGTTCTCGACCTCGATCCTCGTCAGCCTCTGGGCCGCCCTCCTGCTCGCCCTGCCGGTGATCCTCTGGCAGATGTGGGCCTTCCTGGCGCCGGCCTTCCAGGAGGGCCGCCAGCGCTCGGTCATCCTGCTCGTCGCGTTCGCGGTCCTGCTGGGCGCCGGCGGGCTTCTGTTCGGCTACTACGTCGTCCTGCCGGCCGCGATCCACTTCCTGACCAACTACGACTCGTCGCACTACGACATCCAGCTGCGGGCGCGCGACTACTACCGGTTCGTCAGCTTCGTGCTCGTCGGGGTGGCCGTCGCCTTCGAGGTACCGGTCTTCGTGCTCGGGCTCGTCCGGCTGCGGATCCTGAGCGCGGCGAGGCTCCGCCACACCTGGCGCTACGGCGTGTTCGTGATGGTGGTCATCGGCGTGATCCTCCCGGGGGTCGACCCGATGACGACGATCCTGACCGTGATCCCGCTGGTCGCGCTGTACGCCCTCTCGATCGCGCTCGCGGCGTTCTTCGAACCGCGCTGGCGTGCTCGAGACGCCGCCCAGGAGGCCGCGTTCCAGAGCGGAGACTTCTAGCTCTGCGGATCCTGATCACGGGTGGGTGCGGGTTCATCGGGACGAACCTCGTCCTCGACCGGCTCGGCCGCGGCGACTCCGTCCGCGTCCTCGACAACTGCTCGCGGGCTGGGACCGAAAAGAACCGCGCGCACCTCGAGCCGCTCGGCGACGGAAGCCTCGACCTCGTCGACGGCGACATCCGCGACGCCGGGCTCGTCGCGCGGCTCGCCGCCGAGGCAGACGCCATCTTCCATCTGGCCGCGCAGGTCGCCGTCACCGACTCGGTCCGCGACCCGCGCAACGACTTCGAGGTCAACGCGCTCGGGACACTGAACGTCCTCGAGGGCGCGAGGCTGTCCGGGCGGCAGCCGCTCGTCGCGTACACCTCGACGAACAAGGTCTACGGCGGCCTGGACGATCTGGAGGTCGTCGGCAACGAGCGCCGCTACGAGCTCCCAGCTCTGCCGGACGGGGTGCCCGAGTCGCGGCCGGTCGACTTCCACTCTCCCTACGGCTGCTCGAAGGGCGCCGCCGACCTGTACGCGATCGACTATGCCCGGATCTACGGGATCCCGACGGTCGTCTTCCGGCAGTCCTGCATCTACGGGCCGTGGCAGTACGGCAACGAGGACCAGGGCTGGATGGCGCACTTCCTGATCCGGGCGCTGCACGGAGAGCCGATCACGCTCTACGGCGACGGCCGCCAGGTGAGGGACGTGCTCTACGTCGACGACCTGCTCGAGCTCTACGACATCGCGATCGACAGGCGCAGCGAGATCGGCGGACACGTCTACAACATCGGCGGCGGGCCGACACTGACCGTCTCCCTGCTCGAGTTCCTCGACCACCTGCGCCACACGGAGGACATCGAGGTCGAGGTCGGCTTCGGGGACTGGCGACCGGGCGACCAGCGCGTGTACGTGAGCGACGTCGCCCGCGCGGGACACGAGCTCGGCTGGACGCCCTCGACGGGCGTCGCCGACGGGACGCGCCGGCTGCGCGGCTGGCTCGAGACACGCGGCTGATGCGCATCGTCCTCGCCGATCCGGCCGGCTTCACGCCGGCCTACGACCACGAGCTTGCCCTCGCGCTCGCCCGCGCCGGCGCGGACGTCGAGCTCGTCACCTCCCCGTTCCGCTTCGGCGTCTCGTCCTACCCCGGCGACGGCTACAGGCGAAGCGAGCCGTTCTACCCCGTCTCGTCACGGCTCTTTCGCCGCTCGCGCCTGCGGGTGCCGGTGAAGGTCCTCGAGCATCCCTTCGGCACCGCCCGGCTCGTCACCCGTCCGCGCGACGTGCTGCACGTCCAGTGGTTCGCAGCCGCGCCGCTCGACCGCTGGCTCTTTCGCGCCCGCGGGCCGCTCGTCTTCACCGCCCACGATCTCCTGCCGCGCCGGACCGCGAGCCGGGAGAAGCTCTGGCGCGAGCTCTTCGGACGTTTCGAACGGATCGTCGTCCACAGCACCCGAGGGCTCGAGACGCTCGCGGAGTTCGGAGTCGAGCGCGAGCGCCTGCGGCTGATCCCGATGCCGGTCTTCCCGAGCGCGCCGCGATACGAGGACGACGGTCGCACGCTCGCGTGTATCGGGATGATCCGGCCGTACAAGGGACTCGGCGACGCGATCGAGGCGGCGAAGCGCGTCGACGGCGCGCGCCTGCTCGTCGCCGGCGAGGCGCTCGAGCCCGTCGAGCCGTATCGGGCCGCCGCCGGCTCGCTCCCGGTCGAGTGGCGGGTCAGCTACCAGTCGGAGCCCGAGATCACCGAGCTGCTCGCGCGGACGACGGTGACGCTCTTCCCCTACAAGCCGGAGATCGACATGTCCGCGGTGCTGATGCGCTCGCTGGGCGCCGGCGTGCCGGCGGTTGCCTACGACATCGGCGGGCTCGCCGAGCC
>JBKPRD010000336.1:0-3227 GCA_046734415.1 Actinomycetota bacterium | reverse complement strand
CATTTGGACCTGAAGCCTCTTCGGGTCGCCCCACAGGCGGTCCGCATACGCCTCGCCGATAGCGTCGAGCGCCTCACGCCCACGCTTGCCTTCGGCCGCGCGCTGGAACATCTCCAGCGTCTCGCGGAAGCAGCGCGCCACGACGGCGCTGAAGAGCTCCTTCTTGGTCGTGAAGAGTCGGAACACGTACGGCTGCGAGATCCCGGCGCGTCGGGCGATGTCTTCCGTGGACGCGCGGTGTAGGCCTAGCTCAGCGAACTCCTTGAGCGCGGCGTCGAGGACTTCGTCGCGCCGAACCTCTCTCGTCTTGCGCGTGGTCATCGCGGGTCGCCTCGCGGACCCTGCGCGCAGGGACATCGACGTCGATTCCGTCCA
The DNA here is from genome assembly GCA_046734415.1 of Actinomycetota bacterium. Taxonomy (GTDB): domain Bacteria; phylum Actinomycetota; class Thermoleophilia; order Gaiellales; family Gaiellaceae; genus DATBLE01. The sequence continues at coordinate 2,852 of JBKPRD010000336.1, read as the reverse complement.
GCGCCGTCACGATGTCGAACCGCCTCGTGAGTCCTTCTATTCGGATCACAACGTCGCTCATCTATCCACCTGCAATCAACTCTCTTGATGTCTTTCCGGAGATTGCCCCGCGCATCCGAGCGCAACGTCATGACTGCGCGCCGCGTTCGCACCTCTGAGGCCCGAACGTCGTCGACGACGCGCCGTAGTCGACGAGGGACGAGTGATAGGCGACGTTTTGTCACGAAGGGTCACCTGTGCGGAGACGATCTCCCGGCGGGTCGCTTACTCGACGACGAGCCCGCAGGTGAGATTGGCGGCGGTCGCCGTGCTGGCGCTCGCCCGGTCGGAGGCCATGAAGGCAGCCATCTCAGCGACCTCGGCGAGTGTCGTGAGCCGGCGGAGCATCGTGCTGTCCTCCATCGCTCTCTGGAACTCGTCCGAGGTCTTGCCCGCCGCCTCAGCGTGGCGGCCGAACGCCCACTGCACACCGGGGGCCTCCGGGGATCCCGTCGAGCGCAGGCAGACCACTCGGATACCGTGCGGCCCCAGCTCCGCCGCAAGCGATCGGGACAGCCCTTCGACCGCTGCGCACATGACCCCGAACGGACCGCTGAACGGGATCGCCAGCCGATCCGGTGTGGTCGTCATCATCAGGATCACCCCCGACCCGGCCTCGAGCATGTGCCGGGCGGCCGCACGCGCCGTGAGAAAGTGCGTCCGCACATACGCGGCGATCGGGACGGTGACCTCGTCGATGGACAGATCAGCGAGCGGTCTTCCCTGGTCGAGGGGAACGCCGACGAGGTTGAACGAGATGTCGATTCGCCCCGCCTCCCCGATGATGTGCCGTGCATGACTCTCGACAGCATGTTCATCGAGCGCGTCCACTTCGGAGACCTCGCCAGCTCCGCCGGCGGCCGTGATGTCGTGCGCCACGCCGTCGAGCGACGCTCGCGTCGGACCTGCCAGGAACACTCGCGCCCCTTCGCGGGCGAACGTCCGCGCGACGGCACCGCCGATCGCGCCGCCCGCCCCGTAGATCACAGCACTCTTGTCTCCCAGTAGCACGCCTTCCTCCTCTCAACCACCGGGTTGTCCAGTCACGAAGGGAATCGCCGACTGACGGCACTTGCGGCGTGCGCACTCGAGCCCGCGACCGATGTCGATCCGGCCCTCAGAGTTCTCGACGCCGATGATTTGAACACCGGTACGGCAACCTCCGCTCAGCACGTCCCTCACGTCTGTAGACCCCTAAGAGACTGCGTTGGGGCGGAGAAATCATCGGTCGCTAGACCTGGGATAACGGCTGAGTCGCTGCGCTTGCAATCTGCGGACGCTCTCACGCGTTTCCCTTGCTGGCGCACGCGCTCAGCACGCGATCGCTGGTGCTCGGCGCATCGCGTTCACCGACGGACGATGTTCACGAAGCCTGGGTCTGCGATGTCGGGCGCCTGCATCCGCTCTCCGGTGACTCCCGCCGTACGTCGGGCGAGCGTCCCGGCGGTCACCATGACGGCGGGTGCGTTGGCGACGTGCAAGGCGCCAAAACCACGCTTGCTCGTCCGCTCGAAGCTTGCCAAGGATCCGCTGCACTAGGAGAACCGCGAGTAGGAGTGGGATTCTGCTCGCCGGCGCGGTGATCGCGGTCGTGAGCGTGCCCAACGCGCGTCCCCGCGGAACAGGTGGCGGGACCGGCGGCTGCGCGACGTAGGGACTGTTACGCCGCAGCGGTCTGCAAGCGCTGCGCCTCGACGAGCGAGAGGCGGAAACACGCGCCTCCTCCGGCCGCCTCCTCGACCCCGATGCGGCCGCCGTGGTTCTCCGCGATCTGGCGGACGATCGCGAGGCCGAGGCCGGATCCCGGGTGACCGCGCGACGCTTCGGAACGGTAGAAGCGGTCGAAGATGAACGGCTGGTCGGCGGCCGGCACTCCTGGGCCGTGGTCGCGGACGGTCACCTCGCCCTCCGCGACCGTCAGCTCGACGCGGCCCAAGCCGTTGCTCCACTTGGCGCCGTTCTCGACCAGGTTCCAGACCGCGCGCTCGTGCTCCTCGCGATCATCGTCGTGAGCTCCTCGATCTCGTTGCCCACGTCGCGTAGGAGGCGCTCGCGGTTGCGATCGCTCAGCGCCACTCCCTGTCGCAGCAGATCGGTGTTCGTACGTAGGCTCGTCAGCGGCGTGCGCAGCTCGTGGGAGGCGTCCGCGACAAGCTGCCGCCGCGAACGGATCGCTCCCTCGAGCGATTCAGACATCGGGCTAGACCCCGAGCGCGGCGATCATCAGCTCGGCGACCTTCGCACCCGAATACTGCTGCTGGCCGGTGATCAGACGCCCGTCGCGAACTGCGAAGTCCTTGAACAGGCCGGCCTGGATGTAATTGGCGCCGCGCTTGCGGAGTTCGTCCTCGATCCGATAGGGCATCACCTTCTGCCCGACCGCCTGGTCTATGTAGTCCTCCTCGACGTCGGCGAATCCGGTCACCGTCTTCCCGTCGACGAGGTAGGAGCCGTCCGAGAGCTGCACGTCGATCAGCGCCGACACGCCGTGGCAGAGGAGCGCCGTCGGCTTCTCGGCCTCGTAGAAGGCGGCAATCGCCCGTTTCAGGTCCTCGTTCTCGCGGAACCCGAACATCGGCGCGTTCCCGCCGCAGACGACGAGCGCGTCGAACTCGTCCAGCTTGAGCTCGGCGAGCCGCGGCGTGTCCTAGAGCAGCGCGACCAGCTCCGGAGTGTTCAGGAAGCCCATCGAGATCAGATCGTCGGCCGACCACTTCGACTCGTCGCGGGGGTCGGAGAGCGCGTCGAGCTCGACCTTGCCGCCGTAGGGGCTGGCGACCGTGACGTCGAAGCGGACGCGATCGAACTCGTAG
>JBKPRD010000335.1:0-11511 GCA_046734415.1 Actinomycetota bacterium | reverse complement strand
GGTGGTGCAACCCTCGGTGCTGGTCCTCTACCGGGCCGACCACGAGTTCCTGCTCGACTCGGTGATTCCCGAGCGAGGCGCGGATCGGCGCGAGTACGACTTCATCCTCGCCTCCCAGCCGTGGCGTGCGCGGATGCCGGCGGGGTTCAAGGCGGAGAAGATCCTCGCGCCGATGACCCGCAGCCTCGCGCCGGGCGGGCGGCTCTTGACGATTCAGTCCTGGGGCCGCGATCCCGCACTCGAAGCCGTGCAGCGGCTGTGGCCCGGAGAGAACCCCTTCCAGGTCGACCGCCACGCACTCCTGGCCGCCCTCGAGGCCGAGCTCGGGCCGGACGCCGGCGACTTCGACCTGACCGCACCTCCCGACGAGGACGCGATCTTCGAGTATCGGATGCACACGCTGCCGTCGGAGATCGGCGACCGAATCGGCACCTCGACCCTGTTCGCCGCGTGGAACGCCGTCATCTACGTGAACCAGATCGAGGACGAGCAGCTCGAGCCGGTCATGCGAGACGGCTCGTACCTCCAGGTGATGGAGGACGTCCTGAACGAGCACAACGGACTTTGGTTCAACGACGAGGCCTTCGTCATCGTTCGCAAGGACGTCAGCTAGCCGGACGCCGGCTGCGTGTGCTCCTTCAGCTCCTGTTCGCTCCAGAGGCGCTTGGCCGCGTTCTCCGGAGTGTGGACGGGGCCGATCAGTCTCGGCGAGGGCGTCCCGTCGCGGTGCAGGGCTGCATAGGCGCAGGCCATGACCTGGTGCGGCGAGCCGCCCGGCAGGTCGAGGATCTCGCCGGACCAGGTGTAGACGTGGTTTCCGGTGGCGCAGTTGTGCGCCTGGAGGCGAAGTCGCCAGCGTGTCTCGATCACCTCGGCGGAAAGCGGGCCGATTTGCCCCTCGACCTTGGCGATCTCGGCGACGAAATCTGGATCGTCACCCATCGGGCTGGGCAGCGCTGTGGCCATATCTCCCTCGTCATAGGGCTTCGCGCCAACAAAGACAAGGCGTCAAGCAGGAATGCGTTCTCGATCAGGCGGAACCCCTTCGGCACAGAATACGAGAGAGGACCCCTCAGTCCTTCGGGGGCTCGGAGCGCGGAACCCGGTCTACTCAGGCTGGGCTGCCGCCGGCCGGTCGCGTTCCCACGAGAACTGCTCGCGCGCGATTCTCGGCTGCCCGTCTATCAGCGGGCGCCACGCGTCGATTGTGTCGACCACCATCCACTGGAACGGGTCATCGACCAGTGCGCCAACGAGCCACTCGACCTCGTGCGCCTCGAACACGAACACGACCTCGGTCGCCGACAGGAACACGCTGTGCCGCACGAACCCGCTCTCCTGCAGGTCGAACGGCGGTCCCTTCGCGAGCAGCTCCTCGGCGCGAACCTGGGTCCCCGGCTTGAGCCGGGCGACCAGCGCTAGACGCTCCACGAACCCTCCTCTACCGGCGCCGTCAAGTGAGCCGACACTGTATGTCCCCGCCGCGAACTGCGCTTCGCCTCGGCCCCCATAAGATCGCAGGGTTGTGAGGTCACGACGCCACGCCACTCCCCACCGTTGGCGAGTGCTCGTGGTCGAGGATGACGAGTCATTCGCCGAGGCGTTGAGGGAGCTGCTGGAAGCGGACGGTCGGCTGGAAGTCATAGGCACCGCCCGCGACGGTCGCGAGGGCGTCGAGCTCGCCGAGGCGCTTTGCCCCGATGTCGTAGTGATGGACATCGCGCTCCCGGTGATGGACGGCGTCGAGGCGACTCGCGAGCTCGGGCGGAGGCAGCCGACCATTCCCGTCGTAGCAACCACCGGGTGGGAGTACCAGGAGCGCGCGCTCGAAATGCGCGACGCAGGCGCAGTCGATTTCGTCGGCAAGGACCGCCTCGACTCGGACATCGTCGAAATCGTGGTTGCCGCGGCTGATCGTCCCGCGCGTCGGCGGCGGCGCTTCTGGACGAGCGGCTGAGGGAGCGCCGCCCGCGTGACCCCGTTGGCGCCGACGGTACCCCTCTTCGGTCAGCGCTGGGGAATCTTCAGCTGGCGCCCGACATAGAGAATCCGGAGCTTTCCTCGGTTGCGAAGGGCGCCGCGCCTGACGCCGTTCCGCCTCCACCTCCGAGAGGCGAAAGCGGTCACGTGACTCCGGCGAGTCCCAGATCGAGATCCCGACAACCCTCGTTCCCGTCGGGCGCCTCACGTGTGCCGGGCTTCAGCCTCCTGGTCGTGATCCAGACGTAATTCCGGTCGAACTCCATGCTTCCCTTCAGTCGTGGATAGCGTCGCCGTCGGCCGGCGATGATGCCGCGAGTACTCCCTCGAGATCGGCTGTGAGCTGCACGGGAACAAGCAGCACCGGTGTGTTCGCGCGGGCGAGCGTCTCGGCGAGGATGGGCGTCCGGTTGGCTGCGAGCTCCTGAGACCAGCCGAGCGCGATCAGGTCACAGCTGCTCTCCGCTGCGACAAGCGGGATGAGCTCACCGATCCGGCCGACCCGAGTCTCGAGACGAACCTCCTCGATGCCCCAGGGACAGTAGCGACGGACGAACTCGGCCGACCAGGCGGCCTGCTCGTGCTGCGGCTGGTCGCTGAACGCGGGAATGGATTCTTCGTCGTGGATGTGGAGCGCGAGCACGTCGATCCCTGCTTCGCGGGCGGGATCGAACAGCCAGCGCGGCGCCAGCGAGGACGAGACCAAACCCTCGATCGGGACGAGCACGCGTCGGATGGCCTTCGGCGGATCTGCGTCGGGAGGCACGATCATGACCGGCTTGGGCAGGGCGCTGGCGATAGCCGAGGCGGTGCCGCCGAGCGGCCTGCGCCCGGAAGGCGTTCCGCGCGCGCCGATCGCGAGCGCGACGACATCGTCTGCTCCGCCCGCCTCGACGAGACGCCCGACAACCGGCCCTGTGGTCGTCTGCAGCTGAATGCCGGCCGCCCCGGCCGTGTTGCGCGCCGTGCGGTCACCGCCTGTTTGCACGTGCACCGCCTCGACTCTCGCGTCGAGAAGCGTCGCGAGCGCGCTCGCGGCTGCGAGCAGCGGCCTGCCCCCGAGGCTGTTGTCGAGCGCTGCGAGAACCTTCTTCATCCCGCTGTCACCTCCCACTTCTCTTCTACGTGTTCGACCTGCCAGTCGGCAGGCGTCGCGGTCACGCCGCTGCGATCGATCCGGAGCCGAAGCGGCCTGTCGCGGAACCGCAGCCCGAACTCGAGCGCGCCCCATTCCTTCGGCAGTCGTGGATCGACGATCAGCGTGTCGCCGCGTGGCCGGATGCCTGCGAATCCGAAGGCGAGCGCCTGCCAGAGACCGCCCATCGTTGCCAGGTGCACCCCGCCCGCGGTGGTTCCGGTCAGATCGTCGAGGTCGAGTCGGGCTGCGATCCCCAGCGCCTCGAGCGCGGGTCGGTAGCGACCGGCGCGGGCGAGCACGCTCGCGTTGATCGCGGGTGAGAGCGAGCTGCCATGCGACGTTCGGGGTTCGTAGAAGTCGAGGTTCGGGACGAGCGAGCCCGGCGCCACCTCGTCCGGCAGGAGGTGGTGGAGCATCAACACGTCCGCCTGCTTCAGCACCTGCGCGCCCGCGGTGCGCTCGGGGCCGAGCAGAAGATCGGCGGCGATCGGTCGACGGCTCGCGATCTCCTCGATGATCAGCGGCTCGAGTTCGAAGAAGCCCGCGAACTGCTCGTACAGGCCGCTTGCCCGGTCGTAGCCGTCGACGAGCGCCCCGGCGGTCGCCAGCCAGGCCGCTCGCTCATCCTCATCGACGCCGTCGAGGGCCGCCGCCTGGCGGAGATTCCAGCGCGCAAGTACGTTCGTGAACGCGTTGTCGTCGACCGGCTCGTGGTACTCATCGGGCCCGATAACGCCGTAGATGTGCGCGCGCCCGTCCCGGTCGTTGCGCACGCGCGAGGCCCAGTAGCGGGCCGTCTCGGCGAAGAGGTCACGGCCGGGGCCGGCGGCGAACTCGTCGTCGCCCGTCCAGGCGAGGTAGAACGCGGCCGCCCAGGCGACGTCGCCGACTATGTGCTCCTCGAGCTCTCCCGTCCGGATGGGGACGAGTTCGCCGGTCGCGAGCCGCGCCGAGGCCGGCGTCACGTCGTTGCCCTCGCGGGCCGATTCCCAGGGGAATCGAGCGCCCTCCCGGCCTAGCGCCCGCGCCAGCTCGTGCGCAGCGGACAGGCGGTGCGCTCGGTACTCGAGCATCGCGCGGGCGGCGGCCGGGTGCGTCGCCGCGAGGAAGGGGAGCACGAAGACATCGCTGTCCCAGAAGACATGACCTCGGTAGGCAGGACCGCTGACTCCACGCGCCCCGACCGCCGCCTCTCCCGAATCCGCGACAGACGCCATCAGGTGGAAGAGCGCGAACCGGATTGCCTTCTGCAGTTCCGGGTCGCCCTCGACGACGACGTCAGCCTCCTGCCACCGCCGAGCCCACGCCTCTCGGTGCTCTCGTAAGAGCCGTTCGAAGCCGGCCTCCTCCGCAGCCGCGAGCGCACTTCGTGCGACGTCCCGCTCGGGGTCGTAGGCGCCGAGGCGCTCGAGGACGCGGCCGCGACGCCGGTCTCGAAGCACCGCTGCGACCTTTGCGCCGGCGCGGCGGCCGCGGGGAGCCACGACCACAGCGGGGTTCGACTGCGCGCGAAGCGCCACGGTCGCGGGCCGGGCGAGCGAGGAGAAACGAAGCGAGGTGAGCCGGCCTTCCTCCCTCAGTAGCCCGGTCGCAAGGTCTAGCCGACGCGTGACTCGCAGCCTCCCACGCGGAACGGGGGAAAGGCGCGTCCAGTCGGGGCACGCCGCCAGCTCGGTGGCGGGGCCCTCGCCGACGTAGACCCCGGAGTAGAAGACACCCGGCGCCGTGTCCCTGTGCTCGAAGAGCGGTGCTCCGCGCGTCCCGAGCCGACCGTCGGCGAGCGTCAAGAGAGTCTCCCGCACGCGCTCCAGACGCGGATCGAGCCCTTCGAAGACGAGCGTCCACGCGGGATCCCCGTCGAGCTCGGGGATGTCGCGGCGTCGCCGCCGCTCGAGCTGATCGGCGAGTACCCGCAGGAAGACTTCCGGTCCACCTCCCAGGTGGAGCACGTCCCTCGGGGCGCCGTTCGGCTCCGCCCCGACCGAAGCCGTCGTCGCCCGAGACCCCTCCGGGACGAGCAGGAAGGAGTCGCTGCCGGTCACGCCGCCCACCGGGCCGAATTCGTCGCCCGCGATCAGCACAAGACCGGGGCCGATCCCGCGTCTCCTTAGTTCTGCGAATGCCCACCGGGCGCTATCGGCCTTGTCGGTGAGGCCGATCTCGACGTGCTTGGCATCGCTCGTCACGCGAGGATCGATCAGCCCGGCAGCGCGCGCAGCGGCGAGCGCGACCTCGACGGCGTCGCCGAGACCCGTGAGCCCGGCGCCACGCAGGCGCGCCTGCACCGCGGCGAGCAGCTCGCCGATCTGCGCTTTTGGCGGATCGGCCCACTCCGGCTCCGGAATCAGGTCGATCTTTCGCCGGTTCAACCGCTGCGAGACCACTGCGGCGACAACGCCGCGGCGGCCGAGCTCGACCACGGTGTCCGCCGCTGCCGCGTCGAGCGCCTCATCCTCGGCCGCTGTCGCCTGCCGCCGGTCGACCAACTCGATCCCGTCCAGGTTCGCCGCGTAGACCTCGGAGCCCCGGTTGACACAGAAGTAGAGCTGCCCCGGGCCTGCCGGCCGCGCACCCAGCTGCCCATCGACGTTCCCGACGTGCGTGCCGGTGACGATCACCATGTCGAGTCCAAGCGCACACAACTCTTCGACCAACCCCCGCAGCTCGCTCGCGTCGGCCCTCCGATCGGGCACCGCAGTGCCATCCCAATCGAAAATGACCGCCTCGAAGCGACGGTCGAGCGAGAGCGGTAGCCGAAGATCCACTTTGTCCCGTCGACGCGCTGCCTAGATCGTACTCGGCTTCAACAGAAGGGCCAGGCGGTCACCAGGGCGAGATCGCCGACCTCGAGGACTCGTGTCACCTCGAGGTCGAGCTTGCCCTTGGTCGCGATAAAACCGCTCGGCGCTTCGCGGACGCCGGCCGGGCCGTGAGCGGGGCTCCCGGGCTGGGTCGCGAATGCTGCCTCGCTCTCGTAGAGAGGCATCACGGAGTCGAGATTTCCGGCTTTGACCAGTTCTCAGGCCCTGAGCGCCCTAGTGTTCCCGGTTGACACCCTCTCGCTCGCAGCGCAATACTCGGTTCCGTCCAGGTGGCCGGGAGAGGCAGGAGGTGGAAGTCCGTGCGGCGCAAGGGTCTGTTCCTCGCGGCGGTCGGGGTGGCTTCGGGATCGCTGGGTAAGCCACTGGGCGGGAAGCGGCGCACATCCGTCTTGCTCGGTGCGGCGGTGCTCGCGCTCGCGTTTGGCGTGTCGGTGGGCATCGCGCTGAGCGGGCCGGGTCAGGTCAAGGTTCCGATCATCAAGGACAGCTTCCCGATGACGTGTCCGGGCGGTCACGGCGCCGACCACAAGCAGATTGGGACGGTAACGGCGATCAGGCAGAAGGGAAACGCCACCTTCCGGGGCCAGGTTCACGGCGCGGCACCGGGCAGCTACGTGGTGAACCTCTACGACGGTGACTGCAACTTCCTCATCCGGCTCGGCTCGTTCAAGGTGGACGGGGGCGGTGGCGGCAGCTTCGCCAAGAAGCTGGTCCTGTCCTTCGGGCAGACCTTCTTCCTGGACGTTTACAACCAGGATCAAGACATTCACAACGCGACGCCGTTGTTCAAGCTCGGAAGCAGCGGCAACGCCGGCGGCGCGGTGGGCGCTGATCTCGGGGTCACGAAGACAGTCAGCAATGCGAGTCCGAACGTCGGCGACACGGTGACGTTCACGGTTACGGTGGCCAACGCCGGGCCGTTCACGGCGACGAACGTGACCGTGACCGACCTGTTGCCGGCCGGGTTGACGTTCGTGTCTGCGACTCCGAGCCAGGGCACCTACGACGCGACGACCGGCCTCTGGACGATCGGGACGGTCACGACGGGCACCCCGCAGACGCTCACGATCCAGGCAACGGTCGCCTCGCCGAATCCGTTATCGAACACGGCGACGATCACCCACTCCGACCAGCCCGACTCGAACACGGGCAACAACAGCGCGTCTGTCGGCCTCAACGTGCAGAGCGCTGATCTTGCGGTTTCGAAGCTCGTTAGCAATCCAAGCCCGAACGTGGGCGACCTGGTGACGTTCGTGGTGGTGCTGACCGACAACGGGCCCGGCACTGCGACGGGCGTGCAGGTGACCGACCTGCTGCCGGTCGGGTTGACATTCGTGTCGGCGACGCCGAGCCAGGGGACCTACACGACGGGGACGGGCCTGTGGGACGTCGGGACAGTCACCACAGGCACGCCGCAGACGCTTACGATCCAGGCGACGGTCGCCTCGGCGAGTGCGCAGACGAACGCGGCATTGATCTCGCACGCCGACCAGTTCGACCCGAACCCGGCCAACAACACTGCCTTTGCCACCGAGACTCCGCTGCAGGCTGACCTCGCGGTTACAAAGGCTGTCAGTGATTCGACCCCGAACGTCGGCGACACAGTGACGTTCACGGTGACGTTGATCGACGGTGGGCCGGGCACAGCGACGGGCGTGCAGGTGACCGACCTGCTGCCGGCCGGGTTGACGTTCGTGTCGGCGACGCCGAGCCAGGGCACCTACGCCGCGGGGACGGGCCTGTGGGATGTCGGGACGGTCGCGCCGGGCACTCCGCAGACGCTCGTGCTCGCGGCGACGGTCGTGTCGCCGGATCCTCGGACGAACACGGCGACGGTCTCGCACGTCGACCAGTTCGACCCGAACCTCGGCGACAACACTGCCTCCGTGACCGAGACTCCGCAACAGGCTGACCTCGCGGTTACAAAGGCTGTCAGTGATTCGACCCCGAACGTCGGCGACATAGTGACGTTCACGGTGACGCTGACCGACAACGGGCCGGATGCCGCAACCAACGTCCAGGTGGCCGACCTGCTGCCGGCCGGGTTGACGTTCGTGTCTGCGACTCCGAGCCAGGGCACCTACGACGCGGCGACCGGAGTGTGGACGATCGGGACGGTCACGACGGGCACCCCGCAGACGCTCACGATCCAGGCAACGGTCGCCTCGCCGAATCCGTTATCGAACACGGCGACGATCACCCGCTCCGACCAGTTCGACTCGAACACGGGCAACAACTCCGCCTCTGCGACGGTCGAGCCGCCACCGCGAATCAACATCGTGAAGTTCGTCAACGGCCAGGACGCGGACACCCCAACAGGCCCGATCGTCCCGGTGGGCTCGACGGTGACCTTCACCTACGTCGTCACGAACACCGGCAACGTCCCGCTCGCCAACGTGGCCGTCAGCGACGACAAGCTGGGCCCGATCACCTCGTTCACGGGCGACACGAACGGCAACGGCCTGCTCGACCTGACCGAGACCTGGACGTACACGCAGACGGCCACGGCTGTGGCGGGCCAGCAGACGAACACCGGCACGGCAACCGGTCAGTCGCCCACCGCCCAGGTGGTCACCGACGACAATCCGGCGAACTACTTCGGCAGCGCAGATGTGCCGGGGATCCAGATCGTCAAGTTCGTCAACGGCCAGGACGCGGACTCACTCACGGGCCCGCACGTCCCGGTGGGCTCGACGGTCACCTTCACCTACGTCGTCACCAACACCGGCAACGTCCCGCTCGCCAACGTGGCCGTCAGCGACGACAAGCTGGGCCCGATCACCTCGTTCACCGGCGACACGAACGGCAACGGCCTGCTCGACCTGACCGAGACCTGGACCTACACCCAGACGGCCACGGCTCTGGCGGGCCAGCAGACGAACACCGGCACGGTAACCGCCAACGACGCCAACAACCCCCCCGGCACCATCGTCACCGACGACAATCCGGGGAACTACTTCGGCGATGCGCCGGCGATCAACATCGTGAAGTTCGTCAACGGCCAGGACGCGGACACCCCCACAGGCCCGTCTGTCCCGGTGGGCTCGACGGTCACCTTCACCTACGTCGTCACCAACACCGGCAACGTCCCGCTTGCCAACGTGGTCGTCAGCGACGACAAGCTGGGCCCGATCACCTCGTTCACCGGCGACACGAACGGCAACGGCCTGCTCGACCTGACCGAGACCTGGACGTACACGCAGACGGCCACGGCTCTGGCGGGCCAGCAAACGAACACCGGCACGGCAACCGCCCAGGACCCCAACACTGCCACACCGGTCACGGACGACAATCCAGCGAACTACCTCGGCTCGTGAACGGCACGTGCATCCTCGCCGGTCAGTGCCCCCAAACTAGCGCAACCTCTTCAGGGCATGTCCGAGTGCCTGACCGCCCGCGAGCACGGGCTCGAACAGGTCGCCGTGCTGTTCGACGCGCTCGAGCGCCTCGCGCATCCCGAAGCGGCGCGGCGTCAGGTCCTCGGTTAGCTCGTCCCAGCGAAGCGGCGTCGAGACCGGTGCGCCCGGCTTTGGCCGCACCGAGTAGACCGAGGCGATCGTCTTTCCCCGCGCGTTCTGACGGTGGTCGACGAGCACGCCCTCGCGCTTGCGCTTCAGCCATTCGGTCGTGACCAACCCTGGGTTCCGCTCCTCGAGCCTGCGCGCCACGCGCTCCGCGAACGCGTAGGTCCGTTCGAAGGTCGCTCGGCGTGCAATCGGGACGAGCACGTGGATCCCGTCGGCGCCGCTCGTCTTGACGTAGGACTCGAGCTCGAGCCGCTCGAGCTCCTCCCGGATCAGGTGAGCGACGCGGATCGCGAGCGCGAAGCCGCCGTCGGGCGGGTCGAGGTCGAAGAGGACGAAGTCCGGGCGGTGCGGCTTGTCGACGCGCGAGTACCACGCGTTCATGTCGATGCAGTTCATCTGCACCATCCAGAGCAACGCCTCCGGCGAGTTGACGAGCGGGAAGTCGACGAGCCGCGACTCGCCCTCGCGCGGGTAGGTGCGGTAGGTGCGCGTCGGGATCCAGGAGGGCATCCCCTTCGGCGCCTGCTTCTGGAAGTACGCGTCCCCCGCCACGCCGTAGGGCGAGCGCTTCATCGTGAACGGCCTGTTGCGCAGGTGCGGGACGAGCACCGGCGCAATCGCGCGGTAGTACTCGAACAGGTCCTGCTTCGTGATCCCGTCGTCGGGGAACAGAACCCGTTCCGGGCTCGAGAGGCGGACCGACCGCGGCGCCACGTAGCGGGTTGTACCTGTCCGGTTACTGAGTCGCGCCCAGCGCCTCCTTGATTTTGGCGATTGCGTCCGTCTCGGTCGGCTTGATGCCGGTCTTCGCGCTCGCGGCGTGCTCGGCGACCCCGATCACGAGCTCCTGATAGGCGGCCAGCCCGTCCGGTGCCTTTGCCTGGAGGGTCGCGGTCGCAGAGCGCAGGGCATCGAGCGTCTCCGTCTCGACCTTCTCGCGCGAGGCGGTCAAGCCGAATCCGGTGCCATGCACGTGTGTGAGATCCCGGATCAGAACACTGTCGCTCTTCTCGTGCTGCTGAGCGAGGTACTTCCCGATCGCGCCGGCCTCACCGAAGCTGTCGGTGAAGTCGGGGTCGCTGATCGAGACCAGTGCGCCCGCGCCGGTTACCCCCTTCTGCATGATCTTCCATTCCTCCTCGGTGAAGTCAGCCTTCGTCGCCACATCGACTCCTCTCGTCTCGATCCCGTATGTCCCATTCTCGCAGCGACGGACCGGTGGCTGAACGCTACGACTCGCGGCAGCCGACCCGGCGCCGGCGAGCCTCCTGGTCAAGCATCTCCTAGGCCTGGCTTGGGTGGTGTGGCCGCGTCATATGATTCGGCCTCAGGCCGGCGGAGCCTGATGCACCCGAATCGTGTGCGCTCGCGGCGGGCAAGCGCTGCACCTTTGCGGCCGGCGACGACGCCATGAGAGGAATCACCAAGACGAGCATGATCACCTTCACCCAACTTTCGGCCGGCTGGACGCGCAGCGATGATTGCTGAGGGAGGCGGCTGGCAGGGTGGGTGCCGTGTCGTTTCGGGGCTGTTCTTCTTTCCGCGCGGCGGTTCCGCCCAGGTTGTGCGCGCGCTCAGCCGCGCGCTAGCGACGACGAGCTGGGAGGTGACCCTGGTGGCTGGCTCGCTGGGACGGGCGGGTGAGCAGACGCACGCGGCCACCTTCTTTGGTGGCGTCGATCTGGTCACGGTCGACTATTCGCCCGGCCGGAAGGGCGGCGAGGGCGCTGTGCCGTTCCAGCCGTCGTACGAGGATCGGCCGGGCGCGCCAGACCGTGTCTTCGCCGAGGTCGATGATGATGCGTACGAGCGGTTGGTTGGGGTGTGGGCGGACGCGCTCGTCCGTGCCGGCGTGGCACACGCGGATCTGCTTCATCTTCATCATTTGACCCCGGCGAACGAAGCGGCGCTGCGTACCTTTCCGGCGGTGCCGGTCGTTGGGCAGCTGCACGGCACTGAGCTGGCGCTGCTGCGCGCGATCGAGGCGGGTGCGCCGGCCGGCTGGCGGTTCGCGGAGCGCTGGCAGCAGCGGATGCGCAAGTGG
>JBKPRD010000334.1:0-3365 GCA_046734415.1 Actinomycetota bacterium | reverse complement strand
GCCGAGACCGCCGTGTCTTATCGTCCGCGGCAGTGGGGATGCGGGCTCGAATCGGATCGTGCCGGGGCCGCTTGCGGACGGGGGCGGTTGGGTCGATGTGCAGCTGACCAGCCGTATCCACACACTCCGGCTTCCGCTCGAGCCGGACGAACAGGCCGGCTGGAAGCCGTATCCGGCATTCCGGGGCTCGACCGCAGACCTTCCCGCCCTCGCCTGCCACGCGTCGGTGCTGCTCACGGGCAGGTCACCCCACCCGCCGCACACACACGCGGAGGAGGAGGTCCTGCTGCTCCTCGCGGGGGAGGCGGAGCTCGAGCTGCCGGAGCGCGGGACCTCGCCGCTACGGCCGGGAGAGTTCGTCTTCTACCCGACGGGCTTCGCGCATACCTTGCGAACGACGAGCACCGGGCCCGCGACCTACCTGATGCTGAAGTGGCGCGGCGAGCCCACATCGGACGAGAGCCTGCCCTTCAGCCGCTTCGAGACGACGGGCGAATCCCGGGTCCTCATCGACAGGCCGACGCGGCACCTGCGAAGGCTCCAGTCGCACGTCACCGTCCTCCAGCCCGGGGAAGGGTACGAGCCGCACGTCGATTCCTATGACGTCGCGATCGTCGTCCTCGACGGGGAGGTCGAGACGATCGGCGGACGTGCGATCCCGCACGACGTGATCTTCTACCGCGCCGGAGAGTCACACGGGATGCGGAACGTCGGCAGCGGGCAGGCACGGTACGTCGTCTTCGAATTCCACGGGCGCTCGTCACTCGCCGGCGGCGCGCCCGGTCCCGTTCGGGCACTCTTGGAGGAACTGGTCACGCCGCACCACTGGAAGCGGCGGCTGAAGTCGATCCTCGGCCGATAGGAGTGATGCGGGAGTGGAACGTCCGGTACGCCTCCTCTGATAGGGCGGTGGACGAGCCGACGATTGCGCAGAGCGTTGTCGTTGGCAACGTCGTCTTTGTTTCCGGCTGTACTTCCGACGACGATGGGAAACGCGGGCCGGGGCGGGTGGAGGATCAAGTCACTCTGGCGCTCGAAAACACGCGATGTGCCCTTGAAGCAGCGGGCAGCCGGATGGAGAACGTCGTCAAGACGTTCTTCCTGCTCACCGACCTTGATCACTACGGGCGCGTGCGCAAGACGGAGATAGAGTTCTACGAGCTTCATGCCTCGCAGCTCGTGACCACGCCGCCTGCGGCAACGCTCATGGTCGTCCCTTCGCTGGCCCGCCGGGAGTTTCTTGTCCAGTACGAAGTCATCGCCGCGCTCGACCGCGGGATGCCCGGTTGGCCGGTCAGGTACTACCCGGAGTATTGGGCCGGCAAGGAGCTCGCCTACCCGCATGTCCCGAAGGAGCACGCGAAGTTCGCGCGCAGCCAGTCGATCGGCAATCTCCTGATCATCTCGGGTTGTCAGGGGCTCGATCACGAAACGGTGAGAGTCGAGACCAACGACTTCGCGGAGCAGTCCCGCATCGTGCTCGACAAGGTCAGGGCCGCCGTGGAGGAGCCGGGCGGGTCCCTCGCCAATCTCGTGAAGACGAATGTGTTCGTCAAAGAGGCAAGCACGCTGCCGATCTATCGCGAGGTCGAGCGGGCCTTCTTCCGCCAGCATGCGCCCGAGGTCGCCCGCGATCCACCGGCCAGCACGGTGTTCGTGGTGAGCGAGCTGCCGCGCCCCGAGTTCTTGATCGAGGTCGAAGCGTTCGCTGTTGCGGATGCCGCCGCGCCCGGCTGGCCGACGCATCGTCAGGCAGGAACCGCGGACGCGGCCGAGAGTGTGACCGCGGGAAGACTCGTGTTCCTGTCCGCCTGCGAGGGCGTTCCCGACGGAGGCTCGGCTTCGGCGTCGATCGAGCACGAGGTCGCGACCGCGCTCGACAACCTCGGCGACGCACTGGCGCGCGCCGGTAGTGCGTTCAGCAAGATCGTCAAGATCACACTGATGCTGAGCGGCGTCGACGAGTACGCGAGGATGCAGAGCGCGCTGGTCGCCTACTACCGCGAACACGCGCCGCAACTGGTCGCTACACCGCCCGCCAGCACGTTCATGAGAGTCGGCGCGATGGGACCCGGTGGCGCGCGGTTTCAGGTCGACGCCGTCGCGGTCACCTAGCGGGCGCACCCACGAGGCTCGACTCCTCCTCGCCCGCCGGGACGAGCTCGCCGCGAACCCACGCGATCTCGCGGCAGACGTACTCGACGATGTCGCCGGTCTTCAGCTCGTCCGGGAGCATGTCCCACGTGTAGGTCTCGATCTCGAGCTGGGGCGAGAGCGGGCGCGCCTTGTGGATGCGCAGGGCCGCGGCGATCGCGTCGCGGGTGGAGCGGAACGCGCCGAGATCGTCCAGGAACACCGGCACGTGGATGTGGACGCGCCACTCGCGCGGGCCACGGTCGCCCGTCTCCCAGGCCTCGATGGCATCCTCGAGGTTGAGATAGCGGGTCATCTTTCCGTCTCGCACCTCGAGCGTCTGCGTCAGGTACACCGTCTCGGCGTAGCGGCGCAGGACCTCGACGATCTCGTCGGTGACGAGGGGGATCTGCAGGGCGGCCGCTTCCTGCAGCTTCAGGATCGGAATCCCCGCAGCGACGAGCTGACCGAGCGAGCTGGACATGTCCTCGTACTCGACGGCCTGGTGGCAGATGTCGAACACGATGCCGAGGTGGCGGCGGAGCGCCATGTGCGCGTGTGACACCGGCAGGTCTGCCAGCTCGGCGAGCCGGATGGCCGCGGGGCCGGAATACAGATGCTCGTCGAAGAAGGCCACGGTCTCGTCGGTCGTCTCGAGGAAGCAGTAGGGCTCGGGCTCGATCGCGAGCGTCACGACCGTGCCGGTCCGCCGCTCCAGATCGACGAGATGGGCCGCCACGCGAAGCACGTTCTCCGCGTATGACGCGACGACATCGGATCCCGTCACGTTCGGCTTGAAGCCGAGCGGCGCGGTCTGGATCGACGGCTCCATGCCCGGTGCGCCGATCTCGGCGAGGACGTCGGCGACGTTCATCGTGTAGCGCGTGCGCTCCTCGCTGCGCCAGTCCGGCTCGTAGACCTGCTCCTTGACGCGGACGCCTTTGAACGGCCCGTACGGGAATGCGTTGACCGTGTAGAGGTAGAGGTCGTTGTCGGCGAGAAAGGCCTTGAGCCGTTCGCGTTCCTCCGCATCGGCCGCGAGGGTCTCGGCAGAGGCGTTGGCGAGCCGAAGCGATACGCCGAACGGCGCCTCGGGCGAGACCCGCGACTTCACCTGCGGCACGTACGTCGTCAGGCTCCGCCACATCTCGTCCCACGTGTCACCCGGATGGACGAGCGTCGAATACGTCAGGTGGCCGAGGCCGTTACCGAGGTTCATGTCTCCTCTGCTT
>JBKPRD010000333.1:0-3754 GCA_046734415.1 Actinomycetota bacterium | reverse complement strand
TACGTCCTGCTGATCTCGAAGAACACGCTCCAGCTTGCGCCGATGTGGGCGGCGATCGTCCTGATCGGTGTCCTCGGCTACCTGCTGAACCTGCTGCTGATCCTCATAGAGCGCCGCGTCCTTGCGTGGCATCGCGGCTGGCGGGCGGCGACGGCCCCGTGAGCACATACGCCGGTCAGCTGCTCGAGGTGAGGAACCTCGCCAAGACATACGGCACCGGCGCCAAGGCGACAAACGCGATCGCCGACGTCGCTTTCGCCGTCGATGATCGTGAGTTCGTCTGCGTCGTCGGCCCGTCCGGCTGCGGGAAGACGACGCTGCTCAAGTGCGTCGGCGGTCTGCTGCGGCCCACCAGCGGCCAGGTGCTCTTACGCGGCAAGCCCGTGACGTCGCCGCCCGAGGAGATGGCCCTCGTCTTCCAGGAGTACGGCCGCTCGCTGATGCCGTGGGCCTCCGTGCGGAACAACGTGCTCCTGCCGCTTCGACACAAGAAGCTCCCGCGAGCCAAGCGGAAGGCGCTCGTGGAGGAGGCCCTGCACGCCGTGGGGCTCACCCGCTTCATCGACCACTATCCCTGGCAGCTTTCGGGCGGGATGCAGCAGCGTGTCGCCATAGCGCGTGCGCTTGCCTATCAGCCGTCGATCCTGCTCATGGACGAGCCGTTCGCTTCGGTCGATGCCCAGACTCGCGGCGATCTCGAGGATCTCGTCCTGCGCGTGCGCGAGGAGTTCGCGGTGACGATCCTCTTCGTAACGCACGACATCGACGAGTCGGTCTACCTCTCGGACCGGGTCGTCGTCCTCAAACACGCACCAACCGAGGTGAAAGAGGTGATCGACGTCGACCTCCCGTTCCCGCGAGACCAGATCGCGACGAAGGAGCTGACGGAGTTCACGCAACTTCGCGGCCACGTCTACCGGCTGATCAAGCGCGAACAGGACGAGCCCACCCGGCGGCTGGCGCCGGTCACAACTGCGACGAAAGGAGAAACAGCATGAGGGGAAAGGCGGGTTACCGGCGCATGCGGCGCCTCGGCGTCGCGATGGTCGGCGTCGTGGTCGTCGGGCTGACCGTCTTCGGAGGCACGGCGTCGAGCGCGCCTCGTGCGACGACAGAGCTCCGGCTGCTGACGCTGCCGATCGCGAACGCCCTGCCTCTGGATCTCGGGGTTCAGAAGGGGTTCTTCTCGCAACAGGGGATCACGTTCAAGAAGACGACGCTTCAGAGCGGGAACGACGTCGTTCTCGCGATGGGGAACAACAACGGCGACATCGCCTATGCCGGCTTCGTCCCGATGATGATCGGGTCGACGAGCGGCATTCCGCTCCAGCTCCTAGCGTCAAGCGAGGTGGAGGGTACGTCGGTGTCGGACAACTGGCAGAACATCCTCGTCAAGGGGTCGAGCTCGATTCACACGCCGCAGGACCTTCGGGGGAAAACGGTCGCAGTGAACGCGCTCAAGGGCGTCGGCGAGATCATGATCAGGGCGGCGTTCGAGAAGCTGGGGATGTCGTCCAGCGCCGCCAGGCTCACCGCCATCCCGTTCCCGCAGATGCGTTCGGCGCTGAACAACGGGCAGGTGGATGCTGTCTGGACGCCGGAGCCGTTCCTGTCGCAGATCTTGAGCGACGGCGGCCGGTCGGTCATGGCTCCCGGGCCGGTGCTCGGCCGCTACTTCCCGATCGGAGGCTACGCGGCCAAGCCGAGCTGGGTTTCGGCCAACAAGGGCCTGGCGCAGCGCTTCCGGACAGCGATGAATCGCTCGCTGGTGTACGCGCAGTCGCATCCCGACGAGATCCGGGCGCTGCTCGCTCCCGCGATCCGCAACATCCGCCTGCCGATCTGGAGCCCGCTTATCGACCGCAGCAAGCTCCAGCAGCTGGCGAACTACTCGCGCAAGTACGACGTGATCTCGAAGCTGCCGAACATGAAGCAGCTCGTGCCGAACAGCATCGCCAGCGGCCTCACGCTGCAGGGCACGGTCCAAGGGCGGCGCGTGTTGCTGCGGCTCGAGGGTCGGACGGTGAAGAAGCTCGCAGTCGGGCCGTATGTCTTCGTCGTCACCGACAGTTCGAAGACGCAGAACTTCGTGCTCAAGGGGCCGAAGATCAACAGGCGAACGAGCGTCAAAGGGAAGGGCCGCATCACCTGGACGCTGAATCTCCGGAAGGGCACGTACCGCTACTGGTCGAGCGCCCAACCGCGGGAGAAGAAGAGCTTCACGGTCGGCTAGAGCCGGAAGGTCGGAGTCGGAGCTATCGCCACGTCAAGGAGCAGCGGCTCCTCGCGCGTGGCGAGCTCCGGCACTGCCGCGTCGAGCGTCTCGACCAGGTCGTCGTACTCGGCGATCGACTGCGCGTCGCAGCCCTGAGCGCGGGCGATTCCGGCGATGTCGACGTCAAACCCCGGCCACGGGCCCTTCGACCCATGGCGCTCGACGAGCCGGTCCATGATCGCATAGCCGCCGTTGGAGAGGATCACGTAGAGCACGCCGACCCGGTAATGCCCGGCGCTCCAGAGCGCCTGGATCCCGTACATGGCCGAGCCGTCGCCGACGACGGCGACGACCGGTCGCTCGGGTAGCGCCATCCGAAGGCCCGTGGCCCCCGGCAGCGCGAAGCCGAGCCCGCCCATCGCCGCGCTGAGGAATCCGAGCGGCTCGCGGGCGAGGAGGCGCTCGTGGAGCTCGGGGCGATCGACGGGCGCTTCCTCGACGACGACGGCGTCGCGCGGGAGGCGCTCGGCGAGCGCCGAGAGGACATGGCCGGCCAGGAGTGGCTCTCGGGCGGACGGCGGCTCGGGCGGGGGCGGCGGCCGGAACTGCTCGGGCGGTGGTCCCTCGCGCTGCGGGACTCGCTCGGCAAGCTCGCGGCAAACGGCTGCGGGCGGCGCGAGGACCGCGAGCTCGGCGGGGCTCCGCTGGACCTCGTCGGGGTCGTCGCTCACGAGTGCGATCCGCGTATCGGGCTTGGTGAACGGTCCGGGCGCATACGGCGACTGGCGGAAGACCGGCGCGCCGAGGACGAGGAGCGCGTCAAACGGCTCGAGCTTGTCGCGGAGCCGGGGGCGATCCGCGGGAAGGACGCCACCGTAGAGCCGGTGGTCCTGCGGGAACCCGGCGCGAGCGCCGAACGATTCCTGGAAGACAGGCGCCACGAGCCGCTCAGCGAGCTCGGCGATCGCCGTCCAGGCCTCTCGGCTGTCCGTGCCGGCGCCGACGACGAACGCCGGTGCCTCTGCGGCCTCGAGGAACGCGACGAGCTCCTCGACAACTCGGAGGTCGGCGACCGTGGCGCGTACGACCCGCTCCGGCGCCGCGTCCTCACGCTCCGGGTCGGCCCGGGCGCCCCAGTCATCCATCGGGACGATCACGATCGCCGGCCCGCGATGCGTGGTCGCCTCGTGAGCGGCGCGCCCGATCGCGCCCGGGACGTCCTGCGCGCGCACGGGCTGATCGACCCATACCGGATACTCGCCCGCGAGCCCCTGAAGCCGCCCGGCGAGGAACGGCTCGTGCGCGAGGTGCCGCCGGTCCTGCTGGCCGACCAGCACCACGAGCGGAGCTCGGTTGACGCGGGCGGTCGCAAGCGCCCCGACGGCGTTCCCCAGGCCCGCGGTCGTGTGCAGGAGCACGAACGCGGGCTCTCCGCGGCCGATCGCCCACCCGGTTGCGAGACCCACCACTGACGCCTCGTGGAGCGCGAGCACGAAGCGAAGGTCCTCCGGAAAGTGGGCGAGAAACGGCACTTCTGTC